>JANMZR010000020.1:0-12552 GCA_031383555.1 Cytophagaceae bacterium | reverse complement strand
GATTTGTCATAATTAGTAGTAAAATAAATTATTAAATAACTAAATACTAATTCCCCCACTGGGGGCTAGGGGGCTATGAAAGGAATAATACTTGCCGGGGGTTCCGGAACACGTTTACACCCACTTACTTTGGCCGTTAGCAAGCAATTAATGCCTGTTTACGACAAGCCAATGATATATTATCCACTTTCAATTCTGCTTTTGGCAGGAATAAAGGAGGTTTTAATTATTTCAACACCTCACGATTTGCCAAATTTTGAAAAGCTTTTGGGCGATGGCAGTCGTATTGGCTGTAAGTTTAGTTATAAGGTTCAGTATGAGCCAAACGGCCTAGCACAAGCATTTGTAATTGGTGAAGAATTTATAGGCGATGATAAAGTTGCGCTGGTTTTAGGTGATAATATTTTCTATGGCTCAGGTTTGAGTAAACTTTTGCAATCGAATAATGACCCTGATGGAGGTGTAGTTTATGCCTATCAAGTGCATGACCCTGAACGATATGGGGTGGTAGAGTTTGATAAAGACTTTAATGCACTTTCTATTGAAGAAAAACCAATGGTACCAAAAAGTAATTATGCAGTGCCTGGCCTTTATTTTTATGACAATTCTGTTGTTGAAATTGCCAAAAACATAAAACCAAGTCCAAGAGGCGAATATGAAATAACGGATATTAATAAGGTATACTTAAAGCAAGGCAACCTTAAAGTTTCTGTTTTGAGCAGAGGAACAGCATGGTTGGATACAGGTACATTTGCCTCTTTGATGCAAGCTGGGCAGTTCGTTCAAGTTATTGAAGAGCGCCAAGACCTAAAAATTGGCTGTATCGAAGAAGTGGCATACCGAATGGGTTATATTACAGCAGATGAATTAAAAGCTATTGCTGAGCCTTTGGTGAAATCAGGTTATGGGGAATATTTGTTGAGGCTTTTAAAATAAATAGGCAAAGAGGCAAGGAGGTAAAAAAGGCAAGGACCAAACTCCTAAACTTTCAAACTAACAAACTTTCAAACTCAAAACTTATGGAAAATTTTGTAAAAATTACCATTTCAACACAAATTAATACATCAATTGAGAAGGTTTGGGGATGTTTTAATTCTCCTGAACATGTTGTCAATTGGAATGCTGCTTCAGACGACTGGCATTGTCCAAAATCCACCAACGACCTAAGAATTGGAGGAAGCTTTAACCATACCATGGCCGCTAAAGATGGAAGCTTTTCTTTTGATTTTGAAGGAGTATATAATGATATAAAAACCAATGAATCAATAGCTTATAGCCTTGCTGACGGACGACAAATACTTGTTACTTTCGAAAAATCTGGTGATGGAGTAATTGTAACCGAAGTATTCGATGCAGAAACAGAAAATCCAATAGAAATGCAACAAGCTGGCTGGCAAGCTATTTTAGATAGATTTAAGGCTTATGTTGAAGGGGCAAACTAATTCCTCGAAACCCCCATCATCTTTTTAGGAATTGCAGTTATTTCCATTTGCCGGCCATCGATATAACCAAACTTCCCATTTGCATCAAAAAAGCCATCTTCTTCCAACATAATTCTTATTGGTTTTTTCCATTCTTCCAATTCGACAGCAGCATTTAGTTCAATAGAATAAGCGGTATTGAAATTCAAAGGATAGTCGCCTGGGCCAATGGTTTTTCCTTGATTGTCCCACATACCAATGGTTGGGCCAGCAGCATGGCCATGGTTACCAATCGGGTGGGTATAAATAGTGCCATTTATATCTTCTTTTTTAGATTGCACCAAAGCGGCCTCCAAAATTTCATTACCAGTTTTACCATTTTTAAAGTTTTCAGTTAAGCATTCTTGCAGTCTATTACCTTGTTTCATAGCGTTTTTCAGGAATTCTGGCACATCATTTTCGCCAGGCTTTAAAACATAAGCCATCTGCTGCTGGTCGCTATTGAGCCGCAAATAGGTGATTCCAAAATCGCAATGCAATAAATCGCCTGGCAAAATAATTTGTTTTGTCGGCTTTTTTGAAAAGGTGCGTAAGTGGTCAAAAGCATCAGGGCTTTGCCTTTGTACATCTACAGTGGGGTGAAACCAAGTTTCTAAACCCAAATCCGTAACTTTTTGGCGCATCCACCACACCACATCGTCAGTTGAGGTAACGCCAGGTTGAATCACTTTATCAGAAAATGCTTCCTCAATTATTTGATGAGAAATTCGGCATATTTGCTTATAAATCACCATTTCCTTTTCGGTCCGGGTTTCAAGCCAGCCCACCGCCAAATCGGAAGCAGAAACTATTTTATCTTTATATTTTATCGGTAATTTTGCTATAAATTCGCCATGTTCAGTGAAAGTGAGACCATCAGCATGGGCGTAGTTTTTCGAGAAATTTAGCCCGATTTTCTTAGGATTCCTTTCCTCAATTATTCTCATTAAAGCATCCCATTGATTGGGATTTACATTCAAATTCCACTCGCCTTTGAGCAAGTTACCCACATCATATCGGGCAATAGCCAACCTTTCTACTCCTTCTTTTTCACCTTTATCAGTGAATACCATAATCGTTCTTCTTCTTGCCGATAACCATTCCGAAGGCAACATGGTTTTCATCACAGGGTCTTCATTATATTCTCGACTGATTATCACCCACATATCAATACCTGTTTTGCGCATTAATTTGGGTAAAAGATTGGTCATTTTATCTTCCAACAGTTCGTCAATTAGCTCAGCTCTAGCTCGTTCTGAGAGTATTTTTTGAGAAAGACCATTTTGTGAAATAATGTAAAAGGTTATTAGAAAAAGTAATTGTTTCATTTTTTGAAAGTTGATGTTTGTTGAAAATTTCATAAAAGTATCGGGTGAGGACGCCCGTCAAGGGGTTAAATTTTAATATCTATTATTCATTTATTCCTTCCAAATTCAAAATAAATGAATAGTCTCTAGCTGTTTCTTTTAATCTTCTAAAACGGCCTGAGGCACCACCATGGCCAGCATCCATATTGCAATCCATTATCAATATATTTTTATCAGTTTTATACTCACGGAGCTTGGCTACCCATTTTGCTGGCTCCCAATACTGTACTTGAGAGTCGTGTAAACCTGTGGTTACAAGCATGTTAGGATATGCTTTTCTCTCAACATTATCATAAGGAGAATATTTTTTGATATATTCATATTCTGCTTTTATTTTAGGGTTACCCCACTCGAGCCATTCCCCTGTAGTGAGTGGAATTGTATCATCGAGCATCGTATTTATCACATCCACAAAAGGTACTGCTGCCACCACCCCATGGTATAATTCTGGGTTAAGGTTTACAATGGCACCCATAAGTAGGCCTCCAGCTGAGCCTCCGTTGGCATATAAGTGTTTTTCAGAGGTATACCTTTCTTTTATTAAATATTTTGAACAATCGATAAAATCATAAAAAGTATTCATTTTTTTATCCATTTTGCCATCATCATACCAATTGCGCCCCATTTCTTGGCCACCCCTAATATGCGCTATTGCAAATGCAAAACCTCTATCTAAAAGGCTAAGTCTAGCCGCACTAAAATAAGGATCGGATGAGCTACCATAGCTTCCATAGGCATATTGAAGTAAGGGTGTGGTACCATTTTTTACAAATCCTTTTTTATAAACGATTGAAATTGGCACTTTTACACCATCACGAGCGGTTGCCCAAAGGCGCTCTGTCACATAATTTTTTTTATCATAACCCCCAGGTACTTCTTGTTCTTTCATCAAAACTCCTTTTTTGGACTCCATATTATAATCAAATGTGGAACTCGGTGTGGTCATTGATGTGTAATTGTACCTTAAAATTTCAGTATTAAAATCAGGATTACTACCAATACCTGCATCGTAAGCTGTTTCTCCAAAATTGATGTAATGCTCTTTTTGGTTTTTTTGATTAATAATTCGAATATGTAATAGTGCATCCTTTCGCTCCTGCAACACAATCTGGTTTTTGAATATTTCCATTCCTTCCAAATAAACATTATTACGGTGGGCAATCACTTCCTTCCAAGCCAAAGTATTATTGGTTTCTGATTCCATTGCCTCCATTAATTTGAAGTTTGTAGCTCCACCAAGGTTGGTTAAAATATAAAATTTATCTTCAAAATGTTCTATGCTGTATTCATGCCCGTTTTTTCGAGGCAAAAATACTTTGAATTGCCCTGTTGGGTTGTTTGCATCCAATATTCTATATTCATTGGCAACACCATTGTGGTCAGATACGTTTATGATATATTTTTTAGATTTACCACGAAATAAACCCATATAATACTGGTTGTCTTTTTCCTCATAAACCAGCACATCAGCTTTTACATCGGTACCTAAAACATGCCTATATACTTGGTAACCCAAAAGCGTTTTTTGGTCTCTTTTTATGTAAAAAACAGTTTTATTATCGGTTGCCCAAACATAAGAACCGCCTTCTGTGTTTTTTATTTGGTCTTTATAAATTTCGCCGGTTTGAAGGTTTTTGAACTTTAATGTGTAGTTTCTCCTACTCACTGTATCTATCCCATAGGCCAATAGTTGCTCATTATCAGATACTTCTAAGCCTCCTATGCTAAAATAAGGTTTGTCTTTTCCTAAAGTATTTCCGTTCAACATTATTTCTTCATTGGCTTTCAAATCCCCTTTTTTTCGGCAAAAAATCGGATATTCTCCCCCTCTTTCAAATTTTGAATAGTAATAATAACCTCCATCTTTTACAGGAACCGACTCATCATCCTCTTTTATTCGACTCTTAATTTCCTTAAATAACTTTTCTTGTAGCTTTTTTGTGGGAGACATTACTGAATCCTTATATTTATTTTCAACGTTTAAATAATCAATAACTTCTTTATTTTCTTTAAATCGCAGCCAATAATAATTATCAATTAAAGTATCGCCATGAAGGATTGTTTGATGTGGTTTTTTTTCAATAGTTGGTACATCCATTATTCTTGGATTCATCATTGTCGACATGCTTTCTTGTTGATTGTTACAGTTTTGAAAAATAATTGAAATAAATAATATAAGTAAGTATTTGATATACGTTTTGGTCATAAGAGCCGCAATTTCTAAAATTTGTTTTTGTAAAAATAATGAGTTTTGACTAATTTTTTCTTTAAAATACTTATTTCAATAACCATTAATAAAAAATTGAGTTTAAATGATGAGTAAATCCCACAATAGTTGTAATTTGGTGCTGATTATTATCAAAAATTCTACAAAAAATGCTCCTTAAACACAAGTATCTTCTCTTAATTTTATTGTTTTTTGGTACAGTCTCTTTTCAACTAAAAGATGATGATCTGGATGAAGTATTCCAAAGAATAAATTCAGAAGTGAATGCCAATTCGAAAGCTTATAGCTCATTGTCGGGGGCTTGTGCCTCTATAGGGCATAGACTTACTGGAAGCGCCAATGGTAAAAAAGCCGAAGAGTATGCTTTTAATTTATTGAAATCATACGGTTTTAAACAAGTGAAATACTTTCCATTTCAAGTAATGGCTTGGAGCAGAGATACAGTATCCTTGCAAATAGCACCTGATAATTCTGACGATTTTAGAAATGTACAAGTAACTGCTTTGGCCTCAACGCCAGTAAACAGTAAAATGCATGGCCATATTATTGATTTGGGGAATGGATTGGAGTCAGATTTTAATTCTATGGGTGAAAAGGTAAAGGGAAACGTAGTTTTAATGAACCTAGGTTTAGTAGGTTTGCCAAAGGAAACAAAAAATCTGCATCGTTCTGAAAAAACTGCATTAGCGATAAAACACGGAGCTACTGGGGTAATAATGGTGAATCAGGTACCTCGAAACGTTTTATTGACTGGCACCGCTTCTGTAACTGGTGATTTAATTAGTATACCTGCTGTTTGTATTTCAATGGAATCGGGCCTGCAAATTCGTAATTGGATTACTGAAAATCCCAATTTATTGGCTTTTATTGAAATGAAAAATCATAGCAGTTTAATTAAAGCTAGAAATGTAATTGCTACAATAAATGGAAGTAAATATCCAAATGAGAAAATAATCATTGGTGCGCATTTAGACAGTTGGGATTTGGCTACTGGTGCAATGGACAATGGTATCGGCTCATTTTCTGTGTTGGACATTGCTCGTACATTTAAAGCTTTGAATATTAAACCTTTACGTACAATTGAATTTGCACTTTTCATGGGTGAAGAGCAGGGCTTGTTGGGTTCTAGAGCCTTAGTAAAAGATTATTTAAAAACTCAAAAATTAGGTTCCGTAAAATATATGCTTAATTTAGATATGGTGAATAATGTGAAAGGCTTTAATGTGGATGGGCGAGATGAAATGATTGATTTTGCCCGAGAAATAGGAGAAAAAATAAAAAAAATAGATTCCTCATTTTTAAATACTATTTCCAACAGAGCACATTTACACTCTGACCATCAGGGTTTTATGATTCAAGGTGTACCTACTATGAACCCGAATGGCGGTTTTGCACCTGAAGCATTGGGTTGTTATCACGCCAATTGCGATAACATTAGTATAATCAATAAGCAAGAAATGGAAAATACAGTAAGATATACTTCAATGATGTTGTATGCGCTTGCTAACACGCCAATATTAAAAGCCAAAAAACTCAATAGCGAGGCCACCAAGCAATTTCTTATTGACCAAGGCCTTAAAACAGAACTAGTGATTGGTAAAGATTGGCGTTGGAAAAACTAAAATAGATAAATCCTATTGGCATAAATTGGCTTATTTAGGTGCATTTCTAAAATGTATAAAACAAACATAGTTTAAAATGAAAAAATCGCTTATCATTTAGGCTTATGCCTATTCACATGTAATTGACTGTTGGTCAGTCGAAAAAAGAATCCATTCGTGAGCTTATTTCAGAAATGAAGCAAGATTCTTTTTCATGGATAAAATGATGGATGCCATGTTGCCCTCAGGGGGAGTAAGCATGGAATAGACTACTGGTTTAGATTCAAAAGAATATGATGAAAATGAAACCTATGATGAATTGAATGAAAGGGATATTAAAATGATTTGTGGATGAAGATATGGTTTCTATTTTTGAAAAGCACCTATTAATTACTGAAATAATTGATCTATCAGCCTTTTATAAAACTTCATCTGGTCAAAAATTCATAAATATTCAGCCTGATATTCAGAAAAAAACTTTAGAGATAATGATGAGCAAATATATGCCTGAAATAGTGAAAGCAGTTGAGGAGGGGAAAAATTAATCTATGAATGATTCACTTTTACTTTTAAGAAATTTAGTGAATACTTTTCAAACTCTTTCGGATGACGAATGGTTGCTGTTTTCTCAAAAATGGCAACCATTTTCATGTAAAAGAAAGGAAATAATTTCTAACCAAGGCGAAACGGAACGGTTCCTTTATTTTGTGATTGATGGTGTGCAGCGAATCTATTTTTCAGATGAAAGTGGGAGAGAAGCCACATTGTTATTTACCTATTGCCCTTCTTTTGGTGGTATTATTGATTCTATGATAAATAAAACGCCTTCCAGATATTATTATGAAAGTTTAAGCCCTTCTAAATTTTTGAAAATACAATATGCTGATATTGAGGATCTTGCAAATAAAATTCCCATTATTGGAGAACTAATTAAGAAAGGTCTTTCGATATCAATTTCTGGGCTACTAGAGCGCATGGTTGAAATTCAAAGCTTTTCATCTGAGGATAGATTTTTAACAATGTTGAAACGTAGCCCTCATATTTTGCAACTAGTACCGCATAAATATTTGGCCAATTACCTAGGTATTGACCCGACTAACTTTAGTAAATTGATAAATAAATTGAGAATATGAAAATCTTGGTAATTGCCAAGATTTTTTATTTATCAACCTGCCAAATTTGCATAAAAAAGAAAATTATGAAAGCGCAAGACTCAAGTATATTACTAAACAATGTGGAAGAAAGGGTAGAAAAAGCAATTCAAATTGCTATTAAAGAGTTTCAAAATTTACCTGAAAGTATACTTTTAAAACCTTCAATTACAGGTGGTTGGAGTATTGTTCAGTGTTTGGAACATTTGAACACTTATGGTTATTTTTATTTGCCAGAAATAAAAAAAGGTTTTGAGAATAATATAGATTTAATTGCAAATCCACAGTTTAAAAGTAGTTGGTTAGGCAATTATTTTACAGGATTGATGAAGCCAAATGCTAAAAATAAAATGAAAGCCTTTAAGAAACATGTTCCTGATGCTGAATTGGATTCAATAAAAGTGATTCAAGAATTTATAAACCAGCAAGAATTACTTTTGAAATATTTAAGATTGGCAAAAAATACCGATATCAACAAAATTAAAATCCCAATTTCTTTGACAAAATTTATCAAATTAAAGCTGGGAGATGTTTTTCAATTTATTACTGCACATATTGAGCGGCATTTGGTGCAAGCTCAACGTAATTTATGAAACTAATTCTTGCGAATAATCAAATGAAATAGAAACGTTCTGTATAAATTTCTCTTCTAAAATAGCCACCCATGCTTCCAAATATTCAATTAAATCGGCACGGTTGTTTCTATTTAAAGTAGATTTATTTAACAATTTAAGTATTTGAGGATCAGATAGGTACTCCAAGTATTGCAAATCAGAAGTTGTAAAACCAGCGTTTAACATTTCAGCTATTACCATATCAATTGGGGCATTTGAAACTGAGCAATATTCTGAAACCATTTCTGACCAATCACCTTCACGTGTAGCGATTGCATATTGATGAATTTCAGCTTTTGTAAATGGCGTAACTACACGAGCTAAATGCCCGCAATTGCAGGCTCCCATATGTCCCCATTGATAGGCCTCATTGTTTTTTAAGTTTTGTGAAGTTTGCCTTAATGCGGCTATTACGTTAGGTGTTGCTGAAGCCATATTTAACTTATTTAAATTCTATGTTATAAACCCAAAAACAATTCTGTTTGTTTGATTAAACGAAATAATTTTAAACGAAAATTTACTTTCCAAAACTTATTGCCTCCACCAATTTTAATCGAGTTATTATAAAAGTAGGCACAATAATCACCAATGAAACCAAAGAGATTGCAATTAGATTTATTAACAGAATCACCCAAAAATTCCAACCAATTGGCACATAACTTATAAAGTAGTTCGCAGAATCTAAAGGGATTAAATGAAATTTCCACTGAATTATACAAATTAGAATTCCGATAAAATTACCCCAAAACAGGCCTTTCAATATCATATTTATGCCCACATATACAAATATTTTACGAATGCTCCAATCACTGCTTCCAATGGCTTTAAGTACACCCACCATAGGAATTCTCTCCATCAAAAGCACTAATAATACTGCCATTATATTAAAACAAGCCACAAAAAATAAGATAACTAAAAACAAAATCATATTCCTATCCAACAAAACAAGCCAATCGAAAATCGGCAAAAAACGTTGCTTTGCGTTTTCAATGTTCATTTCTGGTGTCATTAATTCTACTATTTTTTCCTGGGCTTCGGGTAGTTTTTCGAAATTATTGAGTGATATTTCATAAGAGCCTACACTATCTTTCGGCCAATTATTGAGCCTTTGTACTAATGCCAAATCGCCTATAATAAGCTGTTTATCAAACTCTTCCAGATTGGTTTCATAAATACCTACCACTTTTAGTTTGCGGGCTTTGGGTGGTTGTTGTAGGAAATAAATAATTGCCGAATCATCAACTTTCAAGTCTAACTGATTGGCAATGGTTTGACTAATTATTACCTCAGTCGAATAACCAGAGTCTGGATATGATATCGTTTTTCCAATAATAATATTTTGTTTGAAGTTAGCCCAATTATAGGTTTTATCTACACCTTTAAGTAATACCCCATGAATATCTTCTTTGGCTTTGAGTATGCCTGTTTTATGTGCAACTGGTTGTAAATGAGCAATTTCATTTATTTTTTTCCAGCTATCGAAAAGAGTAGTTTGGGTTGAAATGGCTGGTTCATCATAAGACTGATTTTGGGTAAATTTCGAAATTTTTATTTGAGGTGCTAGTGTAAAGAGTTTATTTACAATATTAGCTTTAAAGCCAAAAAGTACCATGAATGCAATAATCATTACTGCAATTCCAACAGCTATTGAAGCAATACCAAGCTTTGTAACTGTAGCCGAGAAGGTATCGGATTTTGGGTTCCTAATACGTTGGGAAATGAAATAAGGGAGATTCAATTAATTTGAAAATTAGTTAATTTGAAAAAGTAAATCGAATTATCTGCAATTTTTTTATTGATATTATTTGAAAATTATCAAATTCTAAAATTTTCAAATTGAATTTTTTTTTGTTATTTTGTATCTTAATGGATGTCAATGAACAAAATTACTAAATATTCGGCTTTCCTTTTTCTTTTTCTCGCCTTTTCTGCCTGCACACAACCGCCGCTTAAAACTCTGCCTAAAACATTCAAAACTGGTGCCCAACAAATTGATAGGTATTTACCTTTATTGTTGAATAAAAATGTTGCTTTGGTTGTGAATCATACTTCAACAATTGGCAATACACATTTAGCAGATACTTTACAAAAATTGGGGGTGAATATAGTATTCATTTTTGCACCAGAACATGGTTTCAGAGGCACTGCAAGTGATGGGGAGCATGTAGCTAACAATATTGATATAAAAACAGGTATAAGCCTACTTTCACTTTATGGTAAAAATGTAAGACCAACAATTGATCAAATTAAGGATATTGACATTGTTGTATTTGATATACAGGACGTTGGCGTGCGGTTTTATACTTACCCAACCACCATGCATTATGTGATGGAGGCCTGCGCTGAAAACGGGAAAAGACTCATCATTTTAGATCGCCCCAATCCTAATGGTCATTTAATTGAAGGGCCAGTTTTGAATATAAAATATCGCTCGATGGTTGGTTATAATCCTGTTCCAGTGCTTCATGGCCTTACTATGGGGGAATTGGCCAAAATGATAAATGGTGAAGGTTGGCTCAGAAACAATGCAAAATGTAACTTGCAAATAATTGAAAATAAGGGCTATACGCACAAAATGAAATATATTTTGCCCGTTGCACCCTCTCCTAATTTACCCAACCAGCAATCGATTAATTTATATGCTTCACTATGTTTGTTTGAAGCCATGGATGCCTCAGTTGGCAGAGGTACCGATAAGCAATTTCAAATTATTGGATCTGCTGATAGCACTTTTGGTAAATTTTCTTTCACTCCAGAGCCAATGCCAGGGTCGGTTAACCCTCCATTAAAAGGCAAAAAATGTTATGGGACCGATTTGAGAAAAGTACAGGCTGAAAATATAGGTTTCTCTTTAAAATATGTAATTGAATTTTTGAAAAAAGCGAAAAACAAAGAAAAATATATCAATAATATTGCTCATTTCGATCGATTGGCTGGTTCAGACACGTTAAGAAAGCAATTATTAGCAGGAATTTCTGAGAAAAAAATAAAAGTTGGCTGGCAAAAAGATTTGATAGATTATAAGAAAATGAGGGAGAAGTATCGGATATATTGGGATTAGGTTTATAAACAATGGGCTAACACCCATTTTTATAGAATTTCGCCCTTTCAGGGCTTTTTTGATTTAACTTGAAATTATTATTATTTTTTCCAAAAATGGGACAGTCATTAGTTCAAAATTATATTCATATAATTTTTAGCACTAAAAATCGAGAACCGCTTATCTTGCCTGAAATTGAAAATGACTTATTTTCCTATTTAGGAGGTATTTGTAATAAATTAGAATGTACAGTTTTGAAGGTTGGTGGTCATTTGGACCATATTCATATCATATGTATGTTGTCAAAGAAAATTGCTTTAATGAAATTGTTAGAAGTTGTTAAAGCTAATTCATCAGGTTGGATTAAAACGAAAGGGGCTGATTATTCTAACTTTTATTGGCAGAATGGTTATGGCGCTTTTTCAGTTAAACATTCTGATGTTCAGAGAGTAATTAAATATATTGAAAATCAAAAAGAGCACCATAAAAAAAAGGATTTTAAGGATGAGTTTCGAACTTTTTTGAATAAATATGAAGTTGAATTTGATGAAAGGTATATTTGGGATTGATTTTTCATGGAGGCTATTACTCTTTGTATATTAGAGGGCTATCACCCTTTGTTTTTGAATTACGCCCTTTCAGGGCTTTTATTTAATTTTGGGTAAACATTGAATTATTAAAAGAGTTTTTTAATGCTTAACCATTTGCTATTTAATTTTTATTTTTTTGAAATTGAAAGCCCTGAAAGGGCGTAATTCAAAAAAATCAGGGCGCAACCCTGAAAGACAGATCAGGGTGTAAACCCGAGAAACAACATGACACAAAAAATATTAATTCTAGATTTCGGTTCGCAAGTTACACAGCTGATAGCCAGACGTATACGTGAAATGAATGTGTATTGCGAAATACATCCATTTAATCATTTGCCATCAATAGGTGAGGAGGTAACTGGGATTATCCTTTCCGGTAGCCCATGCTCAGTTCGCCAAGAGGACGCACCTACCGTTGATATTTCACGATTTCGTAGCAAAATCCCTGTTTTGGGTATTTGCTATGGTGCACAGTTGCTTTCACATCAGTTTGGTGGAACAG
>JANMZR010000440.1:0-6147 GCA_031383555.1 Cytophagaceae bacterium | reverse complement strand
CATTTTTTCTCAAAAGCAGATGTAAAAACTTATATCGACAATATGGCTAGCTATAAATACAACTTACTACATTGGCATTTAACTGACGATGAAGGCTGGCGAGTTGAAATCAAAGCTTATCCGAATTTAACAAAAAAAGGTGCTTATAATGCTGAAAGGGTAGGGTATTTTGGAACTTTTGCACCGCCACCTGCTGACGAGCCACGTACTTATGGTGGCTTTTATACGTAAGACGATATCAAGGAAATAGTGGCTTATGCCAAAGAACGCAACGTAAATATTGTGCCCGAAATTGATGTGCCTGGCCACTCTTTGGCAACTGTGGTTGCGTATCCAGAGCTTTCATTTACAAAAGGAGTTGAAAATTACCAGGTGCGCTCTGGAGAAGAGTTATTTGATTGGTCGGGTCCACATGTGAAAGGATATTTGGATAATACTCTAAACCCTGCCAACCCTAAAGTGTACACATTTTTAGATCAAGTTTTCACTGAATTAGCTATGCTTTTCCCTTTCGAATATGTACATATTGGGGGCGATGAGTGCCCTAAAAATTATTGGGAAAAAGATGCTGCAATTGCTGAGTTAATGAAAAAAGAAGGCTTGAAAAATATGGATGAAGTTCAATCATATTTCACCAAAAAAGTCGTAAATATAGTTTCGAGTAAAGGTAAAAAAACAATTGGTTGGGACGAAATATTGGAAGGTGGACTTGCCGATGGCGCAGCCGTAATGAGCTGGAGGGGTGAAAAAGGAGGAATTGAAGCAGCACGCCAAGGCCATGAAGTAGTAATGACACCCTCTCAATATTGTTATATCGACTATATGCAGGGCGACTCTGCCACTGAGGCAAAAGTGTATTCAACCCTCCGTTTAAACAAATCTTATAGCTATGAACCTGTTCCTCAGGGTGTTAATCCCATTTTGATAAAAGGTGTACAGGCCAATTTATGGTCGGAGCAAATATACAATATGCGTTATGCCCAATATATGACTTGGCCACGAAGTTTGGCCACTGCAGAAGTGGTATGGTCGCCTAAAGAAAATAAGAATTGGAGTCGATTCACAACTAAGGTGGAGGAGCATTTCAAGCGGTTCGATGCGGGTGAAATCAATTACTCAACTGCAATGTATGACCCAATTATAAAAGTTACAAAAGATGCTAATGGATTGCCTATTACCGATTTAACTACCGAATTAGTAGATTTGAATATACATTATAGTTGGGATAATTCACCACCTGATGCTTTTTATCCTATTTATAAAAACCCAATTTCAGTGCCAAAAGGTGCCTCCCAATTAAAATTAATTACCTATCGTGGAAAAGAGAAGAAAGGCAGACTGATTACAATTTCTATTGATAATTTGAAGAAAAGAGCAAGATAATAATTAAACTTTTTTGCAATATATCCGACAATTAATTCAAATTGGAATTCGTTTTTTTGTAAAAATCAAAGTCATATGAAATCGAAAAAAAAATACTTGTCTATATTGTTTTGTATAATTTCAATTAACCAATTGATTGCACAATCTGGATCAAAATATATTCAAATTGGGGGTGGTGCTGGTAAGGGGTCTGAGGCAGCAGTAATTTCAGCGCAAAAAGATTGGTTTATTGGTAAAAATGGAAAATTCATAGTTGGAACAGGGGTAAGATTCACCTCTTATTTCGGAAAAGATATTTATTTAACTACTGCACCTGCCAAATTATCTGTAGAACCTGCAAACGTTGACTCATTATTTGCACCAAAGCCTTCCATTTCTTCTTTGAATTTATTGATTGATTTGGGTTATAAATTGGGAGATTATGTTGAAGTTGGTTTTAATATTGATGCTCTCGGCTTTTCGTTTGGGCCTGAAGGCTCACCCAATTTCATCTCAAATGCTAAGGTAAAATCAGTAAAAGCTTCACCAACTTCACCTAATATTTTGTTGGTGGGGGATAATGACCGTGGTTCACTCAACTCACACTTTTATGGCCGTGTAAAAGTTACTGAAAAAATAGGACTGAATTTGTCTTATCAATTCTTATTCAATGAGTTAACCACTTCTTCAAAAATTCAGACTGTACCTTTAGGTTCACCAAATGACCGTTTCCGTGTAAAATCATCCCAAATTTATGCTGGAATAAGCTTTCATTTTTAGGTATTTCAGGATTTAGAGTGAAAAAGAATTTTTTAATCAATTAGTAAATGGTTTTAAAATAAACAAGATGCTTCAATTCCATTGTGGCCATGTCAGCATGACAGCTTCCGTGGATGTCATCCAGAGCCGCAAAGCTGGCGAAGGAACTTGTTTCTTGTTGTCATTTTGTTTAGTTTCCACTCTAAATCCTGTAATGCCCATTTTTAAGAAAAACACATTAATTATGTCAAAAAACTCTAATTCTATAAACCTCTTTGTTTATATTTTTTAAGGAAAGTATACCTTTTGTTAAAAAAGGTAATTATACTCTTTCTTGGACGCTATATTTTCTATAATTTTAACCCAACTCTAAACTAAAGTAAAAAATGGAAAATGAAAAACTAGTAATTGGCTACTTACAAATCAGAAAAATAATTGGAATTCTTGGTATTGCTCTTCCTGTTATTCTCATTTTGGGAAATTACCTTTTGGGTGCCTGTTCTTACATTCAAATGTCTATCAGTCAATATTATTACACACCAATTGGAGATGTATTTATTGGTATTTTATGTGCAATTTCTATTTTCCTATTTAGCTATAAAGGTTATGACAATCGTGATAATTGGGCGGGCAATTTTGCATGTATTTTTGGGCTGGCTGCAGCAATATTTCCTACAAACATGAAAGACCCTGTTCCTCCATGCAATTTCAGTTTAGAACCCTACCCATTCCCCGATTATTTTCGTCATCTTCATACGGGCTCTGCGGTAGTGTTTTTTTTAATTTTGGCCTACTTTTCAATATTTCTTTTTACAAAACATGTAGGAATTATGACCCCTCAAAAAGTAAAAAGAAACAAAATTTATAGAACTTGCGGTTATGTAATTATCCTATGTTTATTGCTGCTTTTGTTAATATTTTTAAATGATTCAATTAGACTTTCACTAGAAAATTATAAGCCAATATTTGTTTTGGAGGCCATAATATTGTGGGCCTTTGGTGTTTCTTGGCTTATAAAAGGAGAGTTTATGCTGGCCGATAAGTAAGTTTTAATTGTAGATCACAAAGAAGGGTAGAAAATTTTGCGGTTCAAATAGTTATTGGGGTTAAACTTTTGCCAATTGTCTTTTTTTAATTTCAACCTGTCAGAAATAATTGAAAGCACTGAAGTATTTACCCCCATTCCAATATGGCTGCCACGTATTTGAATATTTTGGTGAATACTGTCTTCCTCTTTTTCCATACAATGCTTCCAAGAAACTATTCCATCTTCTTTAGAATAGATTGAGGTAGTTGGCACGGGTGCTGGATTAGGCAAATCTTCTAGAAACGAGTTGTTAACATGTTTTACTTTTTTGCCATTATTAATCAACTGGTATATCCACTCTGCATTATTGGGCTCGGCTAAGCCACCAAAAGGTGTGCCCAGGGTAATAACTTGCCTTACTAAATCTGGCCTTTCTTTGGCTACTTGTCTTGCGAAAATACCTCCCAAACTCCAACCCACTAGACTAATTTGTTGCCCAGTTTTTTGGTAAATTTCATCAATTCGTTCCAACAAAAGTGTCATAAAATCTATTTTACCAACATTTCGCCCTAAGCCCCAATCATGAACTTCATAGCCTAAATTCTCAATAAAATTTCTTAATACTTTAGTAGAGCGAGAAGAAGCCATAAAGCCTGGCAAAACCATCACCGGGTGGCCATCGCCCGACTTTTGCCTACTTATTAGGTTGGCAAACGGCACAGTAAAACCTAATTCAAATATGGCTCGTCCGGGTTCACTTAAAAGCCAAAATATTGATGGTCGCTTCAAATTGTTAAGCATTATTTTTAGTAAATATTTTGATTAGGCATTAACTCAATAATCTATTTGTAAAAATAATACAAAAAAATAATAAAATGATTAAATTTTTACACCAAATTTTTGAATATAGAATTGAATCAGCTTTTTTTGCTTTTAGCGAACAAATTAGTTAAATTTAAGTTTTAAGGCATGTTTTTTAAATTTTTAAAAGCACTTGGCATTTTTCTCGGAAAATAGAAAAGTGTAAGAGTTTTTAAAATTGGAGTGCTGTTATTTTAAATACTATATGGATAAATCATTAACCAACACCGAAATTCAAAATATATTACATGACCCTGACTTTCAAAAAAAATTAGCAAGAATATCCGTTCAAAAAGCACTTAGCCAAGTGCAGATAAACGTAGAGGCAGAGCAATATCTTAAGGAGTTATTTACTGAACAAGACCAGACTACAAATATTGCTTTTATTGAGGCTTTTCAATACATGATTTCACAAGGTTATGACAAAGCGATTGATATTAATCCTTTGGAATTGAAGGCTTTGGCAAAAGAAATGCGCAAAAATCCTATTGCTTTTGTGCTTACTCATAAGTCGTATATCGACTTGCTAGTACTTTCTTTAGTGTTGGTTAGGCATGGACTTCCCTTACCTTTTTTGTTTGCGGGAATTAATCTTGACTTGTTTTTGGTGGGCAAACTGGCACGTAAAAATGGCACGATTTTTATCCGTCGGTCTTTTAAAGATAACCCAGTTTACAAAGCATCATTACGGCATTTCATTACCTATTTACTGAATAAGCAATCACACTTTATGTGGGCAATTGAGGGAACTCGCTCTCGCACAGGCAAGTTAGTTTGGCCTCAAATGGGTATTTTGAAGTATATTATGGAGGCAAATAACGATGCTAACTTAAAGGCAAAGTATGTGCCCGTTTCTATTGTTTATGACCTAATTCCTGATGTGGATGAAATGACCGAGGAAGGCCGTGGTAAAAAGAAAAATCCTGAAAATATTAAATGGCTCATTAATTATTGGCGAAAAATGGGCAAAGATAGCTTGGGAAAAATATCACTTCGAATAGGCCAGCCAGTTGAATTGCAAAATGATCAAAAATTTGAAATTCCTACTGAAAACTCAGAAACTATTTTAGCTGAAAGTTCTATTTCAAAATTAGCTTTTGATTTGGTTCATAAAATAAATGAAATCACGCCAATAACCACTGTTTCAATGGTTTGCATGGCCATTTTGAGTAAATTTGCTTTAACGAAACGTGGTGTTGAATCTAATGTTTCCGACCTAATGCAGTTGATTGAAAGCCATAAATTAGACGCCTTGGTTGACCGTGGTAAGCCCATTGGCGAGTCAGTAACCAATGCCTTAAATTTGCTTACTAAAGCCAATATATTGTACAAGCAGGGCGAAAGTTTGCACACAAAATATACAGTAAATCGAGAGAAATATTTGCAGGCCACTTATTATGCAAATATGTCGGTACAGCATCTATATCATCGAGCATTTATTGAATTGGCACTCTTGAAAATTTCAACCATAAAATCCAAAGATCGAATGGTGAAATTTTGGACTGAAATAATGGAGTTGCGTGATTTTTTCAAGTTTGAGTTTTTTTATTCTGCAAAAGAAATATTCACCGCTGAAATTGAGGCTGAATTGGAATTTTTAACCCAAGAGGCAGCTTATCAATTGTTTGAGCCGGATTTTGATATAATAGCCTTATTAAAAAAACAAAGAATTTTGGTAGCTCCTGTAATATTAAATAATTATGTGGAGGCTTATTATGTAGTAGCCCAATGCCTAAAAGTTTGGGACCCAAATATAGACTTTGATACAAATAAATTTACCGACTATTGCTTGTTTTTAGGTGAGGAAATGCACTGGTTAGGTCAAATACGGCGAGTTGAGGCCGTTTCAAAGCCTTTCCTGCAAAATGGAGTTCGATTAGCAGAAAATTTGAAACTAATTCCTGAAAAAAGTAATTTTAAAAAAGAAAAAATTGATCAATTTAACCAACAAATAGAAGCAATAGCTCAGAAAGTAAATCAATTGCAAACATTCACTTTAGAAAAGCATGGTATTACTGAAACAGATGTGCCCGTTGAGCGAGATATTGTGCCTGGTTCAAAAACCGTAGGAATTACAAAAGATATCTTAGAGGGTGAGACGGGCCCACATATTGGTGCTTTTTTTGATTTAGATCGCA
>JANMZR010000424.1:0-2080 GCA_031383555.1 Cytophagaceae bacterium | reverse complement strand
GGTCTTTTGCCATATGCACATACAGCAGGCGGGGCAGTAATAAGACCTGAGGATATGGGCAAAGTGAAGGGCCGCTCAGTTTTAGCCATGCGCCAACAAACTGACCGACAAATGAACCAACTGTATGATCAAATGGAAGTGTTGGCAAAACAAGCAAAACTTTTATCGCAACGCAAAGAAATATCCGAACGGATATATGATGCCGCCATGGGTTTTGAGCCCATTATAAATGAATTTTATTATATGTATCAAAAGGAGGACGGCACTGATTTATTGTCATTGGTAGCACCTAACGAATGGGGCAGGTCGTTCAAATACAGCTGCTTTTTAGCCAAATGTTTATTGTTGTCAGATCATACTTGGGAAGTTGAGTATAATGAGGAATAGTTGAAATTTTATTCTTTAAATTTAATCAAATCACCCCAAAACCTCCCGAATCACCTTTCCACTTGTGTCAGTCAACCTAAAATTTCGACCTTGAAATGGGAAGGTGAATTGCTCATGATCAAAGCCCATTAGGTGCATAATAGTGGCTTGAAGATCGTGAATATGGGTTTTTCCTTTGATACCGTAATAGCCAATTTCGTCCGTTTCGCCATGTGAATACCCTTTTCTAACGCCAGCACCAGCCATAAACATAGTGAAAGCCTCCACATGGTGATCACGACCTTTAAGCTTGGTTTCGTTATCGCCCGCTCGATTTTCCATCATGGGTGTTCGGCCAAACTCCCCTCCCCAAACAATCAAAGTTTCATCCAATAAACCTCTCTGTTTAAGATCGTTAATTAGAGCAGTCACCGCTTTTTCTGTATATTTTACATTATTGCGAAGCCCAATATCTACACCTGAGCCTTCATCGGTACCATGGTTATCCCATCGGCGGTCGAAAAGTTGAACAACACGCACACCCTTCTCTATTAACTTTCTGGCCAACAAGCAGTTATTGGCGAAACTTGCCTTTCCTACTTCGGTACCATACATTTCATGAACATAGGCTGGTTCGGTGCTAATATCCATTGTTTCGGGCACTTCCGTTTGCATTCTGAAGGCCATTTCGTATTGAGAAATTCGAGTCAAAGTTTCTGGATCACCAATTTCAGAATAGGTCTTCTCATTTATTTTATTAATCGTTTCAATTGATTTTTTACGCAAATTAGCATCAATATCTGCAGGGTTGTTGATGTATAAAACGGGATCGCCTTTCGAGCGACATTGCACACCTTGATAAACAGATGGCAAAAAGCCATTTCCCCATAAATACTTACCTGCAGATGGCTCTGAGCCAGATACTAATACCATATAAGCTGGCATATTTTGGTTTTCCGAGCCAAGTCCGTAGGTTATCCACGAACCCAAACTAGGCCTTCCCACACGTGCACTACCTGTATGCATAAATAGCTGTGCAGGTGCATGATTGAATTCATCGGTATGCATGGCTTTGAGGAAAGTAAGCTCATCCGCCAAGGTATTCAAATGCTTAAAATAATCAGAAAACCAAGCGCCTGATTGCCCATATTGCTTAAAGCTGGCCTGTGGTCCTAACATTTTTGGAATACCTTTGATAAATGCAAATTTTTTGCCCTCAATCAATGACGGGGGGCAAAGTTGGCCATCCAATTTGGCCAATTCTGGCTTATAGTCAAATAGTTCCAACTGCGAAGGTGCCCCTTCCATGTGAAGGAATATTATGTTTTTTGCT
The DNA here is from genome assembly GCA_031383555.1 of Cytophagaceae bacterium. Classification (GTDB taxonomy): domain Bacteria; phylum Bacteroidota; class Bacteroidia; order Cytophagales; family Spirosomataceae; genus JANMZR01. The sequence goes on along the minus strand of JANMZR010000424.1, from coordinate 381 downwards.
TTAGGAGAAAATAGCGATGGGTTCACTGCAAAAGGATTTTCATCAATTATTTTACTAGCAGGTCTTGAACCACAACTTCCTAATATTGAGGCAATTGCCATACCCCCAAGCCCAGAAGTACATTGCTTTAAAAAATGCCTTCGGGTATTATATTTGGCTTCTTCAAAAAAAGCTTCTTCAGAAATGGATTGTCGTATCATATATTATTCTTTTGCTCGAAGGCATGGAGATGCACAAAGTCATTTTAAAATTATGATTTTCCAAACCTATTAAATCAAAAAAACTCTAAACCTCTTAAACTCTTTGTTAATCTACTTTTTAAGCTATTTAGTTAAAAACTCATCCGTATTCATCATCGTATTAGCCAATAAAGTCAACGAT
>JANMZR010000391.1:0-7344 GCA_031383555.1 Cytophagaceae bacterium | reverse complement strand
TTCATCGGCCTCGTCAAGAACAACATAACGGATTGTTTTCATATTAATCGCACCACGATTAATAAGATCGAGTAATCGTCCTGGTGTGGCAGCTACAATTTGACTGCCTTTTTTAATCTGACGGATTTGTGTAGTTATACTTGTGCCGCCATAAACTGCCGTAATATTTACAGAACGGTTGAATTTGCTATATTTAACAAGGTCGTTCGTAATCTGTACACATAATTCTCTGGTAGGCGCAAGAATAAGAGCCTGAGTAATAGGTAGTGAGGTATCAATAAGCTCAAGAAGCGGAATACCAAAAGCAGCAGTTTTATTCTCAAACTGTAGGCCATTTTTATTAATAAACAAATAATTAGACACATCTGAAGCAGGCATTTTTTCAATGATGGCTTGTACATCTTCACGCTTGAGCCTACCCTTTGCTTGGGTATAATCATTCATATATTTTATAAAGTCCTGATTGGTGTAATCCCTTGTATATCCATTAGTAACATACAAATCTTTCAAGCCATCAGCATTATAATCAGCCAATAATGCCGACCAGCTCCAGTCTGTATTAGAAATTCCAGCCAATTGTCCAATTTCAGAAAAAGTGCCGTTTCCATTGTTCAATTGAAGCATATTTCTCATATATTGATAACCAAAACCAGAGCGAATATTAAGATCAAATTTAGCAAAATTATCAGGTCCAATCAATAGTTTTTGCCTTTGATTCCCCTCTGGAAGCATATCTAAGGTAAATATGTCAGTTAGCCCGTCGTTATTGATATCAGCTACATCATTACCCATCGAAAATTGACTAGTGTGGCCAATTTGCTCGTTTCTTACATCTAGGAATGTGCCGTTCTTTTGATTAATATACATATAATCAGGTATTTGATAGTCGTTGGATACATAAAAATCGGGCCAACCATCATTATTAAAATCGGAAATTCCAAGCCCTAAGCCATAACTCAATTCGCTTGAACTTATCCCAGTAATTGGGGTAATATCATCAAAATGAGAGCCACTGTTTTTGAAAAGTCTAAGTCCAATAAATTGATCATCTTTCTTTAAATTTTCAACCGTTTGAGCTTCATTTAATATTGGCATTGATTTCGGATTATGGTTCAACAAAAGCATATCCAAATCATGGTCACGATCATAATCGAGAAAATAGGCTTGATTACTAAATGCTGGCGTATTTAAACCCAATTCTGGAGCTTTATCTACAAATTGAGGAACACCATTAGAATCATTACCCATATTGATAAATAGCTGGTTCATCCGCTTTTCTAAAGGCATAGCACCTGAATAGCACAAGTAAATATCCATTTTACCATCACCATTAATATCAACTGCATTTACGCCAGTTTTCCAGGGACCAGGCCTGCCTCCTGCTCCTGAGGCCGCTGTAATATCATCAAATTTCATGGCTCCTCTATTCAAATAAAGCTTATTCTCACCCATATTTGAAGTGAAATAAATATCATCTAATCCATCGCCATTGAAATCGGCTGTGGCAACACCACCTCCATTGTAAAAATACTCATACATTAAGATATTTGTATTAGGGCCTTCGGAAAGGGTATTTTGAAAGGTAATGTTTGTTTGATCAGGTGGTAATAATTTGAATAAAGGCGAATTGCCTTCTGAGTCTGAATTATCAGATTTTTTACAAGAAAAAGAAATAATTAGAAAAAATAGAAATTTAAATATATTTAAATAAATATTGGGTTTTTTCATTGAAATATAGCGGGAGTTTTCTTTTAATCAAAGATAAAAAAATTGAACTCGGTATAAAAGAAAAAGCCGCTTAAATTCAAAGAATTAAGCGGCTTTTTGAAAACAATAATTACAGTCATGTTCTTAAATTGACTACTAATAATATGAAATTTGGTAATTTATTCATATTGATAATGTACAAAAGTCATGAACCTCAATTTTGATTTGTAGGAACACGCCTCAATCTTAATTTTGATTTGTAGGAACACGCCTCAATCTTAATTTTGATTTGTAGGAACACGCCTCAAAGCGTGTTCCTACATGAACCATTAATTACTAGTATCCAGGATTCTGAACTAATTTTGAATTTCTGGCAATCTCATCTCTACCAAAAGGACGATAATACATTTTATCCACCCATTTACGAGTTTCATTCTCAGTATTATTTACCACAGTATATTTGTAGTCATAAACTGATTTGTCATACTTATAAGGAACATTAGGGCTTTTTCCAGGCTTCAAAGTTGCAACAACATTAATAGTTTTAATACCTCGCCCAACTGTTTGAGGTGCTATTAACCAACGTCGAGTATCATAAAAACGTTGCTCTTCATAAGCTAACTCCACTCTACGTTCGTTTATATATCTTGCCCATAAATCAGCACCTGAATCAGTAATAGCAGGCATACCAGCTCTAAATCTGATTTTATTCAACCATGCTTTTGCTTCTGCTTCATCACCAGTTTTAATAGCTGCTTCCACATAATTCAATACAGCCTCAGTGTATCTTAAGAAAGGCCAAGGTACAACTTGTGCATTTGATTGATTATCTGGTAAAGCAGGATTTGGATCGATAAATTTACGGGTGTAATAAGCAGTACGGGTACCGTTCCAGTTTTCGATAGCTGACTGACGTGTATCTATACCATTCAATTTATTGCCTTTACCATCGTCATAATAACCAGTTTGAACTTGACTGACAGGGTCAACACCAATTACATCAGAAGGGCGTGGCTTCCAATTTGAACCATCATACAAAACAGTTGCATAAAAACGTGGATCACGATTAACATAAGGGTCTGCAGCATGCTCCGCTTTTGACCAGTCAAACTTAGAACCATCCATCATTTCATAATCATCTACCAATTGCTGAATTGGTGTGTTACCTGCCCAGTTATGGTATCCGTTTGGCCCATTATTAATTCCATAATGTAAGCCGCCCAATGGCCAGTTATCTTCAACAGTATATAAAGCTGTTGCACTACGTTGAAATAATAAATCCGAAACGCCTGAAGGATCAGCTGCTCCAGAGCCACCACCCATTGCAATAGCCGTATAATTAGCTTGGGCATCTTTAGCTGAAGCAGGAGCTGATAGGTTTAATTTATAACCTGTTGTTGCATCCAAAACAGCTTTGGCTGCTGCTTTTGCAGCTGCATACCTACCCGCTTGACCGCCAGCAGGATAAGCCAATAATGGTGAAGCTAGGCCAGCATTTACAGCTGTTGCTTTAGCCCCATCATGTAAGTCAGAAGCCGCATACAACAATACTCTTGCCTTTAAAGCTAGTGCTGAAATATCTGAAGCTCTGCCATTAGTTAAACCTTTTCCTTTTAATAGCGTTACTGATTCATCCAAATCTTTCACAATGAAATTAACTGTTTGCTCAAAAGTATTACGAGCTGCAGTATAATCTTCATTTAAACCAAAAGGCTTATCAATTAAAGGTACACCACCATAATTTCTTAATAATTGGTGATAATAATAAGCTCTCAAAAACTTAGCTTCACCCAATAACCTATCTCTTAAGGCTGTATTAGTAAATGTAGCAGTTGGGAGCCTCGAAATAGCCACATTCGCTTGACGAATAGCTAAATACATATTACCCCAATTGTAAGTACTACTAAACCAAGCCAAGTTAGATGGACTTTCGCTACCTTCTGTAAAAGTGTTTATGTTACGACCAGAGTGTGTAAACATAGCTTCATCTGTATAACTAGCCTGTGCTTGCTCTTCAAAACCGCCATAACCTAAAAATGAATATACGTTAAAAATAAACGCTTCTGACAATGGCCCATCTGACCAAGTGGCTTCGCTCGAAATTTTATCGAGTGGCTGCGTGTTTAAAAAGCCTTTATCGCAAGAAAGGGTTGTTACCACAATTAGCGCTATAAAAACTATTGAATACTTTATTGTTTTCATATTTTTTTTAAAAAATTGTTAATTTATTTAATATTTATATTTAAACTGATAATACTTATAAATTGTTTAAGTAATTTATTATTTATAAAATTTAAAATAAATTTTATAAATAATGTTTAAAATGAGAGTGTAAAACCTCCATTAATTACTCTTGACAATGGATAATAAACTCCGTTTCCAGCTTCAGCTTCAGGGTCAAAAACCTTATGTTTATCAATTGTAAATAAATTAATTCCATTTACATATATACGCAAGCCCCCAATTTTAGCTTTTGACAATATACTAGAAGGTACATTATAGGCCAATTCTACGTTTTTCAATCGAATATAATTTTTATTCAATAAATAAAGTGTATTACTTCCAAAGTTACCACCAGTATAATAAGTATCACCTCTACTGGCAAGTCGAGGGAATTCACTACTTGGCTTATCGATTGACCAACGGTTGTCAAAATCATATTTGGTAAAGTTACCAATATCACCTGACTCAGTTTGGAAACGAACCAATGCACCAGTTGCCCCCTGGAACAAAGCCGACAAGTCCCAGTTTTTATAAGATACGTCAATTGTTGATCCAAAGTTGAAAGTGGGTGTTGCATTTTTATCCAGACGAGTTCTATCATCTGCATTTATTTTGCCATTGCCATCAACATCTTTAAACTTCATATCACCTGGAAGCAACTTACCTGTTACAGCTGAATAATCGATTTTATTCGCATCAATTTCGGCAGTGTTTAAAAAAGCACCATTTGACTCATAAACTAAATAAGCTCCAATTGGCTTTCCTTCTTGTAATTGATAAGCTGGGGCACCTGGCACTTCGTCAAAGTAAACTACTTTATTTTTGGCATAACCACCATTAACAGCAAAACGCACTTTCAAATCTTGAGAAGCTTTTAAATTATAGCCTAAATTAAATTCAAAGCCTCTATTATTAACTTCACCAGCATTTACAGGAGGAAGTAATGCATTTATACCTGAAGATGCAGGAGTTGAACCTGATTTTTGAATCAAAATATCAGTTCTATTGTTTAAAAAGTATTCCAAAGTCAAATCAATAGCACCATTCAAGAAAGTACCATCCAAACCAATATTATAGTTAGTTGCTCTTTCCCAAGTGAAATTCGGATTGGCTAAAACTGTTTCGGCTAAAGAAGATTTTACTTGTCCATCTATTGGAAATTGACCAAAGCCATATGAAGATAAGAAAGCATATTCTTGTAATCTACCATTATAAAAAACTTGGTCATTACCCATTTGACCTATTGATGCTCTCAACTTCAAATAATCGATACCTTTCACTTTAAAGAAAGGCTCATTCGTAATATTCCAGCCTGCTAATATGCCTGGAAAGAAACCAAAACGGCTGTTTTCAGGGAAAATATATGATCCATCATATCGACCAATTAATTCAACTAAATATTTTTCTTTATAATTGTATTGCGCACGGCCGTAATAGCCTAATCTAGCTCTATTATAAGCTGAACCTCCTACATCTTGACCAATAGATCCTCCAGCAAATAGTTGATCCAAAGCTGATGAAATATAATTTCTTCTAAATGCAAAGAAATTTTCACCTTCAAACTGCTCTTTAGTAACTCCAACCATCAAACCTAGATTGTTATTAGCGCCAATTTTTTTGTCATAGTTTAGCATAGCTGTTAAATTGGTATTGAATACAGAGCTATATCCTTGTGAAAGACGAGGATCTGTAAAATTAGATCGAATAGCACCTTTCAAATTGGGGTCACCATTGGCATCTTTACCTGTTCCATCTAAATAATAAAGTGTCCAAGGTGTTTGCCATCTTTTTGAAGTTGATGAGTTCTTATCAGCAGAACCAGTTAAAGTTAAATTCAAACCAGCTACCCAAGGATTTGAAATGGTTACTGAGCCATTTGCTTGAATGTAGTCTGTTGGAATATCTTGGTATCCGGTAGCATTTGTAGTAATTACATAAGGATTTTGACCATTTTCAATATCAGGACCAGGCTTTCCATTAGGCCAAACTGCAACTTCAGTTGGACGCCCACGCATCAACATTCGGAAAATAGAACCAGCACTTTCAGTAGGATACCTTCTCTGCTCACGACGAACCATCAAACCTACATTGGCAGTAATGTATTTATTCACATTGGCTGTCAAATTAGTTCGCAAATTATACTGAGCAAAATTTGTTGCCGAATTTTTATAAATAGCATCTTGCTTATTTAAACCCATTGAGGTGAAATATTTTACATTTTCAGAACCTCCCGAAATAGTTAAATTATGTCTGGATTGACCCGCCCATTTTTCAAATGTATCACCAAACCAATCCGAATTAGGGAATCGCCAAGGATCTGATCCATCTGCATATTTGGCCAAAGCTGTAGGGTTATAGTTGGCGTTCAAAGGATTAATACCCGGTGTTGGCGACTTATAAGCACCTGTTGATTTGATACTTGCTGATGCCGCCGACCACTCTCCTGCTGGAATAGCTTTATAAATAGGCAACTCGTTCATGATTGCTGCATATTCAGGCGAGCTTGACATATCAGGTACTCTAGTAGGTTGTTGCCAGCCTTGGTTAAAGTCATACGTAACCGTTGGCTTACCTGTTTTACCTTTTTTGGTAGTAACGATTATTGCTCCATTGGCGGCACGAGCACCGTAAATAGCTGCTGAGGCATCTTTCAATACTGAAATGTTTTCAATATCACGAGGATTTAAGCGACTCAAACCGCCATCTCTATCGGGAATACCATCAATTACAATCAATGGGCTGTTATTTCCCAAAGTATTAGTACCTCTTATGGATACTCTCGCAGCATCTGCACCTGGCTCACCTGAAGTTTGTATAACTACTAAACCCGGTAAACGGCCAGCCAATGAGCTACCTAAGTCTTGAGTTGGGGACTTAATCAAAGCTTCACCTTTTACTTGTACAACTGCACCTGTTACTGTTGCTTTAGTTTGAGTACCGTAACCAACTACAACTACCTCACCCAATGATTTCACATCAACTTTCATTCCCACATTTATTTGAGAACGATTGCCAATCAAAACCTCTTGTGTTTCGTAACCTACTGCACTAAATACTAGTGTGTTATTAGCATTTACATCAGCAATAGAATAAGCACCATTAGCATTGGTTGTTGTACCTCTGTTTGTGCCTTTCACTACCACGCTTACACCAGGAATTCCTGATCCACCACCATCTGAATCTGTAACATTACCAGTTACATTTATCACAAATTTGGTACCCATTACTTTGTCTTTACCAAAAGCATTGGGAACTGATTGTATCCATATTGCCATAATAAATACAGCAAAAAATACATTTAACGTAAGTTTTTGTTTCATAAGTTTTTTTTAAAAAATTAAAAAAGTTAAAAAATTTATTCAGAAGAAGGGTTCATTCATTCAATTGTATTATTTGCAAAAAAAACTATTTTGT
>JANMZR010000304.1:0-4004 GCA_031383555.1 Cytophagaceae bacterium | reverse complement strand
CCAAACATATCCTTTTTTTGAGTTGAAATTGTTCTACCTCTATCGTCTTCCCATGTTTTATTGCCAAACATATCTTTCTTCTGAGTGGCAAGCGTATTTCCTCTATCATCTACTGCTATTGTGTTTCCAAACATATCTTTTTTGTAGGTAATGTTTTGACATAAAGCGTTAAACGAGCAAATTGTTAAAATTGCAATAAAAATTCCTTTTTTCATTTTTATAATTAGTTTGTGCTTACTCTTAATCGGTTTTCAGCTTACCCCGTTCGTTTGTGGTTCGTTCTAAAATGGCACACAATACCTAAGTATCCGCCATGTTTTGAGGTGAATTGCCAAGGTACTACAAGTTTACGAAAAAGTTTGCTCACCTCAAAATATGGGGGATGGTCACGTTGTACGAAGCCGAATTTGGCGAATTTTGTCGAGAGGCTTGAGTGCCAACCAACCCTTTAACAGCTATGGGGAATAATGCCAGTTTTAGGATATTTTTGACTGCTTTATGTGGTTCTTTTTTGTAGGTTTTGGCTCGTATTTCGTTAGTTTTCAGGGCGAAATTCTGGCTAATTATTTTGAGAATTTTTATCCGCTCTTTTTATTCAATTTCACTGAAAGTATAGGCAGTATTTTCCAGCCCTAACTATTTAGGAGCTTATGCCATTACTTGTACAATGCTGAATAATAGATTGTTATACTCTTTTGGTGGATCTCGCCCTGCATGCCAGCTACCAATTGTTTGCATCGTATTTTGCTTGCAACAAGGGCATTCGTTTGCCACAAACCCACTTTTTTTGAAGGCAATTTCTTGCCAATTTTTCTTTTGGAGCTTTGGCCTTGGTTTTTGGTAAAGTTGTTCATGGAGGGCGTCCATAATTTTGTGGCTTGCACCCGCATGCAGTCCAAAATGTCTTATCTTGGTGAATTTTTTGGGCAAAATATGCTGTGAAAATCGCCTTAAAAACTCATCGCCATCCAAAGGCATTTGCTTAGTTTTTGAGTTATCGGCATAGTCTTTATAATTAAAAATTACCGACTTATCATCCATACTAATGAGCCTGTGGTTGCTGATGGCCACTTTATGGGTGTATCGCCCCAAATATTCAATCACCGAATTGGGCCCACCAAAGGGCTGTTTAGCATAAATGACCCATGTCTTTTTGAATACTGTATCCAAAAACTTAGGCTCTTGTTTTTCTATCAGTCCTTGCTTAATTAACTTTCGAAGAGCTGCCATAAACTTTGCTTGGTATATTTTTCGCAGCTCATCAATCGGGTACAAAAAGCCTTTTTTCTTTTTCTTTTTGCCCTTTTTGTTGATATATTCCTCCCGATTACCTTTTAGTTTTTTCCATGTTCCATCCTCAGTAATTCCACCAGCAGGTATAATACAATGCAAATGAGGGTGAAGCGTGAGCTCCTGCCCCCATGTATGCAATACGGCCGTCATTCCTGTACTTTTTATGCCATATTGCGGATGTGCCGAAAAGCCTTTGATAGTGGCCCAAACAACCTTGAAAAGTAGCTCATACATCAAATCAGGGTATCTTTTACAAAGCCCATTAAACTCATGCGGAATGGTAAACACACCGTGAAAATAGCGTACAGGCAAGGTACGATGGTGCATGCGGAGCAGCCAGTTTTCTTTTTGGGTTGATTGACACTGAGGGCAATGGCGGTTGCGGCAGGAGTTGTAGGAGATGCGTTTATGGCCACATTTTTCGTCCATGCAAGCATCCACATGGCCACCCATGGCCGAGGTGCGGCATTGGCTGAGTACCCGTAAAGTCTTTTGAATATAACCGTTGGGTTGATTTTTTTGGTAGAATGGCACATCAAATTTTCTGATAATTTGCGCCAATGTTAGATTCGTTTTCAACGGCCGTAAAGGCTATCTAATGGGCTTTTTACACTTTGCGTATCTCTTGAAAGTAACTGAAGATAAACAAGTGTTGTCTCGATTTTGCTATGACCCATCAAGGCCTGAACCGTAATTATGTTCACCCCGTTTTCCAATAAATGGGTGGCAAATGAGTGCCTCAAAGTATGTACTGAGGCTTTTGGCTTGTCAATCGCAGCCTTTGTAATGGCCTGTTGCATAACCGATTGTATGCTTCGCCTTGAATATGGATTGCCAATTTTATTGGAGTTGAACAGCCAGTTTTGTGGCTTAAATTCTGCCATATATTTTACTAAGCCTATGGCTATTACTTTGGAAAGAGGGAGGCAACGATCCTTCATGCCCTTGCCGTCACGCACCATGAGGGTAAATCTATCAAAATCAATATCTGATATTTTCAGTTTTACCGCCTCCGATATTCGCAAGCCAGCCGAGTAAATCAACGACAGTACAATGCGATGTTTGAGGTAAGTTGGTGCTGAAAATAGTCGCTTACATTCCTCTTTGGAGAGCACCACTGGCAGGCCATAACGCTGAATAACCTCGGGCAAAATGGGCAATGGAAGCCGAACAACATTCCGAAAATAATATTTAAGGGCAAATACCACCTGCTTATACACCGTAACCGACTTGCCTTGAGTGCGGCCCAAAATATACACCAAATATTCATCAATTTGAGCTTGACTAAGCTCAGAAGGTAAGCAATTGAAATACAGGCACATACTGGCCAGCTGATGGGAGTAATGGATGTAGGTAAGAGCCGAACGCTGGCGAATGATGAGAGAATTTTTGAGGGCTAAATTCAAGCCTTCAAAGCCTGATACCGAGGCAATAGCCCGAACCAAAGCACTTTCACTTTTTTTTCATGATGGATGATGATTTATAAGATGTATAATTAATTTGACGGGCAGTAAGTTAGTTAATTGCCAAGAGACTAGCAATGAAGCTACCAAATAAAATTTGGTTTTGTTCAACGTATGGGTATATACGATGGGCTGGGGTAGAAATTCCGTCGGCACGGAGGTAGAACTTAAAGCCAATAGAACTTCCAAATGTTGATTTCAATTCCGTCTGCCAGCCTATTGTATATACCATGTTGGTGGTTCGTTGATTTTTTTTCATTGCTAATTTGTCCGCTCAAAATATATTATATAATCTTTTAAATTTAAAAATATGTCAAATAATAATAAAAATACTACTCAAAGAAGTCTAGGTGATTTACATAACGAAATTGATGTAGAATTAACCAACTTGTCAAGTATGTTAAATTTCTGGATAGCTCGTGCCGAATCAGAAGGTTTTAAGTTGTCTGTAAATAAAAGAAAAAATAAATTATTTCATACTGTTGTCGATGTCGGCTGGGAATTCCCTTGATTCATTTCATTGCTTGTCGGCTGAATATGTACTGTTTTATGGCAAGTATGGCAAATCGCAATTAAGTCTTCAAGTTTTTCATTATAAATGTTCTTATAGGTTAAATGGTGTATTTCTGTCGACTTTTCTTGTTTGCAAATTTGGCAAATATTATTGTCTCGTTCGTGTACAAGTTTGCGTTTTTGTTTCCAAGTATCAGTACTTCGATACTCATTATACTTGAATGATGGTGAATTAAAATAACGATATTCTTTTTTAAGGTCTACTAATGCTTGCTTTTCGTCATGAACATTATCCCACCATTCTTGTTCCCTTGACTCTGAAAGCTCGCCTCTTATTTGGTCTCCAAATTTTTTAGCTGGGAGTGGTTTGGCTTTGTTTATGCATCCACCACAATTCAAACATTGTTCACGAATAAAATATAGGTCATGGTTTTTTCTGTCAATTACAATAATTTTAAAAGGGTCTTTACAACAATCCTCAATTTGTCGGTAAGTCCAATAGTTACAGTCTTGGCAAGCATAAAAATTGTGAAAATTATATGCGTTGCTGTATCTTATATTTTTGCTTTTACATTTATCGCAAACTGTCATGTAATTATTGAATTTTTAAAATATCATCCGAGTGAAAGTCGCTCGGTTTGGGTTGTCGGTTGCGGTTTTCTGCAATGACCACCAACATCAATATTTACCCAACTCCAATGTTGAACTTCGGTATATATCGCAATTAGTTTTTGT
>JANMZR010000287.1:0-2364 GCA_031383555.1 Cytophagaceae bacterium | reverse complement strand
AAAAAATATTTATCGAAAATTCAAGATTGTTATACCTTATCAAATCAACATTTAAAATGTAACTCATTAACTTTGTATAGCACCTCAATATACAATAAACTCAAAATGAATCAAAAGCCTAAAATTATACTTATTACACTGCTCTCATTATCAATTATAATTTCATTTTATGCAAGTATTTCATCCTATTCTATGATTGGACTGGGTTATGATGAAGCTTTATTTATCAACGCCGCAATTCTCAAAGACAACTATACTTATATTCAAAATCAAATAATCGGTATTCCTCTAATGATAATGGGTTATATTGGTGCTTTAAAATCGTGGTTATATATTCCAATATTTAAAGTTTTCGGTGTAAATATTTTCAGCATTAGGTTGCCAATGCTTTTGTTATTATATGTAAATCTATTTTTAATCTATAAGATTCTTATCAAATATTTCAATATAAAAGTAGTATTAACTTTACTTATTTTATTAGTTACAGATATAACCTTTGTCGGCCTTCATGTTATAGATACGGGTCCAAATGCGATTGAAACTTTTATAAAATTTCTTTGTCTTTATTTATTGACAAAGAAAATAAATTATAAAATCATCACTTCGATTGCTATTTTATTGTTTTTAGGAATTTTCAATAAACTAAATTTTATTTGGTTTATCAATGCGCTTTATGGTTTATTGATATTTCAAAATTGGAGAAATTTTTTGCAATTCAATAAAAAAGAACTTTTAAAAAATTATTTCCCAATTTTTAGTTTTATATATTTGTCATTACTCATATATCTAATTTACATATTACATTTAGATCATATTAAAAGTGAATTTCCGTTAGAATTTGAACATATTTTAGAACAAATCTCTAGCCAATCTAATGTGTTTTTAAACACATTAAATGATTATACTTTTGAGCTATACTTTGGTTGGTCGTCGCCACATTTATACATATCAATATTTTTTAAATTTATTATTGCAATAGTATTAATTATCAATTTTTGGTGGTTTTTATCAAAAAAAATAGCTGAAAATTATCCCCATTTATTAAATTTAATTTTCACGTCATTAATTTTTATACAAATAATTTTCACTAAAGAAGCCACGCATCCCTGGCATATCCTTGTTTGTTATCCTTTTTTTCAATTATTACTAATAAATACTGTTTTCCTATTTTCAAAAAAAAATAATATTTCTGTAGAAATCATATTGCCAATTATTGCAGTATTTTATTTTAGTTATAATTTGAGAATTAACTCCAAATTTTGGAATAAACTTCACAATGAATGTAGCGAATGGAAATTTGAACCTAAAATAAACGATTTGATTGCATTTACAAAAAGCAGAAATGAAACTAAAATATATTCATTGGGTTGGGGGATCCATAATCAATTATTGGCATTTGATGTAAAATCTAACAAATATTTAGAGTTTATTTGCCGAAACTATAAAATAAATTTTGAAAATACTGTTAGATCAAATCCAGATATGTTCAACAACTATGATACTATTTTATTGGAAGAATATGTACTAGGAGGCTCCCATGAAGGCAGCATTCATCTACATGCCATGCGAAAATTAGCTGCAAAAAATGATTTAGAATTGAAATTGATCAAAACAATTAAAGACCATTGCCAACGAACGCTCTATACCATTTATAAATTACACAAAATTGATAAGAATATTTTTGCAAAAATTAAAAAGATATAAGTCAAATTCAAAATCACAAATTGGCAAGTTATTTAAATTCATAAAAATAATAAATTCCTTTATCCTCAAATCAAAAATAGTTCGATACTTATGATGGCTCATTATCGTCAATAAGTTTAAATCGGGTATAATTTTAACTGTAAATCTTATCTAAAACCTCGGTGCGACGATTCGCAAATCAATAAGGCTGTTCCCACCCTCTATAATACAAATACCCACATTAAACCATATAGAGCCTTTTTGTTTAACTAATGAGTAAAATAATTTTTTTTCAAATTATAATCAAAGAATTGGGCAAAGAAGCCTTATTGAGTAGTTGACTTGGTGGATTGGTAGTTTGCTGGATTTTGGTAGCAATTTACGCTTAATAAAACTTATCTTATTTCAATTATTTTGTGTCGGATACTTTGGCTGAAAAACTTTTTAAAAAATTCAAATAGCCATGTTTTTATTATTTTAAAGAGTGGACCAAAGTAGCTATGTATCAAATCATGTATCAAATAAAAAAAACAAGCCCAGTTTTACTTGAGGAAAGGGGATTAAAAACAAAAAACTCCAATTAAAAATAGTCAGTTTAAAATAAAAGCGCCTCAACAAAAAACTGTTGAGGCGCTTGAGCCTTCTATCGGGATCGAACCAATGACCTACTGATTACAAGTC
>JANMZR010000157.1:0-29210 GCA_031383555.1 Cytophagaceae bacterium | reverse complement strand
AAAGTAGTAGTAAGCACTTCGGGGGTTTCACGGCAATCGTCCCAAAGGTATTGCCCACCTGAGGAGCTAATTTCTTCTGGAAAGCCCAAGTCCATACCCCAAAGTGCCATGTCTAGCTCATGAATGCCTTGGTTGCCAATTTCGCCATTACCATAGTTCCAATGCCAATGCCAGTTGTAATGCACATAGTTTTTGCTGAATTTGCTCAAAGCAGCTGGCCCTTGCCAAAGATCCCAGTCTAGGCCTTCTGGCACGGCGCTATATTCCAATTTTCCAAGGCTAGGTCGCCATTTATAATTGATGCCTCTGGCCATGTACACATTGCCAATGAGGCCGTTACGAAGGTGATTTACAGCCTCTTGCACGGCTTCAGAGCTTCGCCTTTGCACGCCATGCTGTATAATTCTGCCATATTTTTTGGCCGCCGCCATTATTTTTTGGCCTTCTTGAATATCATGCGAAATCGGCTTTTCCAAATACACATCTTTACCTGCTTGGCATGCCCAAACGGCCACTAAAGCATGCCAATGGTTGGGGGTAGCCACACTCACGGCATCAATAGTTGCATCGTCAAAAACTTTGCGTAAATCTTGCTGGGTAGCTACTTTTTTACCATATTTTTTCTCAAATTCAGCTGCTCTTTCAGCTGAAACGGCCTTATCTACATCGCAAAGAGTGGCTATTTCCACATTGGGTAGCTTCATAAAGCCTTGAATATGATCTTGACCACGCCCATTTACACCAATTACAGCTACTCGTAACCGATCATTGGCACCAAATGCCGAGTTCGGGATAAAAGTAGGTATAGCAAATGCGCCTATTGCTGCTGGAACACTAGTTTTGAGCATTTCTCGTCGAGTGAATTTTTTCATTGTTTAAAATTTAGAAATCGTTGAATTTTAAAAGTAAATATATGATTATTTTCTTCAAAAACTATACTGGTTTCTTGGTGATAAATCATTGTAATAAAAGAAAATAGTATTGGAACAAAATTTCAATTTTAGGATAAAAACAGGATAAGTCATTGTAAATAAGCATAAAGATTAAATAAAATAGTATTATTTTGCGTTTCTATTGTTGATATATAAACCAAATTGATATTCATTTTAATTTCTTATGAAAGCATCACGAAAATTTACACTAATCGTTTTATTGTTTTTCCCAATATTGGCGAATGCTCAAAATAGCAATTTGAATGTTTTTTTAAATTGTCAAGCCTCAAAATGTTACAGTGATTATTTAAGAACGGAGCTGAGCCTATTCAATTTTGTGAGAGACCAAGCACAAGCTGATGTTGTAATTTTGGTTACCACGCTAAATAATGGCGCTGGAGGGCGAAACTATCAATTATTTTTTAATGGAAACGAACGTTTTAAAAATCAAGTAGATACGCTTGGTTTTTCATTAAAACAAGATGCTACGGACGACCTTTCTCGAAAATTTTTGTTAAATACAATTTCACTGGGTTTATTAAAATATATCGAAGACCCAAACATAGCTGAAAGTGTAAAAGTTAGTTTTTCAAAAAATACACAAAAATCAAAAGTTTCAAAACCCGATAAATGGCAAAACTGGATTTTCGGTTTGGGTGCAACTGGCAGGCTTACTGGTGAAAGTAATCGCAAAAACATTGCTACGGATGGCAATTTCAGAGGTGGTAAAACTACTGAAAAGTCTAAATTTAGCTTTTATTCTTACTATGCCCAACGGACTAATTCGGTTAAGGTAGACACTACTTTTAGTACGGTAAAAGTGAATGATTATGGCTTTAACTCGCTGTATGTCAAGTCATTTACCAACCATTGGTCAATTGGTGGCTTTGTAAAAGGCTTTCATTCGGTATACCAGAATATTAAGTTTTCCAAAAGTATCGCACCTGCTTTGGAGTATTCGGTTTTCCCGGTTCAAGATTTTACAAGAAAGCAATTTCGATGGATTTACCAAGCTGGCATTCGGGATTTTGATTATTTACAAACCACCGTTTTCGACAAAATGGAAGAAACTATCCCTTACCAACAGCTCACTGGAATAGTTGGTTTTACTGAAAGTTGGGGCAATTTTAGTGCTGAAGTAAGTGGTTATCAATATTTGCACGCTCCAGAGCTTTACCGATTAAACTTAGAGTTGGATCTTAATATCAGGGTGGCAGAAGGGCTTTCAATTCGGTTTTATGGAAATGGCTCGCAAATAAATAATCAGATTTCATTGCCGAAGGAAAGCGCAAGTGCCACAAATGTATTGCTTGGGGGCAGGCAATTGGCCACAACTTTTGCTTATTCTACTTCATTTGGTATTAATTATACATTTGGTTCTATAAATAATAGTATCGTGAATCCTAGGTTTTCGGGTGTGAATTAGGGAAATTTTATGTAGGAACACGCTTTTAGGCGTGTTCCTACATAGGCGTGTTCCTGCGTAAATTATAAATGGTTTTACAACCTCAATGCTTTCATTTCCCCAACAGCATAGTTTACAGCTCTTGCCGTTAAAGCCATAAAAGTAAGTGATGGGTTTTGGTTGCCAATGGACGTCATGGCAGCACCGTCGGTTACAAATACGTTTTTACAGGTATGAATCTGGCTGAATTTATTTAAAATTGATGTTTTCGGGTCTTTTCCCATGCGTGCGCCACCCATTTCATGAATATCAAGGCCCGGGTTTTGGTGACTATCGAACATATTTATGTTTTTACAACCCGCCTTTTCCAGCATTTCGGCCGCTTGTACTTGAAAGTCTTTCATCACTTTTACGTCATTTTCGCTAAAATCAATTGAGGTAACTAGCTGAGGAATACCCCAAGCATCTTTTTCAGTTTCGCTCAACCGCACATGGTTTTGTTCTATTGGAACCGACTCGCCTTGCATTTGAATGTATATGCCCCATGGACCCGGTTTATTAATTTTTTCTTTTAACTCAACCCCAAATCCTGGTTGATTATTTCCCTGTTGCCAACTTTGCCTATCAGCCGAAAAAGCCACCATATAGCCTCTTTGAAAATCAGTTTCTTGTTTGAAAACATTACGAAACGATGGCATAAAAGCGGTTGTTGGTCGACTTCCAAAATGATATTGGTCCTTAAAACCCTCATAACTGGCCGAGCCTTGACCACGGTAATTGTGAAAACCGATATATTTTCCCAATACACCTGAGTCGTTTCCTAATCCGTTTGGAAAGCGATTGGAGGTCGAGTTCATGAGTAAAAGGTTGGTATTGAGGCAAGCAGCATTCAGGAAAATCACTTTTGCAAAATATTCCGTGGTTTCTTTTGTATTGGTATCAATTATTCGAACACCTGTTGCTTTACCTAACTTCTCATCATAAATCACCGAATGAACTACAGAAAACGGTCGCAAAGTTAGGTTACCCGTTTTGGCAGCCCAAGGTAAAGTGGAGGAGTTGGAACTGAAATATCCACCATATGGGCAACCTCTATAGCATGCATTTCGGGATTGGCATTGACCCCGACCCTGCTCCAAATGAATAGGATTTGGCTTTGTCAAATGTGCACAACGGCCAATAATCACTTGCCTATCCTTATAATTTTTAGCAACTGATTTTTGAATATGTTTTTCCAAATAATTAAGCTCCCAAGGCGGCAAAAACTCGCCATCAGGCAAGTGTTTGATACCATCTTTATTACCAGAAATACCTACAAATTTCTCCTCATGGCTGTACCATGGGGCCAAATCTTCGTATCTGATGGGCCAGTCCACTGCAAAGCCATCACGAGCGGGTGCCTCAAACTCATATTGGCTCCATCGCTGCGTTTGGCGTGCCCAAATCAACGATTTACCACCAACTTGGTAGCCACGAATCCAGTCGAAAGGCTTTTCTTGTACATAAGGGTGCTCTTTATCTTTCACAAAAAAGTGTTCTGTTGCCTCACCATAAGCATAACATTTATCAACAATCGGATTTTCAGACAATACAGCCTCTGGCAGGCGACCACGGTGTTTCAAATCCCATGAATTGGAAAGTGCTGTTGGGTAGTCCTGTATGTGTTTTACATCTCGTCCACGCTCGAGCACAAGGGTTTTTAGCCCTGCTTCACAAAGCTCTTTGGCAGCCCAGCCTCCCGAAATACCTGAACCAACTACTATTGCATCATATGTATTATTTGCCATAACTAAGTATTTTTTGTGAATATAATGAAAAAAGGTTTATCAAAAAAAAGTTAGTTAGTGGGTTTAGAACTAGATATTTACCATTTCTTGAAATTATTGGTAAACAATAAGGATAAGATTGCTTCCGGGAAAACTTTTTTGTATTTCAAATTTGTAAAAAACCAATTCAACCCAAAACCTCTTTCATCGCCAACAATCGATACAAAGGGATATTTATAAAATTCTCCGTTTTCAAAAGATTTCTTGGAGAGGTCCGAATCAAATATTTTGTGGGATTTTTTGCTTCAAACACCCTTAAGCTTTGCGTATTTTTATTGGTGCCACTTTTCACCTCAACTGGTATTATTTCATTATTATGTTGAAACACAAAATCAACTTCCGCTTCACGGCCTGAGGTCCAATAATATAAATCAGTTTCTAATAGTTTCACCAATTCTGTACATACAAAATTTTCAATAAATGCCCCATTATACTCTTTGTATAATTCATTTGGTTTTATAATTATGTCGGGCGTGAGCTTGAGCATGGCACCGAGCAAACCTGTATCCAACAAATACAATTTAAATTTTGACAGGTCGGCATAGCCACCTAAAGGCAATTTGGCAGCCCTCAATTCATTTACAATATGAATTAATCCGGCATTTTTTAGCCAATCAATTGTTGGCTCAAAATGAACAGCCCTAGCTTTGCTTTTTACCTCACTATATTTAAATTTATTATTTTCCTTGGCCAATTGATAAGGAATTGAGCGCCAAAGTTCCGAAATTTTAATGGCTTCAGTTGGCTCTGCATATTTTGAAAAGTCTTTTTGATAGGCTTGCAAAATATCATTTTGTATTTTACGTACTGCCACAATATCTTGACTATCAATATATTCCTGTACAACTTCGGGCATTCCTCCCAAAAATAAATACAACTTTAACTCTTCAAGCATTTTTTCATGGAGTACCTCTGACAAAGCTATAAAATCACCAATATTCAAAAGTTCAGCTATCATTAAGTCCTGATTTTTGGCCATCAGATATTCCTGAAAACTCATCGGATACATGGTAAGAAAATTGACTTTGCCCACTGGAAAGCCTGTTGACTTACCAATACTAACACCTAATAATGAGCCCGCAGCTATAATATGAAACTCCGGAGCGTTTTCTTGAAAATATTTTAGGCTAGTGATGGCTGGGGAAAAAGCTTGAATTTCATCAAAAAACAGTAAAGTATCTTTTGCAGAGATACTTTTATTGAGATAAAGCCCCAACTGATTTATAATTCGATTTGGATTAAGAATCGAAAAAATTTCTTTCAAATTTTCATCTTCTTCAAAATTTATTTTGATGTAATTTTTATATTCTTTTTGGCCAAATTGATCTATTATAAAAGTTTTGCCAATTTGCCTAGCTCCCTGCAATACTAATGGCTTTCTTTTTGCGGAAAGCTTCCATTGTATTAAATCATTGATTATCAATCTTTTCATATACTTAATTTTAATTTAATAATTACAAAGATATAAATTAGGTAGCAAAAAGTGTACTAAATAATAATATTTTGGTAGTAAAAAGTGTATTAAGACTTGAAATAATGGTAGGAAAAAGTGTACTAAATCACAATAATATGGTAGGGAAAAGTGTAAACAAACAAGTTTTAATCAAAATTATCAATCAAAATTTATCCATTTGTTCTTAGTTTTCTTTGGTTGGTATTTGCGGTTCTACCGTGGTCAAAGCCTTTAGCACGCTCTAGCTCTACCATTTTTTCGGGCCGAAAATTAACAATAAAAGCCCTTCTGTTGGTGTCGGTCGAGTTACCTCGGCTATAATGTATTGTTTTTCCATCATGAAAAATACAGGTTCCAGCTTTTATTTCCACTGCAATACCCTCGCTTTCAGCACATTCACAAACAAGCGCACCACCTTCAACTTTTGCAAAACGATGAGGTCTAATGGCTTCTTTATGAGATTTGGGTACATACCACATACAGCCGTTATCCAAAACGGCATCGTCCAGCGCCAGCCAACAACTAATTGCCCGGGGATCGGGCAGGGCGAGCCAATAGGCTGCATCTTGGTGCCAAGGAGTTGGAGTATTGGAAAAAGGTGCTTTGTTTATGAGCATGTCAAAATCCATAATCATGTCATCACCAAGCAGTATTTTAGCAATATCTAATGCTTTTTTATGATAATTCATTTCCATAATTTCAACACTAAAATCGCTCGGCCACATGATTTGGGTAATGTTTTCAACTTTTTTATCGGTTCCAGACTTGCCATCATCACCCAAATCAGAGCGGTTTTTACCCGCATCAATTTTTCCTGACAAAAAATCATCGTAAATAGATAAATAAGCAGAAATTTCATTTTCAGAAATTATATTTTCTACCTTTAAATATCCATTTTCTTTGTAAAATTCTATTTGTAATGCTGAAAGATGCATTTTTTTACGAATACATTTAGTTTTAGTAAAATTTAAAACCGACCTAAAGTCAAGCCGCCATCTACAATAAATACCTGTCCTGTAGAATAGGCAAAACTATTTTGTGCTACCGAAGCTACTACTTTACCTACATCTTGTGGAGTGCCCCAACGCTTTTGAACGGCAAGGCCTTCTTGTAATAGCTTTTCATATTTTTCAGCCACTATTGAAGTCATATCGGTTTTTATAATGCCTGGACGCACCTCAAATACAGGGATATCATATTCTCCCAAACGAACTGCAAAAAGCTGTGCTACCATGCTCAGCCCAGCTTTTGAAACACAATATTCGCCACGACTATTACCAGCTATAGTTGCCGAAACGGAAGAATTAATAACGATATTGGCCTCAAAATTAGGGTTTTGCGTTTTGAGCTCAATCATCCAATTAGCAATAGATTGGGTAAGGAAATAAACCCCTTTGAGGTTAATGTCAATCAGCCTATCGAAACTTTCTTCTGAAGAAATCAAAATATCTTCACGAACATAAGGCGCTACACCTGCATTGCTCACAAACAAATTTAGGTAGCCAAATTCGGCCTTTACTTTATCTAAAATGGTTTTTCGGCCTGAGGTTTCCCCTACATTTCCTTGGCAATAAATTACTTTTATGCCATAGTTTCTGAGTTTTTCTAAGTTTTCAATACATTCATTTTCAGTGCGTTGGCCATTAATGGCCAAGTCAAAGCCAATTTTTGCCAAGCATTCGGCAATGCCAAATCCTATGCCTCGGCTTCCGCCTGTGATTAATGCTGTTTTGTTCATTTTTATAATTTTTGGACTAAAGTCCAAGGCTAATATGCTGGCTGTCCCACTGGGACTTTAAGTATTTAAAAATCTCTTTCAAAGGATTTAAAAGAAATTATTTATGAAAAAAAAGATATGTTTCTCTTCATATTTTATGAATTTCTCATTGCTTACTTGAAATAACTGCCATAATATTTTATCCAATAGCCTTATTCACCGATGCCTTCATTTTCTCCAAACCAGTTTTGGCAGCTACCAAGGCATCCATTTTCCAATAGGTTTTGTTAAAAAGCTCTAGAGAAAGTATGATGGGTACATTTTTTGAATTTAACTCTTTAAATACTTGAGCAAGTGGGGCTATGCCATCGCCAGGAAAAATTCGATCACCATCAACAATGGTTTCACGAGGCGGCTCTTTGGGGTAATCATTGACATGGAACATTTGTAAGCCCTTGCCGTTGAGCATTTGAAGGCTGTTAAAGCTCGAGCCACCTTTATGCAAATGATAAATATCAGACAGTACGAGCGCATTTTTATGGCCAGTTTCAGCGGCCACATACAATACTTCGCCTAATAAATGTAGGTTAGTAGAAAAGCCCCACATTTCCAATTGTGGAATTACTCCCGCTTCATCGCCAATGGCTTGAAGCTTTGCAAAGCGCTCAGTTACAGCACCTAAGTCAATTTTTTGAGGGAGTGTTTGGGCTCCAAATGGTGGTGCTGCTACTCTAGGGCAGCCAATTTCTGCCAACATGCCCATTTCTTTTTTGGTTTGCTCCAACGATTTTTCTCGCTCTACTTTATCATCAATAATCCACTTAGGAAAACCAATACAATCAGCAATTTTGAGGTTCAAATCAGCAGCTCGTTTTCGCACATCAGCTAAATTACCGCCTGCATCTTTATATTTTTGCAAAGTATTCATCCAAATTTCAATGGCGTCGTAACCAGCTTTTGCGGCACATTCCATTTCACCAATTAAGCCCAAATTTTGCTCACGTATGGTGCTGGTATTGAGGCTAAAAGTAAAATTATGCTTCTTTCTTTTGATGATTTCTTCCGGAACTGCCATTCCTAAGCCAACCAATGTACTTGATTTGATAAGATTTCTTCTGTTCATTTTTTTGCAAATTTAGAGTATTGATCCTTATAGGTTATAAACGGGGGCGCCTATTTCTAAAAGGATTTGAAAATTTATTTAGTGAAAGTTCCATCAACCAACCGCCAGATATTCAGAGGATTACCTCTTTTTAATTCATCGGGCAATAGGCTATCAGGAAATGATTGGTAACTTGCTGGCCGTACAAAACGTTTGATAGCGTCGGGTCCGACAGAGGTAAAACGACTATCAGTACTAGCTGGGAACGGTCCGCCATGTTGCATGGCTGAGCTTACTTCCACACCTGTTGGTACACCATTGAAAAGTAGGCGACCCACTTTTTGACGGAGGGAGTCTACCATTTCTTTGTTTTTTAAAAGTTCGGTTTCAGTAGCCATAAAAGTTGCCGTTAATTGGCCTTCCAAATGGGTGATTATTTCTTCAATTTGTGCTAAATTCTTACATTTTACAATTAATGAATAGGGCCCAAAAACCTCCTGATGCAAAGTAGTATTTTGCAAAAACACATCACCTGATACAGAAGTTACTGTTGGCACTCCTTGAATCTCTCCTGAGATAGGTAATTGTGAAACAGCCTCAGTATCAACCGATTGTTGGCTTACGGCTTCCTCTTTCATTTTAACATAATTAGCGTAAATGCCAGCATTCAACATTGAAGCTGGGGCTATTTTCTCAATTTCGGCTGCCAGTATTTTGGTAAAATTATTCAAATCTTCACCTTCAATTGCTAAAATCAATCCAGGATTAGTACAAAATTGACCTACCCCCTGAGTGATAGAGCCAGCATACATTTTGGCAACAGCTTCAGCTTCATTTTTAAGCTTTTCAGGCATTAAAACCACAGGGTTGATTGATCCCATTTCTGAAAAAACAGGAATAGGCTCTTTTCGAGCATTAGCCAAATGAAATAAAGCCATACCACCACCAAATGAGCCAGTAAAACCAACTGCTTTTATGGCAGGGTGCTCAACCAAAGCTTTGCCAACAGTTGCTCCAGGCCCCAAAACCAATGAAAAAACACCCTCTGGCATCCCAGTATTTTTAGCAGCTATTTGTATGGCTGAGTTTACTAATTCCGAAGTTTTGATATGGCCTGAATGCCCTTTCATCACTACGGGGCAACCAGCAGCCAACGCTGAGGCAGTATCTCCACCAGCTGTTGAAAAAGCAAAAGGGAAGTTACTCGCCGCAAATACAGCCACTGGTCCAATTGGCTGCAACATTTTCCGAATATCAACTCTTGGTAATGGCTGACGGTCGGGCAAAGCATTGTCAACTCTAGCTTCCACCCATGAGCCTTCGTCCAACAATTCGGCAAACATTCGTAGTTGCCCACAAGTACGCCCACGCTCACCCAAAAGTCGGGCTTCTGGCAAATTGCTTTCAGCCATAGTGGTTTTTATTAAATTATCCCCCAAAGCCTCTATTTCTGAGGCAATTTCCTTGAGAAATACTGCTTTTCCTCTGCCAGAAATTTGGCTATATATTTTAAAAGCATTGGCTGCCTTTTCTATTACTTGATTTAATTCTACCGACATTTTGTTTTTTAAAAAGATAAAATTTTGTAAATATATAAAATTGAGAATTAAGAATTGCCCTTACATGTTTCAATTTTTTTCGCTTGAAAAAACGAATTTTTATTTAGAACTTTATTAAAAATAATTTTAAAAGTAAAATTGATAATTATGAAAAACGCTTTAAACTTAACATTATGTATCTTATTGTTAGTCAATTCATTGACTTTCTCTCAAAAGCCAAAAAAAGGCTGGATTAAATTGTTTGATGGTAAAACTTTTGCAGGCTGGAAAGTAAATGAAGAAAATCCAGGTTCATTTACAGTTGAAAATAATACCATTAAAGTGGCAGGACCTCGAACACACCTTTTTTATGACGGTACCATTGCTAATCATGATTTTAAAAACTTTGAACTTAAAATTACCGCCAAAACTGAACCTGGCTCAAACTCTGGTATATTTATTCATACAGAATATTTGGCAAAAGGTTGGCCAGATAAAGGCTATGAAATTCAGGTAAACAATAGCCATGGCGACTGGCGACGAACTGGAAGCCTTTATGGAGTACAAGATGTTAAAGACACATTAGTAAAAGACAATGTTTGGTACAATTATCATATTATTGTGAATAACAAAAATATAGTTATTAAAATTAATGATAAGGTTGCTGTTGATTATACTGAACCAGATGAGTTGCCTGCCAATCGAGGTAAAAAACGATTAAGCCGAGGGACATTTGCTTTACAAGCTCACGACCCCAAATCAATAGCTTATTTTAAAGATATTAAAGTAAAATTATTGCCAGATTGAGGTATTTTTCTTTAAAAATATAAAAAAATCGTTAATTAATATTTTGAAATTAAACTATTTGGATACTTTTGTTGTCTTAATTACGTATTAGCAATTAGAATATAATTTTAGGGAAGATTAATTTAATTCAATTGAAAAGTTTAAATGAAAAAGGGATAAATATGAAGTATTTTGTATATATTTCTCTATTGGCAAGTTTTGTAATTATTCTTAGTAATTGCACAAAAAACGCAATCTCAGACCCGAATCCAATTGAGGAAGCTATAAAAGTCCTAAGCAGTTTTGATTTAATTCAAAATAAAATATTAACTCCTTCTTGTGCTACATCTGGTTGCCATTCATCAGAATTAGACAATTCTTTCAAACAACATGGACTTGTTTTAGCCGCTGGAAAATCCTATAAAAATCTTTTCAATATTTCTCCAAAAAACCAAAATGCACTTGACGATAAATTAAAGCTAGTAACTGCTTTTAAGTCAGAAGAGAGTTTATTTTTTCATAAATTAAGTTGGTCAGACGGCCATCACGGCAAAAACTATGGCAGCCCAATGCCACTAGGTGGCAAGTCGTTGTATATTGGTCAAATTGAATTTATTAGGCGATGGATTGAAGCTGGCGCACCTGACAAGGGCAATGTGGTTGATGAAAGCCTTCTCAATGACAAAACTGAAGTTAGTTTTGATACAACTCCTTTTGAGGCATTAGCACCTCCAAAAACTGGAGAAGGTATTCAACTAAAAGTTGATAAATTTGAAGTGGCTCCTAATTTTGAACGTGAGCTTTTTGTTAGGAGGGAAATTGGCAACAAAGAGGAAATTTATGTAAATAGAATGAAACTTAAAAGTCGTACAAATAGCCACCACATGGTTGTTTATGCTTTTAAGGATAGCGCTGCTTATTTACCACCAGCAAATATTATCCGAGATTTGCGTAACCCTGACAAAACTTTGAATCTGCTTACTGCCATATCTATTAGTAACCACATATTTTTAGGTGGGGGAACCGATTCACAAAACGAATATTATTTTCCTGAAGGTACCGCACTTTTACTTCCAAAAAATGCTACCGTCGACTTAAACCCACATTATTTCAATAAAACCAATAATATTAATTTTGGCGAAAACTATGTCAATTTCTATACTGTTGATAAATCAAAAGTAAAAAATGTAGTAAAAATGTTGGATTTGGGTAACCAAAGTTTATCTATAGCCCCAAATGAAAGGAAAACCATCAACAAATCATGGGCTTTCAATACCAATAATAATGTTGTTATGCTCACCTCGCATACACATAGGCTTGCTGAAAAGTTTATCATAAAAATAAAAGGAGGCAAGCGGGATGGAGAAATTGTTTATGAAAATACAGACTGGGAGCATCCATTGGTTAAAAACTTTACACCGCCTTTACAACTACTTAAAGGAGAGGGACTTACTTCCATTGTAACTTATTTCAACAGTACTGATAAGACGGTAAAGTTTGGCCTTACTAGTGAAGACGAAATGAATATTATTTTTGGGTATTATTATGAGGCGAAGTAGGTTTTTTGTTTTGAAACCAAACCAAAATTTTAAATATTTCGATTTGTTTTCAAAACATAATTGGAAAAATTAGGGCCCAAAATTATCCTATTTCAACACATCTACCGAAATTCGGCTATCTCCATAAATTCTTTGCGTAGCAATCTGAAAGTCAGACTTTTCTGCTTTATAAATATTTGGGATGTATTTTTGAGGGTTGATATCAAATAAAGGAAATGCGGTTGACTGCACCTGTATCATAATTTTATGGCCTTTTTTGAATGTATGCAACACATCTTGTAGTCTGAAATTAAGTTCAGTTTTCTTATTGGCCACCACTGGCAATGGTTTTGAAAAAGAGTTTCTAAATCGAGCCCTCATAATTTCACTTCTCACCATTTGTTGGTAGCCTCCCAAGGTTATATTCGCTGGGGTATATGGGCTATTTGGCTCGTTACCAGGGTATACATCAATTAATTTTACAAAAAAATCAGCGTCCGTTCCTGTTGTTGAAAACTTCAAATTTGAATTGATTTCGCCGCCAAATGTCATGTCTTCAGCTAAAATATCAGTTTCAAAAGTAAGTACATCGGGCCGGCGGCCTGCAAAGCGCTGGTCTTCACTCATATAATTTCTGGGAGAAAACCCCAAAATCTGTTTGGGATCTTCAGTATAAGGCACTGGCTTAGAGGGGTCTGACAAATATTGGGAATAGCCTTTTTTTGCAGTTTGTGTCAATTTCCCTTCTTTGGATAAATAAAAATCAATTTTTTGGGCCGATTTCACAGGATATTCATTGAAGCTGCGCCATTCTTTTCTACCTGTATCAAATAAATAAGCCTCAGGCAATCCGCTATTATTATCGCCACTTCCTTTCAAAAAATGTTTGAAAAACTGTAACTCAATATTCTTTTGAAAATGTGTAGCCACACTATCGCCAAAATAAATATTGGAATGTAAATGGTGGCCTTTTTCTCTTGACCAGTCACCATGCCCAAATGGCCCCATTACCAATGTATTGTAGCTGCCACCATTATATTTTTCAAGATTTTTGTAAATATTTAAAGGCCCCACTACATCTTCTGCATCAAACCAACCACCAACTAGCATCATGGCTGGCATATTTATGGAATTTTTCAAATGTGGAATTACAGATCTTTTTTGCCAAAATTCGTCGTAATTGGGGTGTGCAACTATTTCATTCCAAAAGAAATTATCGCCATATACTTGATTGAAATTTTTTAGTGGACTCATGGTTTTGTACCAATCAAAGCCATCTTTGGTTTCTATTTTTGGGTAGTTATTTTTGTACCATTCTTCGGAAGTTGGGTTTGGATGTTGTATGCCAAAAACAGGAAATGTAAGCCCATAACCAATTGTAAAAGCCCCATTATGGTGAAAGTCTTCAAAATAAAAATCAGAAACAGGTGCTTGTGGTGAAACGGCTTTCAGCGCAGGATGGCCTGATAGCGCCCCTTCTATCGCATAAAAACCTGGATAAGAAATACCGTATTGGCCAACTCTTCCATTATTATTAGGAATATTTTTCACCAACCAATCTATTGTATCAAATGCATCAGAGGCCTCATCGGTATCGGTATTTTTGGTTTTATTGGGTATAAATGGAGTCATGTTGGTGAAAACTCCTTCCGACATCCACCTTCCACGAACATCCTGTTCAACAAAAATAAATTTTTCACGCATCATATGCCTAGAATAGTATAGCATGTTGGGCATTTCATCATTTTTATAAGGAGCCACATTATAGCAGGTTCTTTGCATCACAATTGGGTATAGTTTGGTTGGTGAGGCATCTATGGGAATATAGATATTGGTGAATAATTTCACACCATCTCGCATAGTAATATATACCTGCCGCTTACTGTAATTTTCCGAGATAAATATAGAATCGGTTGCAGCCGAGCTTAGGTTTTGAGCAACTAAAGAATTGATTAATAGACTAATAGCAAAATAGAGATGAAAGGCCTTCATTGTTTTATTTTATTATTTTTTTTAGTAAATATAAACAAAATTTAAATCTATTGTTGATTTCTATATTATTGAATATTTTGCCAAAACGAGATTTTTAAGCTATTTTTATTAAAGTTTTTCTAAATCTGTATTTTATTAATAAATGGTTCATATCAATCATAGCCTTTCAGTTGCTGATTTGGCCGATAAATTCAAATATTTCTGGGAACTTTCAGGCCAAAAAATAGTAGCAATTGAGCAAAATTACGATTTTGGTAAAGGAACGCCTGTTTTCACTGAAAAAGGAAAATACACTACCCGAGGCTGGACAGAGTGGACACAAGGCTTTCAATATGGCTCAGCAATTTTGCAATTTGATGCCACAGGTGAGGAACAATTTTTAGAAATTGGTCGTAAAAACACTATAGAAAAAATGGCGCCTCATATCAGCCATATTGGTGTGCACGATCACGGGTTCAATAATGTGAGTACTTATGGCAATTTGCTTAGGCTTATGAATGAAGGGAAAATTCCTTTCGATCAAAATGAAAAGAATTTTTATGAATTAGCCCTCAAAATATCGGGGGCCGTTCAAGCCACCCGTTGGACGGAAATTAAAAACGGCGGTTTTATTCATAGTTTCAATGGTGCACATTCACTTTTTGTGGATACCATCAGAAGCTGTAGGGCCTTGATGGTCAGCCACTTATTAGGTCATTTTTTGCAAGCTGAAAATGATATTAAAATTAATCTTTTCGATCGAGCCATTGCACATATCAAAGCCACGGCTGATTACTCTATTTATTATGGTGAAGGCCGTGATAGCTACGATAAATTGGGCCGTACCGCTCATGAGCAAGTTTTCAATGTGCGAGATGGCAATTACCGCTGCCCAAACTCCCAGCAAGGTTATACTGGTTTCAGCACTTGGACAAGGGGTTTAGCTTGGGCAATGGTGGGTATGGCGGAGGAATTGGAGTTGTTGGAAGCTATGGGAAAAGCTAGTTGGATGAGCACAGCTGAAGGTAACGAAAACAACCTTAATAAAACAATAAAAATCGTCTTAAAAGCGGCCACCGCCACATGTGATTTTTATATTGAAAACACCCCAACCGACGGCATTCCTTATTGGGATACTGGCGCACCAAACCTCTATAAATTAGGCTATTACCTCGAAAAACCTTCCAATCCGTACAATGAATATGAGCCTATTGATAGCTCAGCTGCGGCAATAGGGGCTCAGGGTTTGTTGCGGCTAGGTAAATATTTGCAGGAAAATGGAGAAATAGAAAAAGGCCAAAAATACTGGCAAGCTGGCCTTACAATAGCCAATACTTTATTGCAAAAGCCCTATTTATCTGATAATGAGCAACATGAAGGCCTAATTTTACACTCTATTTACCACCGACCCAACGGCTGGGATTATATACCCGAGGGCAGCAAAATACCAAACGGTGAAAGCAGTATGTGGGGCGATTATCACGCTCGTGAATTGATGCTTTATTTAGGAAAAATAGAAAAGGGGGAGGAATATTACACTTTTTTTGAGGGTTTGGTATAAACTTATTAACTAAACTTAGCTTATAATTTTTTATTTTTGAGTTAAATCTTTTATAATATGAATAATTTAGAAATATATCAGGACGAAATAAATAGGCTTTGTGAAACCTATAAAGTAAAGAGCCTATATGCTTTTGGCTCAGTTTTAACAGATAAATTTAAAATTCAAAGTGATATAGATTTAATTGTGGATTTTACAATAATGAATGTTGAAGATTATGCAGATAATTATTTTGATTTTAAATTTTCATTACAAGATATTTTTAAAAGGCCAATAGACCTATTAGAAGAAAAAGCAATTAAAAACCCATATTTTAGGCAATCAGTGAATAACCAAAAGCAATTGATTTATGGAAAATGAGGTAAAAAGCTGGCTTTATGATATTCTAAATGCAATTATGGAAATTGAAAGTTATTTTTTAGATAACCCAAAAGAGTTTTCAAAATATATTGTTGATATAAAAACAAAGAGAGCTGTTGAAAGGAATATTGAAATAATTGGAGAAGAAATGAGTCGGATTTTGAAAATTGAAGAAAATATTTTAATATCAAATTCTAGAAAATTAGTTGACGCTCGAAATAGAATTATACATGGGTATGACTCCGTTTCTGATGATGTAATTTGGGGAATTGTAATTAAACATTTACCAATTCTTCAAAAAGAAATCGAAAAATTATTGAGTAAATAACCAATGGCAACCAAACCAAAATACTCCCGAGTAGCCCAATTAAAAACGGCTGAAGAATTTCAAAAATATGCAATTGAAGCAGGTGCCAACTTGCCTTTTGATACTGAAATTAATGATGAATCCGTATCAGTTTTCAAAGAAAAAATAAACCTGAAATCTGGCAAAACAATCGGTAATCGACTTTGTATATTGCCCATGGAAGGCTGGGACGGCACAAAAGATGGCAAACCGACTAACTTTACAAAACGACGATGGGAAAACTTTGCGAAATCAGGTGCGAAACTACTTTTTGGTTGTGAGGCCGTGGCAGTTAGGCATGAGGGCAGAGCCAATGCTCGCCAGCTTGTGATGAATGAGAACAATTTTCAAGATTTTGTGGAGCTTTTTCAATTATTGCAAAATACCCATAAAGCTAAATTTGGGACAACCGATGACTTGGTAATAGGCCTTCAACTAACCCACTCTGGTCGTTTTTGCAAACCAAATGATGATAAAAAATTTGAATCAAAAATCCTTTATCATCACCCTGTTTTAGATGCGAAATTTGGACTAACGGACAAAACGCCATTAATAACTGATGATGAAATTGACGAACTAATTGAAGACTACGTAAAGGCGGCTATTTTGGCGGAAAAGGCTGGCTTTCAGTTTATTGACGTGAAACATTGCCACGGTTATTTGGGGCATGAGTTCCTGAGCGCCCGCACACGTGAGGGCAAATATGGCGGAAGTTTTGAAAATCGAACTCGCTTTTTAAGAAATATCGTCGCTGGAATTAATAAAGCTTGTCCAGGTTTGGAAATGGGTATTCGCTTTTCGGCTTTCGATTTTGTTCCATTTAAAAAAGGAGAAAATGGAGAAGGTGAGCCTGATTTGAGCTCGCACTCAACTGGAGAGGGCGGGAGTGACGTTTACAATCACGGCTTTGGAACCAATAAAAATGGTTCAGACTATGACTTAACAGAAACAAAAGCCTTTTTGGCATTAGCACAATCGCTTGGTATTCAGATGATTTGCGTGTCAGGAGGAAGCCCTTATTACAATCCCCATTTGATGCGGCCTGCTATTTTCCCGCCATCAGATGGTTATAATCCGCCTGAGGAGCCTTTGGTGGGCGTGGCTCGACAAATTGCCGTTTGCGACGAACTCAAAAAAGCTTTCCCAGAAATGGTAATTATCGGTTCAGCCTATTCATATTTGCAAGAATGGCTACCCAATGTGGCCCAAAACGTATTGAGAAATAAAAAAGCCGATATGGTTGGCTTTGGCAGAATGGTGCTTTCCTACCCCGAAATGCCTGACGATATTTTGAATTGTCGCTCGCTAACACGAAATAAAATTTGCCGAACTTTCTCTGATTGTACAACAGCTCCCCGAAACGGCTTGTTATCAGGCTGTTATCCGCTTGATCCACATTATAAAGTACTACCCGAGCATGATATTTTAAAGGAAATTAAAGCAAATATATAAGGTAGCAAATGACGATGGACTCGCTTCAGGCGTGGTCATCCTTAGATTAATTGAGCTGGAACTGAGTTGTATAAGAATAGCCTATCCTTATCTTCAAATAAAATAACAAATAATCCTATGAATGGAAAACTACTTTTTTTTATTATATATTTTAATTGTTTATTTTCGTGTGAGTCGTATGATAAACCGAAAAAACCTTTTATTTTTAAAGGCCAAAAAGCCAAAGGACTTTCCTATGTTGCACCACAT
Organism: Cytophagaceae bacterium; assembly: GCA_031383555.1. Lineage (GTDB taxonomy): Bacteria > Bacteroidota > Bacteroidia > Cytophagales > Spirosomataceae > JANMZR01. The sequence continues at coordinate 10,974 of JANMZR010000157.1, read as the reverse complement.
AAAATTATCGATTCTACTCATATACAGCCGGTTACAAATTTAGGGGCTGATTTTATTTCCTTCATGCCTTATGGCTTCGTTAGGGAAAACTCTCCAGAATTTCAATATGTTTCTGCCAAAGATACTACCAAAAGAGGCCACGTTTGGTGGGGCGAAACACCAGATGGAGTGCGGGAATGCATTAAAATGGCGCATGCAAAAAACCTAAAAGTAATGTTGAAACCTCATATGTGGATTGGCCGTGGAGGCTTTACTGGAAACCTAGATTTCGAATCAGAAAAGGATTGGACCATTTTTGAAAAAGGCTATGGAAACTACATTTTAGAATTTGCTAAAATCGCTGAAAATGAGCATGCTGAAATATTTTGTTTGGCAACCGAAATGGAAAATTCAGTAGAAGAAAGACCAAAATTTTGGAATAATTTAATTGTAGAAATAAAGAAAATTTATAAAGGAAAACTCACTTATGCCGAAAACTGGGATTCTTATAAAAAAATACCCTTTTGGGCACAATTAGATTTTATTGGAGTGGATGGTTATTTTCCAGTTTCAGATGAAAAAACACCCACAATTTCAGAAATAGAAAAAGGATGGGAAAAGCATAAAAAAGCTTTGAGTAGTTTAGCTGGGAAATACCAAAAACCTATACTTTTCACTGAATTTGGCTATCGATCTTGTGATTTTACTGCAGAAAAACCTTGGGAAACCGACTTTTCATTGCCAGATAATGAGCTAGCACAAGCCAATAGTTATGAGGCGTTTTTCAAAACAGTTTGGCCTGAGCCTTGGTTCGCAGGGGTTTTTATTTGGAAGTGGTTTCCCTTTCTCGATTCAAACTCTAGGCGCAAAGACACTTTTAGCCCTCAAAACAAATTGGCTGAAAAGGTGCTTAATCAAGCTTTTAAGGATGAAAAATCCATAAAATAAGACTAAATTGCAGTTTCAAAAATTAAAATAAACCATAATTATTTTGGTTTTCAAACTAACAAAACTTTCAAACTCTTTTCCATTTTGTCGCAAAAACGTAATCCTGGCATACTTTTTATTTTCATCACATTGGTAATAGATGTATTAGGTATTGGCTTAATAATTCCGATTTTACCTTCATTATTACAAGAATTTGCCAATGGCGACATAAGCCTTGCGAGTAGATATTCAGGTATTTTAATGGCTTCTTATGCCATTATGCAATTCATATTTTCACCCATAATGGGCGGATTATCAGATAAATATGGGAGAAGACCCGTACTTTTATTTTCTCTTTTTGGCTTTGGATTAGACTATATTTTGCTCGGTTTTGCGCCAAATTTAGCTTGGCTTTTTGTGGGTAGAATTATCGCAGGCATCACAGGAGCTAGCTTTACAACTGCATCTGCTTATATTGCGGATATTAGTAAACCTGAGGACCGGGCAAAAAACTTCGGCATGATTGGCGCAGCCTTTGGCTTAGGTTTTATTGTTGGCCCCGCCGTGGGAGGTTTATTGGCTCATTATGGAACAAGAGTACCATTTTTTGCGGCTGCTGTACTCACGTTGGCAAATTGGTTGTATGGTTATTTTATTTTGCCCGAATCATTAGCCAAAGAAAACCGACGTGAATTTGATTGGAAACGTGCCAATCCTATTGGAACGTTAAAGAATTTAGGCAAATATCCCACTATTTTAGGTTTATTAATTGCTTATTTCTGTTTATCGTTAGGCGGTCAGGTGCATCCAAGTACATGGAGTTTTTTTACCATGAAAGAATTTAACTGGACACCAGCTCAGGTAGGTTATTCGCTTGCTTTTGTGGGCTTGATGATTGCTTTTGTACAAGGTTTTTTAACAAGAAAGGTAAATCCAAAAATTGGCGATCAACGCTCAGTAGTAATTGGCCTATTTTTCTATGCTTTTGGTTTTTTGCTTTTTGCTTTTGCTAGCCAAGGCTGGATGATGTATGCCTTTATGATTCCATTTGGCTTGGGCGGAATTGCGGGGCCTTCTTTACAAAGCCTTATCAGTCAACAAGTTGGTCCTTCAAATCAAGGGGAACTTCAAGGAGGGCTTACCAGCTTACAGGCGATTACAACCATATTAGGTCCTTTGATTGCTTCTAATTTATTTTCCTATTTTACAGCCAAAACAAGCGCCATTCATTTCCCCGGGGCTGCATTTATGATGGGCTCAATTCTTTGTTTTCTGGCTTATTTGGCTGCAAGAAATTCAATAGCCAAAAACCCAGAAATCATAAAAGATTAAAAAACTTATTGACCTTATTTCGGTATTTATTCAATTTTTATTGACCATTTTGTCTTATCGTACAAAAGGAACTAACTTGAAATTGTATTTAAAATTCCAAAAGCCCATCAAAAATCGTAATTTTGCATTTTATTAGTTTTGAACTAAGCCCTTTAGGAAACAGCCAACAGCTTAAACATGAATTTTAAAGAATATAAACAAGTAGATTATGCTCAAATAGCTGATGAGATATTGGCTTTTTGGGAAAGTGAAAATATATTTGAGAAGTCCGTAACTAGTAGGGAAGGTAAGCCCACTTTCACTTTTTATGAAGGCCCTCCTTCTGCCAATGGAACACCAGGTATACATCATGTTATGGCTCGTGCTATTAAAGATATCTTTTGTAGATACCAAACTTTAAAAGGCAAACAGGTGCATCGAAAAGGTGGCTGGGATACCCATGGGCTACCTGTTGAGTTACAAGTCGAAAAAGAATTAGGCATTACAAAAGAAGATATTGGGAATGGTAAAATAGATAAGTATGGAAATGAAATTACAGTAGAATATTACAACCAAAAATGCCGAGAAACTGTAATGCGATTTACGGATCAATGGCAAGAAATGACCGATAAAATGGGCTATTGGGTAGATATGGAAAAGCCTTATATAACCTACGAAAATAATTATATCGAGTCGGTTTGGTATTTGCTTAAAACGCTGTATAATAAAGGATTACTTTATAAAGGGTATACTATTCAACCCTATTCGCCAGCAGCTGGAACAGGCCTCTCATCACATGAGTTGAACATGCCGGGCACTTATCAGGATGTAAAAGACACATCGATTACGGCTCAGTTCAAAGTAATCATAAACCACAATTCTGAATTTCTTTTTACAAATAAGAGCTGGGGAGCTACTTATATCCTTGCTTGGACAACCACACCGTGGACATTGCCCTCAAACTCAGCGCTTACAATTGGGAAAAATATCGAATATGCGGTAGTTAAAACTTTTAATCCCTATACTTTTTTGCCAGTAAATTTAATTTTGGCAAATAAATTGGTGAGTAAACATTTCAACGAAAATGGAAAAGGTGGTGACTTTGAAGTTTATAAAGGCGGGGATAAAATAATACCTTGGACAATCATAAATACTTATAAAGGGGCTGATTTAGAAGGTATTACATATGAGCAACTTATGCCTTATGTACAACCAGAAACGGCTGCCTTTCGAGTTATCATTGGCGATTTTGTAACTACCGAAGATGGCACTGGTGTAGTACATACTGCCCCAACTTTTGGTGCCGATGACTTTAAAGTAGCCCAACAACATGGCATACCTTCAATTATGGTGAAAGACGTTAATGGAAAAGATGTGCCATTGGTAGACTTACAAGGAAAGTTTGTGAAAGAGGTAAAAGATTTTGCCTTTGAATATGTGAAAGAAGCCTATTTAACAGAAGAAGAAAAGGAAGTTGAAAAGAAAAAACAAGGACGTGATAAGTATCTATCTGTAGATGAGCGTATTGCAATAAAATTAAAAACTGAAAATAAGGCCTTTAATGTACAGCGTTATGAGCATACTTACCCGCATTGCTGGCGTACTGATAAACCAATCTTGTATTACCCGCTGGACTCATGGTTTATCAGAACGACAGCGATAAAAGATAAATTAATTGAACTAAACAAAACTATTAATTGGAAGCCAGAAAGCACTGGAACTGGCCGCTTCGGCAATTGGTTAGAAAATTTGGTTGATTGGAACCTTTCACGTTCTCGCTTTTGGGGAACCCCATTGCCTATTTGGCGATCGGAAGATGGCGAAGAAGTATGTATTGGTTCTGTTGAAGAATTAGTTAATAGTGTAAAACATGCGCTGATAGATGATGTTTTGAGTAGTGAGCAACGTGAAAAGAATTTATTTTTTTTGGAAAGATTTGAAGTAGCCCAATTCGACCTTCACCGCCCATATGTCGATGAAATCTTCTTAATTTCTGCTTCAGGAAAGCTAATGACCCGTGAAACCGACCTAATAGACGTTTGGTTTGACTCAGGTGCCATGCCATATGCTCAATGGCATTATCCATTTGAAAATAAGGATATTTTTGAAAAAGCCTACCCAGCCGACTTTATTTCCGAAGGTGTTGACCAAACCCGTGGCTGGTTTTTTACACTTCATGCCATTTCCACGATGGTTTCAGATTCAGTGGCCTTCAAAAATGTAGTTTCTACTGGCCTAGTTTTAGATAAAAATGGCAATAAAATGTCCAAGAGATTGGGCAATGCTGTTGACCCTTTTGAAACGTTGAAAAAATACGGCGCTGACCCAACTCGCTGGTACATGATTACAAATTCGCAACCTTGGGATAACCTGAAATTCGATTTGGCGGGAATTACTGAGGTTCGTAATAAGTTTTTTGGTACACTCACTAATACCTATAATTTCTTTGCGCTTTATGCCAATTTGGATAATTATAGTATCAACGAAGTCAATAGAGTACCTCATGAAAAACTTACTGAGCTCGATCGATGGATATTATCAAAACTGCTCACTTTGGTAAAAGAAGTAGATGAAGCTTATGGAGAATATGAGCCTACTAAGGCGGGTCGTGCCATTCAAGAATTTGTCAATGACCATCTTTCTAACTGGTATGTACGTTTGTGTCGTCGTCGGTTTTGGCAAGGAGAAATCACTATTGATAAAAATGCTGCATACGAAACATTACAGCATTGTTTATTGGCGGTAGCCCAATTAATGGCCCCGATAGCCCCTTTTTATAGCGATTGGTTATACAAAAATATGACCGACCATATTCGTGATTTTGCAAGAGAAAAAGGAACTCCACTAGCACCTGAATCAGTTCATTTAACTGATTTCCAAACTGAAATACCAGAATGGATTGACAAAGATTTGGAGGAATCAATGGATTTGGCGCAACGAATTTGCTCTTTGGTGCACGCAATGCGAAAAGTAAATAGAATTAAAGTCCGTCAGCCTCTTTCGAAAATATTAATTCCAGTTTTGAATGAAAAAGTACGGAATCAGATCAGCTCAATAGAAAATATTATTAAAATAGAGGTAAATATTAAAGAAATTGAATACCTAAACGATGCCTCAGGAGTACTTACTAAAAAAGTGAAGCCAAATTTTAAAACATTAGGGCCTCATTTTGGCAAAAATATGAAGTTTGTTGCCAACGCAATTCAAGAAATGTCAGCCTCTGATTTATCAACTTTAGAAAATACCGGCGAATTCCATATTTTAAATACAGACGGTTCGGCGTCCCGATTCAAAATACATATTGACGATGTCGAAATCATAACGGAAGATTTGCCCGGTTTTATTTCAGCAAAAGAAAATGACTTGATAGTTGCTTTAGACACTGAAATAAGCCCAATTTTGAAGCAGGAAGGCATTGCTCGTGATTTTGTAAACAGGGTTCAAAACTTTAGAAAAGACACTGGTTTTGATGTTGTTGATAAAATAAAAATAACATTATTGGACAATAATCAAGAAATTATGGAAGCCATTTCAGCTTTTAAGGAATATATATCAGCAGAAGTACAAGCAAAATCTATCGAAATTGTCGATTCTTTAAAGGAATCTGTTGAAGTAGAAATGGAAGATATTGTATTAAAATGGAGCATTAAGGTTGTTTAATTTATTAGAATATTATGAGTCAAAAAGATCTATTTATTTCGATAATTATACCTTGCTTTAACGAAGAGCTTGTAATTGCGGAAACATATAAAAGGACGGCAAAAGTAATGAAAAGTATTGAAGCGCAAGGCTTTGAAATTATATTCATTAACGATGGCAGTAAAGATGCCACACTTACAATTTTAAAGCAAATTGCCAATGAGGATAAAACAATAAAAATTCTAAATTTTTCTAGAAATTTTGGTCATCAACCAGCAGTTACTGCGGGCATTTCTGCCTGCATTGGTGATGTAGCCATTATAATTGATGCTGACTTGCAGGATCCGCCTGAGCTTTTTCCAGAGATGTTGAAAAAGCATATTTCCGAAAATGCAAATGTGGTATATGGGCAAAGAGAATCTAGAAAAGGAGAAACTTTTTTCAAAAGATTAACAGCAAAATTATTTTATCGCACCATCAATTATCTTTCAAATACGCCACTTCCTGTCGACACTGGTGACTTTCGATTGATTGATAAACATGTGATTGAAGCTTTCAAAAATCTTCCTGAAAAAAATAAATATATCCGAGGCCTCATCAGTTGGGTAGGTTTTAAGCAAGTGCCAATCATGTACCAGCGGGAAGAGCGATTTGCAGGCGAGACTAAATATCCGCTATCAAAAATGATAAAGTTTGCCTCAACTAGCATGCTTTATTTCAGTAAAAAGCCACTTAAATTGGCATTAGCACTTGGCTTTTTAAGTTTGCTAGTTGGTTTATTATTAGGAATTTACGTAATTTCTGGCCTATATTTTAGACCAGATACTGTTGTTTCTGGCTGGCCATCAATCATTATATCAATTATATTTTTTGGAGGTGTTCAATTAATCACAATTGGTGTTTTGGGGGAATATTTGGGTAATGTATTCGATGAAATAAAAAATAGGCCAGAGTATATAATTCATGAAAAAATAAATTTCTAGGTTCCTTTTTCAAAACATAATCCAATAAAAATCAAAACGTTATTTGTTATTCAAAAATCAATTTCCTATCTTTGCACTCCGTTTTTCAACGCACATGCCCGTGAAATGAAAATTAGGTTGTAAACGCTTAAAAATGAAATATTTCCGAATTTCATAATAAAAGCAATAAAAAAATTTAAAAAGTGGATAATTTAAGTTACAAAACCATTTCGGCCAATAAAGCCACAGCAAAAAAAGGCTGGGTAATTGTTGACGCTGAAAATCAAGTACTTGGTCGTTTGTCATCAGAAATAGCGAAAGTTATACGTGGCAAACATAAACCAAACTATACTCCTCATGTTGACTGTGGCGATAACGTTATCGTTATTAATGCTGAAAAGATTCGACTAACAGGAAAGAAAATGGACGATAAGATTTATATCCGTCACACGGGTTACCCAGGTGGTCAGCGTTTTCGTACTCCAAAAGAAGTGCTTACTAAAAATCCGAGAGGTGTTGTTGAGCATGCCGTTAAAGGTATGTTGCCAAAAAACAAATTGGGAAGCAAGTTGTACACTAACCTTTATGTGTATGCAGGTACTGCTCACCCACATGAGGCGCAACAGCCAAAAGAATTAAAATTTTAATCTATTTCTAAATAGAAAATCAAATCATTTTATAAAATGGAAGTAACAAGAACATTAGGAAGAAGAAAAACCGCCGTTGCAAGATTGATTATGACTCCCGGAAAAGGAGAAATCAAAGTAAATGGAAGGGAGTTCAAAGAATATTTCCCATCAGAAATCCTTCAAATTATTGTAAATCAACCTTTCGCATTAATAGACCAATTAGGTACTTATGACCTTAAGGTGAATGTTGATGGTGGTGGAGTAAAGGGCCAAGCAGAAGCAATACGATTGGCGATTTCTCGTGCTTTATCAAGCATAAACTTGGAAAATCGTCCAGCTTTGAAGAAAGAAGGATTTCTTACCCGTGACCCACGTATGGTTGAGCGTAAGAAACCAGGTCGTCGAAAAGCACGTCGTAAATTCCAGTTCTCAAAACGTTAATATTCTTGAGGAATTGTGTTGAAATTTTTTTCAAATACAAAATCTGCCAAAAGTTTTTAACTAATTAGAGAAGAAATAATTAGTATTACCTAGCGCATAAAGCTTGATTGAAGCCGATGCTTTATGCCAATTTTTTCATATTATATTTTCAAAAATGGGCTATTTGCCCCAAAACTTTAAAACAAAAATGGCTCAAGTAGAATATAAAGAATTATTAGATGCTGGTGTGCACTTTGGCCACCTTACCCGTAAGTGGGACCCCCGTATGGCTCCGTACATTTTCATGGAGAAAAATGGAATCCATATCCTTGACCTCAACAAAACAGTTTCGGCACTTGAAGACGCAGCCAATGCAATGAAAGGCATAGTGCGCTCTGGCAGAAAAGTTATGTTTGTGGCTACAAAAAAACAAGCTCAGGAAATAGTTTCAGAAGAAGCAGGTCGTTTGAAAATGCCGTATGTAACTGACCGTTGGTTAGGAGGCATGCTTACAAATTTTGCAACAGTGCGTAAGTCAATCAAAAAAATGTCGACTATCGACAAAATGTTGAAAGATGAAACCACTGCATCAGGTTTGGCAAAACGTGAGCGCCTAATGATGGAGCGAGAGAAAACCAAATTAGAAAGAGTATTAGGTGGTATAACAGAATTGACTCGCCTTCCGGCCGCCCTTTTTGTTATAGATGTAAAACGTGAACATATTGCTGTAGCAGAAGCAAAAAGGTTAGGCATTCCAGTATTTGCAATGTGCGATACCAACTCAAATCCTAATCTTGTTGACTTCCCAATACCTTCAAATGACGATGCGTATAAATCAATCGCTCTGATTACACTTACAATCGGTAAGGCTATTGAAGAAGGTTTGATGGAACGGAAGCAAGACAAAGATGATGCTAAAATAGCTGAGGACGAGGAAGCAAAGAAAGCTATTGATGTTGAGGAAGAAGAAATTGCAAAAAAAGTAGCTAAATTGGCTAAAGAAGCAGAAGAAGAGGTTTAAAAAAAGAGATTAGAGATTAGAAATCAATTTTCATTTTTAAAACTCTTTTAAAATGCATATAATTTAATTTTAGCTCATAGAAAACTATGGGCTATTATTTTTAAAAGAAAGATTACAGAATATTTAATTTTATAAAATAGGATAACAATGATAATTACAGCAGCGGACGTAAATAAATTAAGACAAATGACTGGTGCAGGCATGATGGACTGCAAAAAGGCATTAACAGAAGCAGAAGGTGACTTTGAGGCGGCAGTAGATATACTTAGAAAAGCAGGCCAAAAGGTTGCAGCAAAAAGAGCTGACAACGCAACGTCTGAAGGGGTAGTCTTAGCAGAAATATCTTCAGATAAAACAAATGGTAAACTTGTAGCATTTGCTTGTGAAACAGAGCCTGTTTCAAAAGTAACTGATTTCCAAAATTTAGCTAAAAGTTTAATGGAAATTGCCGTTTTGAAAAACCCAGCATCAATTGATGAGCTTTTAGCTTGCCATACCACAACTGGTCAACCAATTGGCGAAAGTATTATAGAGTTTACAGGTAAAATTGGTGAGAAATTAGTAGTAACAGCTTATGAAAATGTAACTGCTGAAAAAGTAATTTCTTACATCCACTCAAATGGAAAGTTAGGTGTTCTAGTTGCCTTTAATAACATTCAAGGAGCTGATATTGAAGAGGTGGGAAAGGATATTGCCATGCAAATTGCCGCAATGAAGCCAGTAGCATTAGATAAGGATGGTGTAGATGCAACAACCATTGAGAAAGAAATAGAAATCGGCAAGGATCAAGCTCGTCAAGAAGGCAAGCCTGAAGCCATGTTAGATAAAATAGCAATAGGTAGACTGGAGAAATTTTACAAGGAAAATACATTGTTAAATCAACAATTTGTAAAAGATAACAGCATAACAATTCGTCAATTGCTTGAGCAAACACAGAAGGGGTTAACCATATCAACTTTCAAAAGAGTGGCATTAGGTTAATATTTTTGAATTTTATTTTGCAATAACTACTGAAAAAGAGCGCTTAAAAATAAAGACGCTCTTTTTTTTTGCAATAAAAATTTAGAACTTGTAAATCGAAACAATTAATTTTTGAATAATATCATCTTTTTACAATAAAAATAAGTATAAAGAAGGCCAAATAATTGAAATTGCTGGGGTAAAAGGCGAAGTTGACTCCGTTGACAATACATCAATTACAATTAAAACTAGTGATACAAAAACAGTAATGCCCTTGAGCATACTTTCAACTAAACACGTGGTTTTATTTGAAAATTAAAAAGAATAATTTAGCTTTGTTTTTTTAAAGACCATATCAAATAATAAACCTACCATTTAGGCGTATTTTTTATATTCCTAGTTAACCTCAAAAGCCCTAAATTGAAATAGCTACTTAATCTCAAAAAATTAAAATGAAAAAGGTAAGTTTCTTAGTTCTTTCTATGCTCTTTTCATTATTATTAAATGCAAATAATGCCATTATTGTTGCTGATACCGTTGGCCCTTGGAAAGGTGCTAAACAGTTTGGTTTTAATATAAATCAGGGTGCTTTTTCCAATAATTTTCAAGGTAGTTCGGTAGCTTCATCTTTAGGAATTGGTGGTTTTTTCAATTCAAACAGAGATTACTCATTAGATAAAATTGGTTGGACAAACAACCTCCAAATGAAATATGGTTTACTTTCAAATAAAGATAAGGCCGAAGGGGCAACGGCATTAACACGTAAAAGTATAGATGTAATTTTATTTGATTCAAAATTCACAAAGCAAATTTCTCCAAAATGGAGCTTAGCGGCTATGGGTAACTTTATTTCACAATTTACAAACACTTTTGATAATATTACTACAGGCGGTGTTTCAAAAAACGTAAAGCGATCTGGCCTTTTTGCACCAGCTTTTATTACTGAAAGTATTGGATTGGAATATAAGCCAAACAAATTTTTCAATATGACTATATCGCCATTGGCATTACGACAAACCATAGTTTCAGATTTAGAATTATATAAAATTGCTGGAAATGAAAAAAACTATGGCGTAGAATATGGAAAAAAAGTAAGAAATGAAGTTGGATTATTTCAGTTATTGGC
>JANMZR010000156.1:0-5729 GCA_031383555.1 Cytophagaceae bacterium | reverse complement strand
GTCTATTTAAAAACAAACCATCAAATTGACTTATATATTGTAATATTTTTAAAATAGAATCAGGATTACTCACTGCATTTTCACCATCAGAAAAGGCAATAGCTCCTGCCCTGTTCAAGTCAATAAGCTCGTTGATGTCTTTACCTTCACAATTATTTGTGGCAGCGGCAATTGGCCAGAAATTTATTTTTGATTTTTCGGAAGCAGATTTAATAAAACCAACAGCCTCTTTCGATTGTATTATTGGGGAGGTATTTGGTAAAAGCACAATATCGGTAAATCCGCCAGCAATAGCCGCACTTTCCAACGAATCGAAGTCTTCTTTATGTTCAAAACCAGGGTTACGCCCGTGTACTCGCATATCGCACCAACCAGTTGAAACAGAAAGATTTGGGATATTTACTACTTCATCAGCTTTAACAATTATGGATTGGCCTATTTGTTCTATTATACCCTCTTTAATAAAAATATCTAAAACCTCACCATTATAGGGCGAGCCTTTGTCTATTATTTTAGCAGATTTTATTAAGATACTCAATTTAGGTTTTGGGTTTTATTGCTATTGTAAATAATAATTTATGCAAACCAAAAAAAAAGCCCAATTGCGGGCTTCAATAAATCTATATTCCAATTAGTTTTCGATATGCCTCAGCATCTAAAAGATTTGAAGCGGCATCATCATTAGTTAATTCAATTTTTATCATCCAGCCATCATTATAGGTATCTGTATTTACCAGTTCAGGCTTGTTGTTCAATAGGTCGTTCATCTCAATAACTTTTCCTGTAATTGGCATAAATAAATCAGAAACCGTTTTTACGGCTTCGACTGTACCAAATATCTCACCTTCATTGAGGCTCTTTCCTACAGTTTCTATTTCAATGAAAACTATATCGCCTAACTCGCTTTGAGCAAAATCTGTAATACCAACGGTTGCAATATTACCGTCAATTTTCACCCATTCATGTTCTTTTGTATAAAAAAGATTGTCTAAAATTGTCATTGAAATTATGATATTGAATTTATGTGCAAATTACGATGAAATAAGGGAAAATAAAAAATTGTTTATAGTTTGTGGTTTTAAGATTGTTGTGAGAAACTACAAACTATAAAACAACCCACCAATTATGGTGCAAGAAAACTAAAAACAACAAACCTTAAACAAACTAAGGTGTCAAAGAATACCTAATCTGAATCCCACCCTGAGTGGTAGCACGTCTAAAGGAAGTCAATACATATGGGTCGTTGAGCATACGATCGAAATAAATAGATACACTTAGTTTTTTATCTACTGCATATTGCAATTGTGGCCTAAATTGAAGCATTAACTGACCGGCAGTTTCTACACCCGGAACTGGCTCAGTATCACCGAATTTACGTAATACAGCTCTTTGATCTCGCAAGGTAAAATTCATATTAAATGTTAAATCATTTTTCAATCGAACGGTTTTTCCATTCACCTTAAAAGGAATTCTTACATTGTTTTTCGTAGCACCTAGTGTAACCACCCAATCTTTATTGATTAGTTCTGAAATGGATGAATTAGAAAGATTTAGACTGATATTACGGTCTTGATTGTACTCAACTCTGCCTGTCCATTTTGATTTTGTGCGGAAATTAAGGCCAATAAAAGGCCCAAATTTTTCAGTAAAGGAAATAATACTCATCATATAAACTGGCACAGATTGACCTCCATCATTAAGTTGGCTAGCGAATGGATAATTGAAATTAGTATCAAAACCCAGAAAATGGACACGTGAATTATCTTGATTAAACCTAAGCAAATTTGGATCTTGGTATTCTAATGACGATACAAAATTACCAACCGAATAAGTTGACGAATAAGCATGACTTATTTCCAAAGTAGTAAACCACTTACTAAACAAAGGTAAATTGGCCAATCCTTTATAGTTCAACCGCCAGTTGGGTAAAGGTACCCCTCGGAAAGGTGATAAGGATACCTTTTCTGGATCTCTGCCACTATAAGCAGCAAAAAAGGCTGGTAATAGTACGTCTTGTGAATTGTTATTAAACTCCGCTGAACTAGTATTTAGGTTTTTTAATCTTTCCAAAATATTATTTCGATAATTCAAAAAAGTTTCAAAATTATCGGAAGTACCATCACTATTGGTAAGTTTGAAAGCAGTTAAAAAAGATAAATACGACATGGTGAAGTTTCCTGACCGTACTGGAGTTATACTTTTGAAGCCAGGCCCTGAACTGTCTGGTCTGAAAAATTCTTGGTAATTATCTGTTCTATTCCAACGGGCTTCCAATTGAATTTGAAGGTCTTTTATAGGCTCAATTTGCGTTCTAAATTCAACTCTTTTCGTTCTTGTTTGGGTAAAAGGTAGGTTTTGCTCTTTACTTTTGGTAAGCCAATTATTATTTTCAGCCTTTTTAAGAATATTTATATTTTGACTACCCAATATAAAAGGTACTCCAGGGGCCAAAGTACTTACTTTTCTGGTGGTTACACTATCCAAATAGCTATTACCAAGGCCAAAATATTTAGGCTGTGGTAAAAAACCTGGTAGCACTGTGGCTTCTTGCATAGCAATTGTATAATTAATACCACGAATTGCCATTAATACCCTAGTAAATTTTTTCAAAACCTTACTACTCGAAACTGGAATATCTTCCATGGAGCCAGGATTTTGAGTAATTATTACTCTTTTGGCGTCAGGAGAATTGGCGAATTTTAAGTATTTCAACTTATTATAAAGCGCTACTAAATCTATTTTACCCGTTACCTGTTGGTCACGGTTGTTACGGACCACATTTCCATATAACTCGCCAGCATCATCTTTTATTCCGAAGGTTCCTGCTTGGTAGTTGGCGCCTGCCTTCCAAGAGTAATCGGCTGTCATCCAGTCCAATACAGGAAATTTATCTAAAGGAACACGCCAAGTTGAAGTAATATTTTGGTTAAAAAGCTTTGGTCTTCCCATGTTCCAAATATTTCTTCGGATAGAGTCAATAGCTGTTTCATTACTTTTTACTTCGCCAAACGGCTCATCAATTATAGCATTGGCACTTGCATTATAATTTAAAACTAAACTTTTTGAAAGATTCCAATTCACATCATAAAGCCTGTTGAATAACCAATATTTTTCAAAAAGTGGATCTTGCCCAATTGTTGTAAAATCTGAATTACGCAATTGAGTTTTCACAAAGCTTCGATCCATATCAGTTCTAAAAGTGATTGAAGTGGGAGCTAGCGAAAGGTTAAAGTCTTTTATTGGTGCAAGGCTTGGCCTATCCATTTTTTTGGCATTCTTGAACGGCTCCCAAATACCTGGTGTATTTTGGTAAGTATAGGCCAAACCTCCTCTATAAGTGCGCATTGTATAGTCCTGAATCAAAACGGAATACCGCTTCATCTCATTAAAGGCATATGAAAGCGAGAAATTTTCGATATCATATAGGTGATTTTTGTTTGATTGTCCCGCCCTCACTTTACGAATATTCGAAAAATTATAGCCCTTTCTCACTGTATTATCATCGGTCAGTCTCCTATAATCTTCACCTCTACGCAAAAGTGCATCTTCCAAAAACATATCTGGATCAAGAGGGTCAAACTTTGGTGTAATTAAGGCTTTGTCATAACTGATAAAAAGCGGAATTTGTAAACCCCAGTCTAATGGTAAGAGTTTATCAACCGCAATATTTGAGGCTATTCCAAATTCAGACCTTATGTCTCTATTTCGTTCAGAAATTCGTTGTTGCACGGAACCAAAGCCAAAAGTTTTAATAGAACCCGTAATAGTTACTTGTGCAAAATCTGCCAATTTTAGATTCATTTTACCAATTGCAGCATAACCAGCTGTTTGGTTAAAGCCGTTGACCCTCAGCTCGTTCATCCATACACAAAAAGATAAGTCTTCATTGGTTTTCGAAGGATTTCTAACACCCAACATTAAAGTTTGTACAGAACTCAAATCGGGCCTACCCACAACCGTTAATAGGTAGTTGCCTGATGCATTTTCAAAAGGGATTGTAAACTTCTGGTTAAGTTTATTAATTGGATTTTTATCCCTCAGTACTTTAAGATTACGTAATTCGCCAAAGGGAATGTCAATACTATTGTTTTGTTCAAGCCAAACGTCTTCTGGTGAGGGATCTGTGTTTGAACGACTGGAAATGAGACCGACTTTTTCAATTTCATAATAATTTTCTGATAAATCGGTACCAATTCTTATAAATGAATTCACCTTGCCGTCAATATTTCCAGTACCTGATTTATTATCTAAATGGAGAAATAGCCTTAAATTGTTATAGCTCAATAAGTCATAACCAGTGTTTTTGAAAACTGCTCTTGAGTCGCCAGCTTTTAGGTTATCAACACATAAGCTCAGTGATTGCTCATTGAGTTCAATATTGTTGAATGTTGTAATATCTCTATCACGTACAAAGCCCGGTGGCACTCGATAGGGCACATTTACACCATTGCCGGTTTGATTTTCCTCAATACTTACAGTGCTTACTTTGAAGTTTGTGGTTGCTGCATTGGGCTCATCTAACTCAAAACCTGGCTTCTCATTCACGCTTAAATCTTTTATGTATTTCCTATACTGAAATGATGTCAATTGCAATTGTCCAAACCTTAAAACCACCGGTTGCTCAAATTCTGTTAATAAAATTCTTGAAAAACGGATTGACTTAAACCCATTGATATTGCCCACTTTTTTACCATTTCGTATGGGTACACGCATCAAATACCAAGTTCCCTGCTCGCCATTGTCCACCTTATCGACAATAAATCCTGAGCCAACTTTTAAGCTACTAGGCTTTAAATCAATTTCATAATTATAGTAGGCTTCAATGTCATTTATAGTATTATCGGTATTCAAATCTTCCATATCTGGCAGGTTAGTACCTGACTCAGAAAGTGTTATTTGTCTAGTATTGGCAGAAGGTGGAGAATTATTTTCCATACCTAAAGCATTTTTATATCGAAAAATCAACTTTTCATTTGGGTTGGTCGACTGGTTAAAATCAGGACTAAAATAAAATTTATAGTCGTCATTAGAGGGATCACTTTCAATTTGAGCTCGAACAGCTGGTAAAAGATTAGAGGGGAGTCTATCTAAAAATCTATCTTTGAAAAATAATTTCTCTTCCGAATTATCAAGGCCTTCCAAACCAATATCCTGTGCTTTTCTGGCGGCATCGTCATTACTAAAAGCATTGGTTGTAAACTGTGCAGTTGGCGCATAGCCCCAAGTTGAGCCTTGTTTTAAAATATCGCTTGCTTTTTTATCCTTATCTAAAGTATTTCCGTTCTCAAAATTAAAACGTGAATCTGGTATAAGATCTTCAGAAATATCACCTAAATGAATTTGTAACTTTCCTCCTGTTTCGTTATTTTTGTTGAAAATACCGTCTTTCACAATTCCGTTTGGCCCCGTTTTGAATGGATCAAGCAACCAAAACTCTAGTATTTCTATATTGGCATTATCAAAATCAATATCTGAAGGAATAGCCCTTGTGATGGCTCCAAAGTTGCTTTTTGGGTTTTTCATTAAGCCATTAGGATCTAAGTCAGTGTTGTAATTATAGGCCCCTCTTTCATGTGGAAAATAGGAAACATCAAATACAGAAATAGGCAAGTTGATGTTTTGAAAGGCTTTTCCTTTAAAAATATCTTGCGGAATTACCCGCTGTTCGTACACATTCCTGCTATCGGTATCGTCAAAATTAGTTGGTACATCTAAGCCCAAGCCACCGC
>JANMZR010000291.1:0-18885 GCA_031383555.1 Cytophagaceae bacterium | reverse complement strand
AACTCAATTGTATTGGCTCAAATCTAAGAATTATTTGGCGATATTTTATATTAATCTTAGAAACAAAACGATTAGAGGTAGTTATTGAAAAATACCAATTTTCACATTGTATAATTCTAAAAATAACAAATTATATTTTATAAAAAGTGTTTTTCACAAAATATTTTTATGTTTTGAGTTGAATATATTAGCTTTGTTCAAAATATTATAAAAGTATTGTATGGTCCCTAACAAATTAGATGTTACCGATAGAAAGGTTTTGGAAATACTCCAAGAAAATGCAAAAATTACCAATGCACAACTCTCAAAAGAAATCGGCCTTTCGCCTGCACCCACGCTTGAGCGTGTAAAAAAGCTAGAAACTTTAGGTATAATTCAAAGCTATCATGCTCAATTAGATCGTGAAAAAATTGGATTAGGTGTAAGCACCTTTGTGCAAATTACACTTACTGGTCACAAAAAAGCAGTTACCGATTCGTTCGTGGAGCAAATAAACGTAATTCCTGAAGTAATTGAATGTCACCATATTACAGGTTCATGTGACTTTCTTTTGAAAATAATTTCAAAGGATATTTCTACTTATCAAAAGCTGATGTTGGAAAAAATAAATGAGATTGAAGAGGTGGCCAGCACGCAAACCATGGTGATATTATCTACATTTAAAGAATCGAAGGTATTGCCAATACCTTGAAAAAATATTCATTAATTTTGTAATAATATTTCAATGGGCTATTTTTCACATGCGAAAAATTGTCAAAAATTCTTTTTCAAATTAGATGCAAAATTTACCGCAAATCTCTATTGTTGCTCCTCTTTATAATGAAAAAGACACCTTTCCTTTTTTGGTTGAAAGACTGAATATGCTCATGGAAACCAGCCAATTACGAATTGAGGTGGTACTAATTGACGATGGCTCAAAGGACAATACTGCCGAATTAATGGCTGCTTTGGCTTTAAGTGATAACCGATACCATGCTGTTTTTTTAGCGAGAAATCATGGTCACCAAAGTGCAGTAACAGCAGGTATGGCTAAAGCGGAAGGTACAGAAGGTGTATTTATAATTGATGGTGACCTTCAAGACCCTCCTGAACTTTTAGAGCAATTTTATGGAGAGCTTAAAAACGGGAATGATGTTGTATATGCCGTTCGGAAAAAACGAAAAGAGAGCTGGTTAAAAAGAACTGCATATTCAGCTTTTTACAGATTATTAAAAACAATATCTTATATCGACATTCCTTTGGACTCAGGTGATTTTTCATTGGTATCTCGCCGAGTAGTTGATATAATGAATAAAATGCCAGAGGAAAGTCGTTACCTGCGTGGTATGCGTACATGGGTGGGCTTCAAGCAAGTAGGTGTTGAATATGACCGTGATAGTAGAGCGGCTGGCGACTCAAAATACTCTTTGAAAATGCTGTTCAGATTGGCCTACAATGGAATTTTCAACTTTAGTGAAGCACCAATTAAGCTAGTTACCAATATGGGAATTGGCACTTTTTTAATTGCAACTATTTACCTTTTAACTGTTCTTTTTAAGAAATTTTTTGATAAAGGCTACGTTCCTCAAGGCTTTACAGCTACTCTTTTTGTGATAATTTTATTTGCTGGCGTTCAACTGATTGCCCTTGGAATTATTGGAGAATATGTATTGAGAATTTTTTTCCAAGTAAAAAACCGACCATTATTTTTAATAAAAAGGGAGATTAAAAATGGGGAGGTAATTGAATAAAAATTTACTTTTAATAGGTAATTGAACTAACTTATTGCAATCTTTTTTAACAGCGTATCAATTATTTGTGAAGTCTTAATATCATCTGCCTCAGCTTCGTAATTAAGTATTATTCGATGATTGAGCACATCTTGGGCTACTTCCTTTATGTCTTCTGGCAACACAAAATCACGGTTATTGATATAGGCAACTGCTTTTGAAGCCAAATTTAAGAAAATTGTGGCTCGTGGGGAAGCACCATATTGAATGTATCGGGCTTCCTCTTTTAAGCCATAGTTGAGTGGTGCACGGGTTGCAAAAACCAACTCAATTATGTACCGCTCCAAAGTGTCTGAAATAGCCACATTATTTATCTCATTTTTTATACTTTCAATGTCCGTTTTCCCCAAAATTGGACGAACCGTATAGTCAAAGTTCATATTCGACATACGCCTCATTACTTCTAACTCATCTTCCTTATTAAGATAATCGACATGCACCTTCATCATAAACCGATCGACTTGGGCTTCTGGTAAAGGGTAAGTGCCTTCCTGTTCTACTGGGTTTTGTGTGGCTAAAACCAAGAAAGGTCGGTCCAATTTGAAAGAAGTATCGCCAATAGTTACTTGTTTCTCCTGCATGGCCTCCAAAAGTGCCGACTGTACTTTGGCAGGTGCTCGATTTATCTCATCGGCCAGTATTATGTTGGCAAAAATAGGCCCTTTTTTTGTTTCAAAATCATTGGATTTTCTGTTGAAAATAAGAGTGCCAACAAGATCAGCTGGAAGTAGGTCGGGTGTGAATTGAATACGGTGAAAGTTCAAGTCCAGTACTCTTGCTAAAGTATTAACAGACAGAGACTTAGCCAGGCCAGGTACACCTTCAAGCAAAATATGCCCACCTGTGAATAGGCCAATAAGCATTCTGTTGAGGAGGCGTTCTTGACCTACCAAAACTTTGCTCATTTCGTCAATAGACTTCGCTATTTTAAATTGATTTTGATTCAATGCTTTTGAATATTTTTTTAACAAATATAACTAAATCAGCTTAAAATTATTTTTTAAAAGCTAATTTTGAGTAAAAAAACAATGCTAAATATATACGGAATACCCAATTGTGATACGGTGCAAAAAGCAATAAAATGGGTGAAAACCAATGAAATCGAATATGAATTTCATGATTTTAAAAAGGAAGGAATTACTGAAAAGAAGGTGAAAGAATGGCTAAAAAAAGTGCCAATCGAAAAGCTTTTCAACAAAGCAAGCAATCCTTACAAAGAATTGACTTCAGATGTAAAACCGTCAACTCCAGAAGCTATGATAAAATTAATGATAACTCAACCCAACAGCATCAAAAGGCCAGTTATTGAATTTGAAAAAGGGGTATTGGTAGGGTTTAAAGAGGAGGAATATTTATCCAAATTAATTTAAATCAAATCTATCCCTCCACAATTCTCAACTTAGCAAAACTCAACAATAAGGTTTTTTCACCTGCTTTGTCAAATTGAATTATTGCTTTTTTATCCGTGCCATTGGTATCAATTTGTTTCACCAAACCATAGCCGAACTTCAAATGCTCCACCTTTTGGCCTTCTGTAAGGGTATTCATATCACTTGGCAAATAGCCATCGCTGGCAGTATGATTTACCAAAGTCATCGGTTTTGGATTGGCTGTGGCCATAGGCTTCAGATTCATATTTCTTACAAATGAAGCTGGGCTGGCCTTTTGCTTTTCCTCATAGGCACGTTTGCTATTTTTCGAATAATTCAAAAACTTAATATCTATTTCTTCTAAGAAACGACTTGGCTCACAGGGTTTTAGCCGGCCATATTGGTAACGACTTTCGGCATAGCTCATGAATAATTTCTTTTCGGCACGGGTAATGGCCACATAAAACAGCCGTCGCTCTTCCTCCAAATCGGCCTTCGATTGCAACATCATTTGGCTCGGAAATAAATCTTCCTCTAAACCCACAATATATACATGATTAAACTCCAAGCCTTTAGCCCCATGAATGGTCATCATGGTTACCCGATCGTTATCATTAGGGTCTTCTTTATTATCTGCTGTGGTAATTAAACTTACGGTTTGCAAGAAATTTGAAAGGCTTTTGTCCTCATTTTCAGGGTTATCTACAAATTCCTTGATTGCATTGAGTAATTCTTGAATATTTTGGTAGCGAGAAAGGCCTTCAATGGTTTTGTCTTCATACAATTCTTTTAAAATACCAGACGAAGCTGCAATTTGTTTGGCAACTAAATAGGCATCCTTTCCTTGCTCAAGTAGTAACTTGAAGCTTTTAATAAGGTCTGAAAAGTTTTCAATTGTTTGTGAAAATCGTCCTGCACCGAATTGTTCAATATTTGAAATTACCTCCCAAACCGACATCGAATTTTCGGAAGCAGTAACTGAAATTTTGGCAATTGTGGTATCACCAATTCCTCTTTTTGGTTGATTAATGATTCGTTTAAAGGCCTCTTCGTCATTTTGATTTACAGTAAATCGCAAATAGCCCAATAAATCTTTAATTTCTTTACGTTGGTAAAATGATAAGCCGCCAATTATTCTATATTTTATATTTAGCTTACGAAGTGCTTCCTCAAAAGCTCTTGACTGCGCATTGGTGCGATATAAAATTGCAAAATCATTGCTTGAAAGACCATTATTCATTTTCGCCTCAAAAATTGAAGTCGCCACCAAACGACCTTCCTCATTGTCTGACGATGCTTTAAAAACATCAATCAAATTGCCCTCATCATTGGCCGTCCAAACTTCCTTTCGAAGCTGTGCTTTGTTCAAAGATATTACAGAGTTGGCAGCTGATACAATATTTTTTGTTGATCGATAATTTTGCTCTAACTTAATGACGGTGAGGTCTTTATAATCTTTTTCGAAGTTTAATATATTCTGAATATCCGCCCCACGGAAGGCATAAATGCTTTGTGCATCGTCGCCTACCACACAAATATTTTCATGAACTGCCGATAGTTTTTTAGTGATGAGATATTGTGAAATATTGGTATCCTGAAACTCATCGACCATCACATGTTGAAACTTATGTTGGTATTTATGCAAAATAGCCGGATGATCACGAAACAAAATATTGGTATTGAACAACAAGTCGTCGAAATCCATTGCATTATTTTTAAACATTCGTTGTTGGTAAAGCACAAATAATTTGCCAATTTCTGGAAGCCTAGCTGCGGCATCATCTGCGGTAATCATTGGGTTATTGGCATATTCTTCAGCACCCAGGAGTCGGTTTTTTGCCGCTGAAATTCTATTAAACACATAGGCTGGTTTATAGGCTTTATCATCTAAACCACGCTCTTTTATGATTGCTTTGAGCAGCGACTTGGAGTCGTCGGTATCATATATTGAAAAGTCGGGTGTAAAACCAATTGCACGGCATTCGATTCGGAGTATCTTGGCAAAAATGGAGTGAAATGTTCCCATCCAAATATTACGGGCATTGGTACCCACTACAGCTTCGATACGTTTGCGCATTTCACCAGCCGCTTTATTAGTAAATGTGAGCAAAAGTATGCGAAAAGGATCTACCCCCTCGCTAATCAAATGTGCAGTACGAAAGGTTAATACACGAGTTTTGCCCGATCCGGCTCCCGCAATAATCATCAATGGCCCTTTAATATGCTGTACTGCTTGAGCCTGAGGCTCGTTCATTCCTTCTATATAATTCAATGGATTTTTTTTATTTTAAGCTCACAAAATTACTTTATTTTTACCGAAAAATTGGCTGAAACATCAGTTTTGCATTTTTCATTTTTTACGATATTTTCCTTCAGTAGCTATTTTTACATTTTATTCGCAGAATCCTGTGGACATTTCTCGCTTACATCGGGCGACGATTCGCTTTACATTTTTTACCTTTGTCTTAATGTTAGAAAAAAAATAGCAACATATGGGAATTCGGTCGGTAATAGCAGGACCATTTGCAAGTTTAATTTTGGGCCAAAACCGTACATGGATGCAACGGCCCGAACTCACACAATTACTTTGGATGCAGAGTTTAATGCAAGATGCTGGTCATACTCAATTTGCAAAAGACCACCATTTTCATCATATTCACAATCCGCAAGACTTCCAAGAGGCTGTTCCATTGCGAGATTATGAGGGGCTGAAATCGTATATTGAACAAGTAGTTGAGGGCAAACCCAATATACTTTGGCCTGGTAAGCCCTTGTATTTTGCAAAAACATCTGGCACAACTTCTGGGGTAAAATACATTCCCATTTCAAAAGACTCAATTCAATATCATATTAGTAGTGCTCGTGATGCCCTTTTGAGCTATATTCGAGAAACAAAAAACACCAAATGGGTTGAGGGGAAATTGATATTTCTGTCGGGTTCACCAGAAATGTCTTTGAAAAATGATGTACATGTTGGGAGACTTTCAGGAATAGTTAATCATCATGTTCCCAGTTATTTACGTGGAAATCAACTGCCAAGTTACGATACCAATTGCATAGAAGATTGGGAGGAGAAATTGGATAAAATCATTGATGAAACCATCGGGGAAGAAATGTCGTTGATTTCAGGCATTCCACCTTGGGTGCAGATGTATTTTGATAGAATTCAAGCTCGAACTGGTAAGCAAATCAAAGATGTTTTCCCTGATTTTTCAGTTTTTGTATATGGAGGGGTCAATTTTGAGCCTTACCGTGCCAAATTGTTTGATACTATTGGCAGGAAAATCGACAGCATTGAAACCTATCCAGCCTCTGAAGGGTTTATTGCCTATCAGGACAGTCAAAACGACGAAGGTCTTTTGCTACTTTTGGACTCCGGCGTTTATTATGAGTTTATTCCCGTTTCAGAATATTTCAAAGCTAAGCCTCGCAGGCTTCATGTGGGGGAGGTGAAAATTGGGGTTAATTATGCCCTCATAATGAATACCAACGCTGGCCTTTGGGGCTATTCCATTGGTGATACGGTGCGGTTTGTAAGTTTGAATCCATATAAAATAGTGGTTACTGGCCGTATAAAACACTTTATTTCGGCGTTTGGCGAGCATGTAATTGGCGAAGAAGTAGAAAAAGCCATGCAATATGCCATGAGCCGAAGCGATAAAGCTGAGCTGGTGGAGTTTACTGTTGCCCCGCAAGTGACCCCAAAAGAAGGCGGCTTGCCTTATCACGAATGGCTGATAGAATTTGCCCAACCACCAGCCGATTTAGAAACCTTTGCCGCAGATATCGACAACAAATTGCGTGAACTGAACGTGTATTACGACGACCTTATTAGAGGAAATATTCTCCAAAAACTAAAAATACGACCTGTTAAACGCAATACATTTATTGAATACATGAAAAGCGAAGGAAAGCTTGGCGGCCAAAATAAATTACCTAGGTTGGCCAATGATCGGAAAATAGCGGATGTGATTGGGTAATTAAGGATTGACTCATTTTTTTCAGCCGTGGTCATTGTCCTCACTGACCACATTTAGGCAATTAATTAAGCAGCTTAAAACGATAAAGGTGTTGTTTCCGAATATGTAGTCAGTGAGGACACTGACCACGGCCATAATGGTTGGAAAATTTGACAGTATATAAAAAATGAAAAGTATTGAGGTAAATCAAAACGATTATATTTCAAAATTTAAAGCTAAGTTAAATCTAGCTCAATAAGTTGTATTTTGAGAAAAACAATAATTTTTTTGCACAAGCAATATAGAAATACAGCTATTTTATGGCTGGTTGCAAGTCTTGTTATGACCTTCTTGGTTTTCACTTCAACCGTGCAAACACCTAGCTTTACTGACTGGAAAAGCTATAATGGTGGTGATAACTGCAACCATTTTTCACCTCTTTCTGAAATAAATCCAAAAAATGTTTCGCAGCTAAAATTGGCATGGAGTTATTCTTCTGGTGGTGCTGATACGCTAAAAAACAATACTCAATTGCAATGTAACCCATTGATTATTAAAGGTATACTGTATGGTGTTTCGGCAAATCAACAAGCATTTGCCATAAATGCAGCTACTGGTAAAGAGCTTTGGAAAACTGATTTGAAAGACAATACTTTCAATATGACTAGCAGAGGCCTAAGCTTTTGGACGAACGGCAAAGAAGCTCGCATTTTTTTTGCTTTTGGGGCTTTTTTATATTCGCTTCATGTCGATACAGGAAAGCCAATTCTCAGTTTTGGGCAAAATGGCAAAATAGCTTTAATTGATGGCATTCGGCGTAAAGGTGCTGATGATTATGTGATTTCAAACACCCCAGCGGTAGTTTTTAAAGATATTTTGATTGTAGGAACAAGGGTTTCTGAGAGTGCAACTGCTTTATTGGGGGATATTCGTGCCTACAATGTGAAAACAGGGAAAAAGGTTTGGACCTTCCATACCATTCCACACCCAAATGAATATGGTTATAAAACTTGGGAAAAGGAAAATTATCAAAATTTAGGAGGAGCTAACAGTTGGATGGGCATGGCAATTGACCGAAAAAGAGGAATTCTCTATGCCCCTACTGGCTCAGCGGCTTTTGATTTTTACGGCGGCAATCGCAAAGGCGACAACCTATTTGCTAATTGTTTATTGGCTTTGGATGCCAATACCGGCAAACGTCTTTGGCATTTTCAAACGGTACATCACGATATTTGGGATAGAGATATTCCTGCTCCGCCTAATTTGTTTACAATAAATCATAACGGACTCAAAATTGATGCAGTATCGGTTTTGAGCAAGCAAGGTTTTATGTTTGTTTTTGACCGACTAACTGGCAAGCCTATTTTCCCAATTGAAGAGCGGCCGGTTCCAGCCTCAGAAATGGAAGGCGAACAAACATCAAAAACACAGCCTTTTCCAACATTGCCGGAGCCATTTACTCGACAAAGTTTTATAGAAAAAGATGTGAACGAATTTGCTTCAAATCGAGAAGAAATAATTAATGAGGTCAGGAAATCTAACACTGGCCAAGCTTTTATACCATTGGGCAAAAATAGAACGGTCTTTTTTCCGGCCACTGACGGTGGCGCACAATGGGGTGGTGCTGCCGTTGATGACAAGTCCATTATGTATATTCCTGCAAAAGAAAATCCTGCCTATAGTTCATTGATTGTAAAGCCATTGAATAAAAATTTAACTACTACAGGCCAACAATTATATAAAACAAATTGTGGTTCATGCCACGGAGCAAATGGAGAAGGCAATGAAGGTGGCACAATTCCTAGTTTGCAAAAAATAAGTGGAAAGTATAATCAAGAAGCTTTGTTACAACTAATTAAAAAAGGACGTGGTATGATGCCTGCCTTTACAAAGTTAAATGAAAAGGAAAGCAAAGCCATTATTCAGTTTTTAGCCGGAGAAAACAACACTATTTATATGGATAATTCTGAATCATTGCCAATAATCCCATACAGCTTTACAGGTTATAATCGCTGGTACGATAGCAACGGATATCCTATTAGCCGACCGCCTTGGGGGACTCTAACGGCAATTAATATGAATACAGGTAAAAAAACTTGGCAGGTTCCATTGGGTGAATATCCTGAGTTGACGGCCAAAGGGATACCACAAACAGGAACAGATAATTATGGGGGACCAGCCGTTACAAAAGGCGGTTTATTGTTCATGGCTGGTACGAAAGATGAACAATTTAGAGCTTTTGACCGACTTACAGGAAAAGTTTTATGGCAAGTGAAGTTGCCAGCTGCAGGCTATGCTTCACCTTCAGTTTATGAAGTGGCTGGTAAACAATATGTTGTAATTGCTTGTGGTGGTGGAAAGTTAAAGTCAAAATCAGGGGATAAATATTTGGCATTTGCCTTGCCGTTATAAAAGCTGAATTTTTCTTTTTGAAAAATAAAACAATTTTGAATTCAAAAAAAGCTGAATTTTTTTCTAATCCATATCACACAGAATACCTTTTATAGACGAAAAAGTACTTTTTCAATAAATCACAATTTTTAATTAAATTTGGTAAAATAAAAAAAGATAAATGGAGTCTCAAGTAATTATTGATGATAAAAATTATATGATTTTGCCTAATGAACAATACAAATCTTTGAAGGTAAAAGCACCACCACCTTTGAATAGGAAAAGCTTATTAACAATTGAAGAAGCAAAAACTTATAGTAAAGAATTAATAAATAAATGGGCCAGCGAAAAATAAGCCAAAACACCTTTCAACCACAATCCTCAATAAAATATTTTCAGATTTCAGCACTTAGTGCGAAATGACAAAAAATTACAAATTTCGATAATTACAAATTGACAAAAATTAAAAACATAGCCTTACTCGGCTCCACAGGCAGCATAGGTACACAGGCACTTGAGGTGGTAATGGCCAATCCAAATTTATTTGGAGTAAAGGTACTTACCGCCCAAAACAATGCCGATTTACTCATTAAGCAAGCCATTCAATTTCGCCCAAAAACGGTGGTAATTGCCAATGAAGCCCTTTTCGATAAAGTAAATTCTGCCCTAAGTCATTTATACATAAAGGTTTATGCTGGTAATGAAGCAATTTCAGAAATTGTGCAAGACCCTGAAATTGATATCGTTTTAACTGCATTGGTGGGCTATGTTGGCCTCATGCCGACCATAAAAGCCATTGAAGCAGGTAAAGATATTGCTTTGGCAAACAAAGAAACTTTGGTGGTGGCAGGCGAAATTATTACCGAATTAGCCAAAAAATATGGTGTGAAAATCCTCCCAGTGGATTCCGAACATTCGGCGATTTTCCAATGTTTGGTAGGGGAGGAAACCAATCCGATTGAAAAAATTATTCTCACCGCTTCAGGTGGTCCTTTTCGTGGTTGGAAAAAAGAAGAACTTTTAAAAGTAACTAAAGCCCAAGCCCTTAAACACCCCAACTGGGTCATGGGAGCGAAAATCACTATCGATTCGGCTAGTTTGATGAACAAAGGCTTGGAGGTAATTGAGGCCAAATGGCTTTTTGATTTAACGGCCTCTCAAATTGAGGTAGTGGTTCACCCTCAGTCGATTATACATTCAATTGTGCAGTTTACCGATGGCAGCATGAAAGCGCAAATGGGCTTGCCCGATATGAAGTTGCCCATTCAGTATGCTTTGGCTTATCCACAGCGCATCACATCCGATTTTCCACGGTTTAGCTTCTTAAATCATCCGTCCCTCACTTTTGAACAGCCCGATTACAAAACATTTCGTAACTTGCAACTTGCTTTCAACGCTTTGGCCAAAGGTGGCAACCAACCTTGTGTGTTAAATGCAGCCAATGAGGTGGCAGTTGAGGCTTTTTTGGCAGATAAAATTGGCTTTTTGCAAATGAGCGATTTAATTGAAAATACTTTGCAAAAAACTGCGTTTGTTCAAAAGCCTAACATTGCCGATTATATTGAATCAGATAAAGAAGCAAGGAAATTGGCGAAAGAATTTTTAAATAAATATTAAAATAAAACAGAATCAAGCCATTAATATTCTATCAAGGGTATTTATAGGGGCTTTAAACACAATCAATGGAAACTTTTATCATGGTAGCGCAGCTAATATTAGGGCTGTCGATTTTAGTAAGCTTACACGAGTTCGGTCATTTTATCACTGCCAAATGGTTTGGCATGCGGGTACATAAATTTTACCTATTCTTCGATTTTCTTTTCCCATTGCCTAATGTAATGAATTTTTCGCTTTTTAAGAAAAAAGTGGGTGATACTGAATATGGCTTGGGTTGGTTTCCTTTAGGAGGTTATGTGAGCATAGCTGGTATGATTGACGAAACGCAAGAAGCCAAGGACCTTGCCACTACACCAGAGCCTTGGGAGTTCCGTGCAAAGCCTGCTTGGCAACGAATGATAGTGATGCTGGGAGGAGTGATTGTGAACGTGATATTGGGTGTATTCATATTTATTTGCCTTACTAAAAGCAATGGTGAAAATTATACACCCATGAGTGCT
This sequence comes from Cytophagaceae bacterium, assembly GCA_031383555.1. Lineage (GTDB taxonomy): Bacteria > Bacteroidota > Bacteroidia > Cytophagales > Spirosomataceae > JANMZR01. Next base: position 7,279 of record JANMZR010000291.1, on the reverse strand, counting down.
GTAAACAAACGTGGAATTGTAGCTTACGAATTAGGTAAATATGCAGGTTTTAAAACGGGCGATAAAATATTGAAAGTGAATGGTGCTGAACTTAAAAAGTTTGAAGATTTACGAAGTTCAGATGTTTTGATGGGCGATAACACAAAATTTACTGTTGAGCGTGAAGGTAAAACGGTTGATTTTAATCTTCCAAGTGATTTCTTGAACAAATTGGCTGATAACAAATCGGAATTTGTGGACAATATGTTTCACTTTGAAATCGGTAAAATCGCACCATCTTTACAAACCTCAAAAAATAGGGAAGATGCGATTTCGCCAGCAGTTAAAGCTGGTTTGAAAGAAGGCGATAAAATGTTGGCTATAAATGGACAAAAAACCGAGTATTATCATGAATTTAAGGAGCTTGCCATTGCCAACAAAGGTAAAAAAGTGAATCTTTTATACGAAAGAGCAGGCAAAACGGACTCAGTGATGATAACAATTGGCCAGTCGGGTCAAATTGGTTTTAATGCAAAAATTACTGATAAATACTTAAAGCCTATTCATGAAGATTTAACCCTTTCGGAGTCAATTTCTAAAGGAACATCAAGAGCATTTGGCGTAATTACAGATAATATTAAAGGTTTTGGGAAAATATTTTCAGGCAAAGTTCGTGCCGATAAAGCGCTTTCGGGTCCAATAGAAATTGCTCAAATGTACGGATCAGAATGGGATTGGAACCGGTTTTGGACCTTAACTGGTTTATTATCAATGGCTTTGGCCTTTATGAATATGCTCCCTATCCCAGCATTGGATGGGGGTCATGCTCTATTCCTCCTTTATGAAATGATAGTGGGTAAGGCGCCATCAGAAAAATTCATGGAGCGAGCACAAGCTGTGGGTACTTTTATACTTTTAGGCCTAATGGTATTTGTAATTGGCAACGGCATATTTAAGTCTTTTAGTTAGATGTTAGTTTTGAGATTTGAGAAATTAGAAGGCTTAATAGGCAAATTAAGATTATTTTTTAAAAGGGCAATTTTTGTTGCCCTTTTTTTTAAATCGTTTTCTAGCCTGGCAAATTTTAGTGAAAGCTTACATTATTCAAACAATCCTAAAACACAAATCTCAAATCTCAAATCAGATATTATATATGCTAAATCTCACTTCTCATATCTCACATCTCATATCTTAAAACATGCTTTCCATACCTCAATCACCCAAATAGAATTCAATTCAAAAGCTAAAACCTACGAAATATCAGTTCGACTTTTTACCGATGATTTTGAAACAGCAATTGATACTGAAAACAAAACAAAAGGCACAAAAATACAAGACGGCGATAAAAATGATGCCAAAGTTTCAGCTTATATTTCCAAACATTTTACCATAACATCACCACAAAACAAAAAGATTGTTTTCAAATATATCGGCAAAGAAAATGAAGATCTTGCCACTTGGATTTATCTAGAACTCCCTGCCGACCTACTTACAAAAGGTTGCAAGATTCAACAAATAGCCATGATGGAACTCTTTGACGATCAGGTGAATATACTCAATTTCAGACAAGGTGAGGAGCGCAAAACGCTGCTTTTTGATTCAAAAAATAAGTTAAAAGTTTGGGAATAAATATTTATTTTGACCCTAATTTCTAAATTATAACAAAATAGAAGAACACAGGATATTAAACACGATATTTATTGTTAATTTTATTTTTTGATTAAAATTCTCGATCTATTCCTTTATGCTATCTTCGCTTTTAAAAATACTACCAAAAGAGCGTGTGAAAACCCGTTTGATTGACAGATATGCCTTTGCGAGCGATGCAAGCCATTTTTATTTGATTCCCAAGGCTATTTTACAGCCCAATTGCATTGAAGAAATTCAGAAAATATTTGAATATTCCCATCAAAACAATATCCATATCACTTTTAGGGCTGGCGGCACAAGTCTTTCTGGGCAGGGAGTTACGGATGGTATTTTAGTTGATTTAAGCAATTATTGGCGAAAAGTTTTACCCGAGAATAACGGTGAAACCATCCGCATTGAGCCATCGGTGATTGGGGCAAATGTGAATATAGCTTTAAAAAAATACGGCAGAAAAATTGGCCCCGATCCGGCCTCGATCAATGCCTGCATGATGGGTGGTATTCTATCCAACAACTCATCGGGTATGTGCTGTGGTGTGGTTCAAAATGCCTATCATACACTCAAATACATCACTTTTGTGTTACCTAATGGACAAATTTTCAATACCGAAAAGGCTGAAGATTATTTTCGATTTGAAACTGAAGCTTCAGAAATTGCCAATGGGCTCAGAAAATTACGAGCCGAAGTTTTAGAAAATACTGCTTTAGTTACCAAAATTCGCAAAAAATACAAACAAAAAAATACCGTTGGCTATGGAATGAACGCTTTTGTTGATTATGAACATCCGCTGGATATTTTAGCTCATTTAATTATTGGTGGTGAAGGTACCCTAGCTTTTATCGCCGAAGCGGTAATGAATACTGTGCCAGACTTGCCACATAAAATGACGGCCATGCTCTATTTCGAGAGCCCTGAAATAGCTTGCAATGCTATTGCCTATTTGATAAAAACGGGTGCAGCCGCATTGGAGTTTATGGATAGAGCCTCTTTGCGTTCTGTGGAAAATATGCCTGGAGTTCCTGCTTTTTTTAAGGATTTTTCAGCAACTACAGCTTCAATTTTATGTGAATTTCAAGAAACTACTGCCGAAAAACTTGTAGAAAAATATGAAAAGGCAAAAAATACTTTTGCAAAATTACCGCTAATAATTGAACCGAATTTTACTCAAAATCCAATTGAACAGGCCCTTATGTGGAAAATCCGTAAAGGAATGTACCCATCGGTTGCTGGCATGAGGGCAAAAGGTACATCCGCTTTGATGGAAGATTTCACCTTTCCCGTAGAGCGATTGGGTGAAGCTGTGGTGGATGTGCAAAAGCTTTTCGACAAATACAATTATGAAAACGGAATCATTTTCGGGCACGCCAAAGATGGTAATTTACATTTTGTGATTTCGCAATCATACGCCACTCAAATAGATATTGACCATTACGAAAGATTTAATGATGATTTATTTGATTTGGTACTCAATAAATATGATGGTGCTTTGAAAGCCGAACATAGTTCGGGAAGGGCCGTGTCGGCATATATCGAAACCGAATGGGGCACAGAGGCTTATCAAATTATGAAAAAGCTTAAATATTTGTTAGACCCTACCAATTTATTGAACCCCGGCATCATTATTACCGAAGACAAACTGACCCATGTGCACAACTTGAAAGTAATGCCCATAGTGGAGGAGGAGGTTGACAAATGTATTGAATGTGGTTTTTGTGAACAAAGCTGCCCAAGTCGTGATGTTACCCTTACCCCACGCCGAAGAATTGGCGTACGCCGAGCGATAAAACGATTAGACGAGGCAGGTGATACCATTACAAGAGATGCACTTTTGAAAGACTTTGATTTTGATGGCTTGGCAACTTGTGCAGTGGATGGCTTATGTGCCACTAACTGCCCTGTTGACATCAATACGGGTGATTTGGTGAAAAGATTAAGGCATGAAAACCATTCTGCTTTTGAAAATAAAGTTGCTTTGAAAGTCGCTGAAAACTTTGCTTTTGCCGAAAATACTACTCGTTTTGCACTGAAATCTGGCTTTTTATTAAATAGAATTTTTGGTGAAAATTTTATGAAAAATTTTACCAAAACTATAAAAAATGTTGTGCCGAGTTTTCCATTATGGACAAACCAAATAGTGATTTCGGATTTGGGATTTGGGATTTCCGATCCATCAGTCCGACATCCAACATCCGACATCCGAAATGGAAAAGTAGTCTATTTTTCTTCCTGCATTTCTCGAATGATGGGTGGTGATATAATTAATACTTTTTTATCTGTTTGCCAAAAAGCAAATATTGAGGTAATCATGCCTCAGCAAGGTAATGGAAGCTGTTGTGGTCAAATATTTTCATCAAAAGGCTATACCGACGCCTATAGTTTTACCGCTAACCAAACCATTGAAAAGCTTTGGATGGATTCCAATTCAGGTAAAATTCCGATTGTGATGGACGTAACTTCTTGTACCCAAACTTTAAAAACCTGTCGGTATACTTTAACTGTTGAAAACAAAGCGAAATTCGATAAAATGACATTTTTTGATGCGATAGATTTTGCTGCCGATAAGCTTTTACCTAATTTAACCATTTCAAAACCAAAGGATAAAATAGTTTTTCACCCAGTATGTTCTGTACATAAAATGGGAAGCATGCCTAAATTGCAATTAATTGGCAAAGCATGTGCTAAAGAGGCAGATATTCCGGCATTTGCAGGTTGTTGTGGCATGAGTGGTGACAAAGGTTTCTTTTATCCGGAACTCACAAAATCAGCCACAAAAATTGAGGCCAATGAAGTGAATTTAACAGATTATGACGGCTATTATTCATCGTCCAAAACCTGTGAAATGGCAATGTCGGAAGCCGTAGGCAAGAATTATGAATCTATTTTGAAGTTGTTGGATGAGGTGAGTTGAAAATTGGTTGAATGGGGAATTGGTTGATTGGGTCAATCATAAAAACGCCTCCGTGGCTTGTGGCACACAAGACACACGAAGCAAATATTGAGTTTGAGAAATGTGTTCTGTGTGCCACAGACCACGGTGTGAGACGGCTGTCATCCTGAACCGCAAAGCTGGTGAAGGAACTTGTTCGAAGGCTACTCTAGAATTGATTTTTCAAGTGAATCTTAGTATAACCTTTATTTTTTATTCTTTAAGAATTTTTGAAATATGAAAAAATAAATTAACTAATTTTAAATAAATAGAAAACTTAATGTCTTTGCGCCTTTGTGGCGATAAAATATAAAACATAAAAAAAAATGACTTACAATTTCAATCCTCCAAATAGAGTATTAATGGGCCCTGGCCCTTCTGATGCCCATCCAAGAGTACTTCGTGCAATGGCTAGTCCTTTAATTGGACATTTAGATCCGCTTTTTGTGGAAATGATGGACCAAGTGAAAAGCATGGTGCAGCAATGTTTTATGACTGAAAATGCACTTTCCTTTGTAGTCTCAGCACCGGGTAGTGCTGGCATGGAAACTTGTTTGGTGAATTTATTGGAGCCTGAGGATGAATGCATTATCGTAACCAATGGTGTATTTGGCGGCCGCATGGTAGACATTGCCGAACGTTGCGGGGCAAAAGTAACCCGAGTGGATACCGAATGGGGCAAAGTAACCGAGCCAGATCAAATAAAAAAGGCCTTATTGGCATGCCCAAAAGCCAAATTGGTGGCAATAGTTCATGCTGAAACCTCCACGGGTGCTTTACAACCTTTGAAAGAAATCTCTGATTTGGTACATGAAGCGGGTGCTTTATTCGTAGTGGATGCCGTTACTTCCTTTTGCGGGATGCCTTTGAAAGTGGATGAATGGAAAATTGACGCCATTTATACAGGCACTCAAAAATGTCTTTCAGCCCCTCCAGGTTTATCGCCCATCAGTTTTTCGGATGCTGCTGTAAAAGTTTTAGACAACCGCAAAACCAAAGTGCAATCTTGGTTTTTGGACCTAACAATGGTTAAAAATTATTGGGCAGGCTCCAAGCGGGCCTATCATCACACAGCTCCAATTTCATCGGTTTATGCCCTTCATGAGGCCCTGAACATCGTTTTGGAAGAAGGATTAGAAGCTCGTTGGGCTCGCCATGCTGAAGTGCATCAATATTTAAAAATGCAATTAGAAAGGCGTGGTTTCAGATTTTTAGTTGATGAGCAATACCGTTTGCCCAACCTAAATTCTGTTTTTTTGCCCGAAGGTTATGACGAATTAGCTTTAAGAAACGAGCTTTTAAGTAAATACAATATTGAAGTGGGTGGTGGCTTAGGCGCATTTGCCGGCAAGCTTTGGCGCATTGGCATTATGGGCGAATCTGCCACCAAAAACCATGTAAATATGTTGGTGGGGGCTTTGGATGAGTTGATGTAGAAGAATATTAAACAGAGGTTTAGAGAATTTGAAGACCATATTTCCTGAGCGGAGATTCTCAAAGTGGACGCTGCGATTTTCGGTGTAAAGACTTTGTTCTTGCCACTTTTATTTAAATCAAATGACACCCAGTCCCCTGAAAAGGGAAACTCATCTTGGGATAATAGCCAAAAGCAAATTATAGGTTGCTTTATAAACGGTAAGTCGCAGAATAGTGCCAAAAATTAAAATATTTTCGACCGCTTTGCGGTAAATAATCAAATTGTCAGATGAATTAATCCCTGAGGCAACGTACAGAAAACCCGTCTCGCTTATTGAAGCCGGTCCTGCCGATAAAGCCATCGTAGTAGAGCAGGAAGCGGGTCCAGGCGATCGTTGTAAGGCTCTCTGTAGAACTCCACCAGGCGCCGAAGTTACCAACAGCGTCGAATGCTCCAACGGTGTTACGGTTGCCGCCCGGCAGACCTGTAAAACCGCTGATATTAGTTGCTCCTGTATTTGGGGTTGTCCAAGTTGTTGTGCCGGTTACCTTCATTTTGCCCCCTGCTGCTGCTGAGCCACCTAAACAGGTTTCCAGAGTTGTCCATTCTGCATCGCTAGGTACATGCCAGCCTGTCGGTGCCAGTCCTCTTGGATCGTTCATTGCATACCAATTATATAGTTTGCCATAAGTAGCGTTATTGGATGGATCATTATTATAATAACACCATGCGCCGGTTGTCAATGCTTCCCATGCTGTGGGGTCAGTAACATAGGCTATTGTATCTCCATTTCGGTAAGTGGTAACATCCAGGTTTCTGTCCATCCATTGCTGGTTGCAGATGGTAAGGCTTGTATAATTTTTTTCATTGGTTAAAGTGGTCCACCCCCCATTTATAAAATAATAATATCCTTTTGAACCATCTGTTTGAAATACCAGTAACCCTTCTGCAGGAGTAGCAATGGAAGTACGTTGTGCAGCCGTCATTCTTGGTGATAAAAACCCTTTCGTAGTGCTGCTTACATCCAACAGTGCCGATGCAGCGGGGGTGGCTGTACCAATGCCAACATTGCCACCTGAATAAGAAATATTTGCTCCATTTACCGCCCATTGATTGCCAATAATTGTTTCTTGCCAAGCTGCACCATCAAAATAATTAAACTTGTTGGTAGAGTTATTGTAAATCATTAAACCATTGGGTGGGCTGGTAATGGCATTTCGTGTAGTTGTGTTCATGCGAGGAATTAGTATCCCTTTATCGGCACTTTCCACATCGAGCATGGCCTTTGAATTGGGTGCTGCATTAGT
>JANMZR010000139.1:0-18868 GCA_031383555.1 Cytophagaceae bacterium | reverse complement strand
AGCATTAAAATTATAGTGCCAGCGGCACCATAAACTGAGCCAGGTTTTGCTTGACTAAAATAATAGGCAAGTCCATTCTTGCCTAATGTAAATAAAAAGCTTGTAATAAGCGCTCCCAACCATACATGGTTCCACTTTATTTTAGCATCTGGTAATATTTTGAACATTAAGGCAAAAAGCATTGAAATTACAGCTATTGAAAATGCAACATTTATAATATTGAAAATCACTATTGTAAATTGAGGCAAATAAACTATCATTTGTTCATTTGCCCAAGAAATGGCTGTGGAAATTACCAATGATACCATTAATAAAAATGCTACCGCCAAAATTAATCCAAATGAAAAAAGTCTAGATTTTAAAAAAGTAGAGAAGCCCTTACTTGGTACAACTTTTACTTCCCATATTGCATTTAATGTTATTTGTAATTCCACAAATACACCTGTTGCTCCTAAAAGAATGGTGCCAATACCAATTAATGAACCCCAAACAGTGTTTTTGGTTTTACTTGCATTTAAAAGCATTTGTTGAATTTGTTCTGAAATATCAGCACCCATTGTACCAGTAATTTGAGCTAAAATATTTTTGCTTATTGCCTCTTTATCAAAAAAATAACCTACTATAGTAATAACAAGGATTAATAGCCCAGGAATGCTAAAAATGGCATAATAGGCAATTACAGCACTCTGACGAAAAGGATCTTTTTTGTTCCACTCATTATAAGCCGACTTTAATAAATTTCCATAATCATTGATTCTTAGTCGCATAATATTTTTTCACTGTGAGTTAAATGAAGTTTGTATAAATTAATTTTCTTTTTTGTATTAACGCTACAACTTAAATGTCAAACCGAATTTTCCTCCATAATAGGCGCTTCCACTCCCAAATTCGAGGTTTAATCCCACTTTATTGCTTAGATAATACCGAGCGCCTATTTGTGCACCAAGGCCAAGCCCAGAGGTGTTGTCGCCACCATAATCATTTGGAGAAGACCATACCACAAAACCTACATTTAGCCCACCGTATACATCCCATTTGCGAGGTATATTTATAACACTATTAAAATGGTAATTTACATTTCCTGAAATTTCTGTGATATTATGCCTATAATATTTGTTGCGCCAATTTTCACGGTAACCCCTGAAAGATATTTCGCCACCTAGTGTAAAATCTTTTGCCAAACCATGGTCGATGCCCAAATAAATGGGAGTACCAAATTCAGAAAGCCCAATGCCTACATTCAATTGATTTTTACCCTTTGGTAAGTTGCCTTGCCCAATTATACTTGAATTGGCAATTAAAAAGAGCGATACTATAATTGTGAACTTTTTCATTATTATTTTTTTTAAAATTTTGAAAAATAAATGCAATTGCATAACCTTATACGTTTGCTAATTTGAAAAATACATGGATTCAATATTGTTGGTTTCTAAAAAAATCATATTTTTACCCTCAAAAAGGATAACCCACAGCCACATTCAGTACTAAGTTTTCATTTCGCCATGCTTTATTTCCTAGGTTAAAATCTCCTAAAACCCAACGTTTTCCTTCTTCTAAATAGGGCTTTCGTACAGGTGTAGCAAGGTCAAAGCGGAGTATCAAATAACTGAAATCAAGCCGTAAACCAATACCTGTACCTACAGCAATTTGGTTGTAAAATTTTTTACCGAAAACCGCATCTTTTCCATAACTTTGGGCGTCTTTGTTCATCCATACATTGCCAGCATCAATAAAAAAAGCGCCATTGATATATTTGTTGAATTTAGCTCTTAGTTCAGTATTGACTTCCAACTTAATATCGCCCATTTGGCTACCCAAAAATTGGCTGCCAATATCACCAGTCGAAAGGTAATTGCCTGGCCCAATACCTCGTGCTACAAATGCCCGAATACTGTTGTTGCCCCCCGCAGCGTATTGTTTTATGGAGGGTAAAATATTGGAATTGCCATATGGTATTCCATAGCCAATCAAAAATCTGTTGGCTATTTTCAAGCCCTTGTTTAAGGTGTATCCATACCTAAAATATGCGTCCAATCGGGCATATTGAGCATAAGCAACACCAAGAACAGTTCTAATAGAATCGTTTTTTTGGTTTAATTTTAAAAGTAAACTGGCTAAATTTCCAGCAGTTTCCAAGCCTCCTGTAATTGAAAAAGTATGTCTCGAATTTTTGTTAAATGTAGGCGAAAAGGCAATAGTATAGGCCGAGCTCATAATCAATTTATTATCCAACAATTGTAAAAGTGCTATTGGGTTTTCGCTTCGAAAAATATCATCATTAAATGCCTCAGATATATTACTTGCTTTTACCAAATTTACAGAAGCGGGTGTATAGGAATGCTCCAATTTGCTATTTTGCTTCCAAGCATAACTCAATGAAGTTCTTAGTGAAGTTAAATCATAATAACTACCCCGTTTGAATAAATCGTAGCCGATGGCCATATTTGTTTTGGGTAATGCTTGGTTTTTTATGGGACTTACTTTTATAAAAGGAATTACAAAGCGGGGAATCGAAATACTCGTTTCTAAAGCATAGCGATATGTATTTATAGGCCCAAGCGTTTTGCTAATGCCAGCTACCTGAAAGTCGAGGCCAGTTGTGGCAGTTATTTTTAGCAGCTCAGCACCACGAAAGGTATTTCTATTCAACCACGAAACACTCAAATTTATGCCCGTGAAATTATTTGATTTTGTAACGCCATTCACCTCAGCAACTACTGATTTGGCTTTGATTGGCGTTAAATAATAAAAGGCATCAAGCAAGGCGGAGTCTGATCTCGGCACTAAACTGAAGCTGTTTTTTACAAACTTGAAATTGCCATTGAGATTAATCAATCTTGAAATAGAAACATCTTGCACATTTGTATTATAGCGGCTTCCAGGCCTAAAACCAATGGCTTCAGTGAATACTTTTGGGCTAAATGTACCAGTTTTATCCTGAATTTTTATTCCATTATAGTTCAGTTCATAGCTTGGTTTTTTCAAGCTATCTGCCAAAATAATTTCGCCATAATCAGCAAGTACATGCACCTCATTTATATGGTAAGCTTTTAACGATGATTGGGCTGTATTTGATTTTATTTCCACCCAAATATTTACTTTGTTGCCAACAGAACTATCTGCTTTTACTATAATATTTTCGGCTTGAAAATAATAAAAACCTCTCTGCTTCAGCAGGTTAGCAATCCGAACTCTTTCTGCTAATATGAGTTCAAAACGGTAGGGCTCACCTGTTTTTAGCAGTGATGTTTTTTGAGAGTTGTAAAATATTCTTCCCAAAGTACTGCTATCCTTAAAATAAGTAACACTATCAAAATAATGTCTTTTTTGCACGAAGGCAGTATATTTTGCAGTTGACTTTCGCCTTTTTTCTACTAAATCACCAGTGGCTGTGGATCGGAAATAGCCTTCATTGTTCAATAAAAATTCAATTTGCTTTGCATTGGCTAAAGTCACACTTTTACTGGCCAAAACAGGCGGTTCGCCAAATCTTTTTCTAAAAAAATACTTGAATCCTTTTTCACGTTTCGGCTCACCAAACAAATTATAAAACCAGAGCTTATATTTTATGCCTAGCAGTTTCGAGTTGGGTTTTGGTCTTACAAAATCGACTAATTTTTCTTCAATTCTCTTAATTTCTTTTTTGCTAATGGTTGAATCGGCTACCACTTTTACGGTTGCCCCAATATAAAGACTTTCACCTTTGGGAAGGTTTTTTGTGATGGAACAAGAGGTTAAAAATAAGGTAAAAGATAAAACGAATAAAAAGCCAAATGGACTATGAAGATTTATATCACTAACTGGGCAAAGCAGTTCAGAAGGCGTTCTGCGTGAACGCATACTAGGGTCCGGAAAGGCAGCACCTTGGCTATAATTGGTGTCCTCACCAAATACTTTTCCTGAATTACCCACCCCGCCGACTACGTCAGAGCTAGCGCTCGTAAACTTCGTACGCTCGTACTTGCTTACCCTCCAAAGAGGGGGATTTTGCTTTGTCGTAAATTTCCACGCCCAAATCCTTCCCTCGGGAAGGTGGCAGCCTGACGCAGTCGGCTGACGGAAGGGGTGTTTCAACGCTTGGCCGTATTTATTGTCCTCACCAACTACATTTCGAGAAAGCCCCACCCCGCCGACAGCGTTAGGCACCCCTCCAAGAGGGGGATTTAGCGCTCCCGTAAATTGCGGAGCGAAAATCCTTCCTTGGGGAAGGTGGCTGCCTGACGTAGTCGGCTGACGGAAGGGGTCTTTTTTTACTTTGATCATTCCTTTATTTTAATTACCTCTTCCTTTTTCCTAAACAAATCACCCAACTTTCCATAGTCTTTGGCTATTGAAAATCCTATACCAGTTTCCACAATAAATCCTTCCAGTACCGACTGAAACTGGTTTTTACGAAAGGCCTTAAATATAAACTTACCATCACTACTCAATTTGTAGTTAAGCATCAGATTATCAAATACTTCTGACGGATTTCTATTGATAGTGGTATTGTTTTCCAATTCAAAATTTCTGCCCACTTTTATTTCCACTTTATCGTTGAAAAAGGCTTTTGAAACGCCCAAATTTAAATCGGTCCGGGTGCTGGATATGCCATCAAAGTAGTCTTCAGAACTTGTTAAATTCACATCCAAAGCAAAGCCTTTTATGTTGCCAGCTGTAAATTGATTGAGCTGGTCGGTCAAAAGCTTACTTACCGACTGGCGAGCAAAAGCTGAAGCGTTGGTGCCACCTGCGTTGGTCGAAAAGAAATCTGACGACTTTTCTGAAAAAAACCTGTTTAATATTAATAAAGCAAATACCTGCTTATTCACTTCGTCGGCTTGCAGTGCCAACAAGCGTGCTTTTACATTGGTAATTACCTCATTAGCTACCAATCTTTGGGTTTCTGATGGCACTATTTTAAAGGTAATATTTGGCTTCGACAGCTTACCAGCCATATTTAATTGTACCTCAAAATTCATTTTTTGGCGGTACACATCACGGTTGTTGGTGATTTCATTTTCCATCAAATCAAGCGGAGCTGTATTCACTTTATACACTGCATTTATGTCAACATCGCCATTCATGGGGTCGCCCGACCATACAATACTACTCCCTTTTTGGATTATAAATTGCTTTTTAATCACTTCGAAAGTAAGGCCATAACTGCCCTCAGCAAGATCATAAGAGCCTAACATATATGGCTTTCCGTTGTTGTTTATACCTGCATTTAGCTTGCCGTTTCCTTTTACTTTTAGGTTGTCTCCATTTATTTCGTCCACTACTAAAGTCAATTCAGATTTTTCATCTACATCAATATTGAGTGAAATTTCACTGATAAAATTGTTCACAAAAGGTTTTTCCAACAGCGTATCTTTGGCAAATTCAATTTCAGGATTTTTCTTATTTACAAATTGCACAACTCCTTCATTATCACCCAGTTCATTATCACTATTGGGTATAATTATGGTTATGGCGCTTTTTTCTCTAATTTTTATATCCCCATCTATTTTTGCTTTTTGCGTGATACCTTTCACTGTTAAATTGGCATCGACAATTCCTTTTCCATAGATAATATCGTTGTCGTTTCTATGAGAATCGAGCACCAAAAAGTTTTTGGCATCAACTGCTAAATCATATTTAAAATCTGGTAAATTATTGAGCAAAACTGTGCCATTTACAACTAACTTTTGGCTTAAAGTATCGGTAATTACAAATTGATTTAGGCGAATTGTTTGTTGACTTACTACTAAATTTTGATTGTCGATTTGATACCGCCCGCCAAAAGATTTTATATTAAATACCACCTTCTCAAACGCCAAATTTCCTTCTATTTCTGGTTTGGTAAAGGAACCCTTAATATCTGCCTTGCCTTTCAAATTTCCTTTGGCATTTTGCAGTTCTCCAAAGCTAAAAGCGGCTAAAGTTTCTGCACTTAAATGATTGATTAATAGATTAATATCTAAACTATTTTTAGTATTCAGGAAATAGTTTCCGGTTAATAACACATCATTATTTGGGCTAATAAGTGATGCATTTACTGTAATTTTATTGGCAGTTTCATTAAATACTTGAGCTTTTAAATCACCAATGGCTGTTTGTTTTACGATCAAATTTTTTAATATAAAGTCAACTTTGTAATTGGGCTGTACTCTATAATTACTGACTAATATTTCACCATCAATCGTACCAAATGCCAAGGTGGAGTCAGTTGAAAATAGTGAGACAAAATTCTGGATTTCCAAGCTATCAGTTTTAATAGTAATTGGCCCATTTATGATAGAATTGTTTGTATTTATATTCAGTTTTTGTTGGCGACGATTAATATTAAAATTATTTACCAATATGCCAGCTTTTCCGTATTGGAAATAGCCGGTAGAATCTACTCGCCAAGGAGCGTAATTGAGCGTGAGACCATCTTTAATTAGATTGATACGGTATTGATTATCAATAGTTTGTATAATTCCATTCACTTTATTTCGATCTTTATTATCAGCATCTTTAAATGTGGAATAAAAGCTTGCAATATTATTTGAAATGGATCCAAATATTTCTGTTTTCCTTACCTGAAAGCCAGTAAAACTGATTGCATCAAGGTTGCCTTTATAGTTTAAGTTTTTACTTTCTCCCACTAAATCTAATTTTATGTTTGAAATTTTTATAGTGTCATATTCGAAAAATGGCATCAATAATTTGGCAGTAAATTCGTTTGTTTTTGAATCGATTTTTGTAGTAAAACGGGTAGTATCGAGCCTAGTTAATAATGGAAAAAACGATTGAATAAGAGGATGAAATACTAGCTTCACATTCATGGCCAATGTGTATGGTTCAGTGTGTGGTTTCACGGTTATGTTAGGCAACACAAAATATCTATTTATAGTATTGACGAAAATATCAGGTAGCTGTAAATAGTTGAAATTACCCTCCAAATTAGCCTTTAGAAATGGAGCATTTATGGTAATGTTTTTACCTTTAGGGCTGTTTTTGGCCATTAAAACCATGTTTTCAAGTTTAGTAGCTTTTCCTTTTTGTGTGAAAATTCCATTATTAATAGTGATGGTTCCACTGGGATTTTCAGGATTTGAATCGATAATATTCATATCAATATCTCCCTTTATATCAATATTTTCAGCGTAAAGGCCAAGGTCTTTGAGGTTGATTTTGTCAATATTTATGTTTCCAGTTACAGAAGGGTAGGTTTGTGAAATATCAAATTTAGAATCGATTTTTAAGGAAATATTTGGGTCATTGATATTACCAATTATAGTAAATATTTGTTTGTTTATTTCTCCTTTTAAGTCTGCATTTTTGTAATTATATCCTTTATATTCAGCTTGTTGTACTATTCCATCAAATTCGCTTATTAAAGTTTTAGTATCAAATCCTTTACCTTTTATTTTGGCAGAAAGGGTGAGTTTTCCAATGTCAGGCTGCTTTAAAAATTTACCCATTTCGAAGCCTGTCAATTTGATATTTCCATCGTATAGTTGATTGTTTTTACTGGTAAAATCCACCAATTTTCCCACATAATTTGCAGTTCCATATTCAGATTTGATGTTGGTATCAAGAAATAAATTGTCTAATGTACCTGATATTTTGCCAGTAACTAATAGCCTTTTAGGCAGTTCAAGTGAGTTGGGAACAGTTTCTCGAGGGATGATTTTAATCAAATCGGCTTTTGTTATATCGAGTTGTTTAATATTCAAATTCAAGCCCATTTTAGGGCCATTTATTAATCCATAAATATTTCCATCAAAATTTAATTTACCCTTATCGAAGCCCGAAACGGTGGTTTTGGAAAAATTCAAATTGTTCATTTTACCTGAAATCAACCCGTTTATTTTTAATATTTTATTTAAGCTCCCTCTAAATGGTGCTGAATCATAATATTCAGGAAAAAAGATTACGATATCCGAGAATGCGATTAGGCTGTTTTTCAAGTTAGATTTTATCGCAACATTTCCAAGATTAGTCTTCAATTCGTTTAAGGAGGTATAATTTAATATTATTTCGTCCTTCAGTATTGTTTTGGGGGTTTGCAAGAATAGCTTTTTGAAATAGATTTGTTGGTTGTTATAAACGAAATCTGTCTGCAATTTTTTGACTATTAATCCAGATTTATCAATAAAACTAGCCGATTTAATAAGCCCAAGAATTTCATTACTTGAATAAAGAAAATCTTCAGATTCTAAGTTTAATTGGTTCAACACCAAATTGTTAAAGTCTATTCCTGCTTTTTTTGTGATTGAATTTTGTTCATGATACTGAATGTTGTTTTGTACTAAAACTAATTTATCAGTAAACACTTTCCAGCCTTTGGAAGAGTCGGATTTTGTTGAAGGTACTGACTTAGATTTAACATTATTTTTAGTTTTCAAAATGGTTAATCCAACATCCGAATTATCCAATTTGAGTGAAGTTAAATGAATATTTTGTCCCGATACATTAATTTGATTCCCTTTTGCATTCAAATTACCCAATATCATGGTGTTTAAAAGGCCATTATTTTCATCTAAATATTTCCAACTTGTATTTTTAATACTCAATTCTTTAAAAGCCAAGTTTAAAGTATCTGATTTTGAGGTTTTTTTTTCATGCAGCCAAGTGTACATGCGCAAACTAATAGTACTTCCTTCAATAGAAATATTATTTAAATGGAATTTGGAAATATTAGGCTTGAAATCTGAAAATGAGGTTTGAAAACTCTTAAAATAGGTGTTAGTTTCAATTCCGTCCACATCATCGTGGTATTTTAAACTTACATTTTTGAATTTAAGTTTTTCTATACGGAAAACTAAGGGGACAGTTTTTGCAGTATCTATTTTATTTTTTTTTGCAGCATTTTTTGCAAATGATTTGATAATATACGCAAAATTATAAATCGTGTCTGGCAAAACTCGATGTATATTAAGGCTCACATTTTCAAGGTTTACCTCATTGATTGTAAGTCGATTTTGCAATAGGCCCAGCATATCCATATTTACATGTATTTTTTGGCCATTAATAATTGTATCTCCTTGTTTATCAGCAAAATATACCCCCTCCAGTTCAATCCAATCGGGTAGACTGTATTTTATTTTTTTGACAGTAAAAGGTGTTTTAATTTTTGATTTTAAGTAGCCATTCACTTTTTTTGTTAAATAAGTTTGCCCATTATTGGTTTGTAAATAAAAGGAAAGGCCTACCAATAATATAATGATGGAAGCCAATATTATCCCAGATATTTTTAAAAATTGACGCATAGTATTAGGTAGCATCTGATAAGCAGCAATTGGCCACCTTAATCAAAAATGTATTGAGTCTTAATATTTGCCCAATCATTTTCAACGCTTAAAAGTACCCTCATCAAACATCGGATTATATACAATATTGGTAGTTAACCTCACATTCCTTTTATCAATATTGCTGTAATATGTTGCTGATGAGGGATATCTTATACCAAATGCAGAAGTGGAATAACTGGTAAACTCTTGGGTAATCTCTTCGCCAGAGGCCGTTCTTATTTTCTGTTTTGAAAGTAAATCGGTACTATTATTAAAATATAAATCGAATTTTGTATCGCTACTGGCAAGCTCAATATGATGTACAGTTTGTGCTCCCATAGCCTCCAAACCTACATAAGTAGCAATATAGCCTCTCGCTTCAAATTTGTAAAAAGGAGCAAATAAATCACTAATCTCTCTTCTCATATTAACAGTTTCCTTTTCGCTCAAATTTTTAGTTTGGTAAATTGTTCCACCTGTAGGTATTTTATAAAAGGCATCAGATGGACTAACGCCATAAATAAAATGCCGTTTCATAATCGTTTTAGTTTTCAACATGGTCATTTCGGGCATCGAAACCTTTATTTCCATTGTATAATCACTGGCTGCATTAGATACAAACGTTTGATTAATAGTATAGGTTTTTACATTATTCCAAAGCGATATGCCGCCTGTTGCCATATAAAATTTATCAAAAACCTCACCTGCTAATTGAGCTTTATTTTCAATTGAAATTCCAGTAACTAAGAAAAAGAATAGGATCAATTTTCTCATAATACTTAATATTTAGCTGCATTATAATATTTGATTGCCTGCGGCATATTACTCTTAAGTTTGGTAATTCTTGATGCATCGCTAGGGTGAGTACTCAAAAATTCGGGTTGTTGTGCACCGCCAGCCGCTGCCATTCGTTCCCAAAATGGAATAGCTACTTCCGGGTTATAAGCTGCCATAGCTGCAAAAAATAGACCAAATTTGTCTGCTTCATTTTCAGCGTTTCTTGAGTAGGGTAGTACACCAATCACATTACTTCCTACTCCATAAGCTGTTAAAAACAGGTTTTGGGTTTGCTCGGGCTTACCTGAAAGTGCAATTGCTAAAGCTGTGCCTCCTAATTGTTGCACTAGGCCTTGGCTCACACGTTCGCTACCATGTTGTGCCACTGCATGGGCAATTTCATGGCCCAAAACTATTGCCAAACCAGCCTCTGTTTGTGTAATGGGCAATATGCCAGTATATACCACAACCTTACCGCCTGGCATGCACCATGCATTTACATCTTTACTTTCCACCAAGTTAAACTCCCAATTATAGCCTGCCAATACAGATGTTTGGCCCTTTCCATCATAATATTTTTTTATAGCATTTGCTATTCTTGAGCCTACTCGTTTCACTATTTCGGTTCTATTATCTCCTCCACCTACAATAGGATTTTTATTCAAAAATGTACGATACTCAGTATCAGCCATGTTTTGTAGTTCGGTTTCTGATACCAATTTTAGTTGCTTACGACCAGTCACTAAGTTTTTGGAGCAACTTATAAAAAATATTGATGCTAATATTAATAGTGTTATTTTTTTCATTTTCTGTTTTTTAAAAATGTTCAAATTTAATTTATTCCACAAAGGTGATTTTAAAGGCTGATTAAAGTCTTACATAATTGTGGTTGAATTTTACATTATTCACAGATTTTTAAAAAAATTATTAAACCCAACAAAACGTTCGATGTGTGAATTCTATAAATATTTATAATAGTTATGTAACACATCCCTTTTGAGAAAAATCGACCTTTGTGAACAAATTATTTTAGAATTAAACAAATGAAAATCATGAAAAAAGTGAATGTATTAGTATCAATAATTTTATTAAGTATGGGTATAGGTTCTTGCAAAAAATCTGAAATGTCTGCAAGTAAAACTTTCAA
Organism: Cytophagaceae bacterium; assembly: GCA_031383555.1. Classification (GTDB taxonomy): domain Bacteria; phylum Bacteroidota; class Bacteroidia; order Cytophagales; family Spirosomataceae; genus JANMZR01. The sequence goes on along the minus strand of JANMZR010000139.1, from coordinate 7,702 downwards.
TGTGCGTATGACAGATGCACCAGCTGTATATACTGCTGTTAATATTGATATTCAAGGGGTAGAAATTATTGGTAACGATGACAAAACCATAATGATGAATACCAATAAAAAAGTATATAATTTGCTGAATTTTACCAATGGAAAAGACACCTTGCTGGCTACAGCAGCTCTTGAAGCAGCTAATGTTAAACAAATTAGACTAATATTAGGGCCTAATAATACAATTGTGGTTGCGGGTATAAGCTACCCATTGAGTACCCCAAGTGCAGAGCAATCTGGCCTTAAATTACAAGTAAACCAAACACTTGAAGCGGGAATAACCAATAGTGTTACTATCGACTTTGATGCAAGCAAATCCATTGTTGAGCAAGGCAATGGTATTTATAAACTTAAGCCAGTTTTAAGAACAATCGTTACTGCTACAAGTGGTTCAATTCGGGGGAAAATTGCCCCTGCTGGCACTTTGGCATTGGTTACGGCAACTTCAGCCTCTAACGAAACGTTTACAACCAATGCAAATATTTTGGGCGATTTTCTGCTTATTGGCATACCTTCAGGTACTTATTCAATCACCATTACGCCTATTTTGCCTTTATTGCCGTCAACTCAAGCCAATGTGGTAGTTACTACTGGTGTAGTTACCAATATGGGAACTGTAAATTTTTAGCAAAACCAATTTTTTAAATAGTAATAAGTAAAAATTTATAAATAGCAAAAGCATACAAATCATGAAAAAAATATCAATTATAATATTCGCAGTTTTACTTTCTATTGCCTCATTTTCACAAGGAAATAGCAATAAAAATAAAATAAAAAATAATGCCAAAATGCACAAAATGCATAAAGAAAACCCAAACGGAGTGATGATGCAAAATGGTAGAATGATGTTGATAACAAAGGGTCAAACTTCGTATTTGCAGAGTGAAGTTACCATGAGAAATGGAACTAGGGTGTTTCCGAATGGAACTGTTATCAAAAAAAATGGCACTACCATAATGATGGTGGAAGGCCAACATATGAATTTAGGAGGAAATATGATACCAATGAAAAATCGTAAAATGAAAAAATAATGGAAAACTACATCAAAGAAAGTATAAAAGATGAAGAGGAAAATCGAAGAAAATATCTTACAAAAACAATTGTATTTTCAGCATTAATAGTAAGAGCAGTTTTGATGATTATAGCCTTTGTGGTTCTTATATTACAATAGATTATCCTTAAAAAACATGCTTAAATTAAAAAAAGACGGTATTTTATTAGAAAAAACCAAATTAGGATTTGAAAATGAAGGAGTTTTAAACCCTGCCATAATTGTAGAAGTTGATTTTACTTATCTATTTTACAGAGCTGTAAGTAAAGGTAATTATTCTAACAGTGGGCATTTTGTTGGTAGCCGAAGGCACATTTCATAATAACCCTGTTTTTGAAGTCATGTTTCAGTATGTAATTGTAAAAGTAAAGATGGTATGAGCGGAATTTCGTCAATTATTGAGTTTGAAATTCCAACAGAGAAGGGCGTAAGACATGTAAATACAATCATTGGATTTTCTACAGCGCTTGTTAAAGCACGTTCTGCCTTAAATCAGGCGTCCCACTATGACCCTCGAGAAGATCTGGTGGATGGCAGTGCCGCTTTGGTTTATGCACTTGCTAAAAAAGTATTTTTAGTAGTGGAAATTTCAGGTAAAAAAGTCCATGAATCAACTGCTATTTTTAATCTTTTTGCTGGTGTAAAAGTAAGAATTAATAAAAATTTCCTGCTTGGAGTCGGGTACCGAACCCCAATCACCAAAAATCAAGATTTTTTATCCCAATTTAAACTTCAACCTGATTTATATTGGAAGAAGTAAAAACATAAAAAAAAATAACCTAATGGAAAACTACATCAAAGAAAGTATAAAAGACGAAGAGGAAAATCGTAGAAAATATCCTGTAAAAACTATTGTTTTTACTGTGCTAATTATTGGTGTCATTCTAATGCTTGTAGCTTATTTTGGATCACATATTTCTATGAATAACCCTTCACAACCATGATAGAGGTAAAAAAAGAGGGTATTTTATTGGAAAAAACTCAACTCGGTTTTGAAAATGAAGGTGTTTTAAACCCAGCAGTAATTGTTGAGGGTGCATTCGCTTACCTATTTTATAGGGCAGTAAGCAAGGGCAATTATTCAACTATTGGGTTTTGCAAAATGGACAGCCATTCAAACATTATTGAAAGGCATGATATTCCGATTCTATTCCCAACTTTTGACTACGAGTCGCACGGTATTGAAGACCCCCGGATTGTGAAAATTGATGAGGTTTTTTATCTCACCTATACAGCTTATGATGGTGTAAATGCGCAAGGTGCTTTGGCAACATCAACTGATTTATTGAAATGGGAGAAAAAAGGAATTATTGTACCTCAAATTAGCTATGATGATTTCAGTAAGTTAGCAGGGTCAAAGGAGAAATTAAATGATAAATATGCACGATTCAACAGACATACTCATATACTTGAAAAAGAAGGCAAAAAAAGATGGCTTTGGGATAAAAATGTAATTCTATTTCCAAGAAAAATAAATGGTAAATATTATGTTTTACATCGTATTAAGCCTGATATTCAGCTAGTTTGCTTCGAAAAACTGGAGGACCTTAATACGGAATTTTGGCAAAATTTCTTTTTACATTTTACAGATAACATTGTGCTTGCCCCCAAGTTTGATTGTGAGAACTGTTATTTGGGGGGTGGCTGCCCACCTATTGAAACTAAAGCAGGTTGGTTAGTTATTTATCATGGAGTGCACGATTCCGTCGATGGATATGTTTACTCGGCCTGTGCAGCACTTTTAGATCTGGAAAATCCACAAAAAGAAATAGCACGCCTGCCCAATCCATTATTCAGTCCAAAAGAAAAATGGGAGCTGAAAGGCGAAGTAAATAACGTATGCTTTCCAAGCGGTGCCGCCGTATTTGGCGATACTTTATATATATACTATGGTGCCGCCGATGAGCGAATTGCCTACGCATCGATAAGTATTTCTGCTTTACTGGATGAGTTATTAGGCCCCCAAGCCCCAGAAGTAGAGTGCTAATTATTAAAAAAAATTAATAATTATTTTCAAAATAATATAAAACAAAAGGATTAAAATAACGGTATGGTAAATCCTCCTTTGCATTATTTTTTGGGGTCGAAACTTTAATTTATAATTACAATAAACATTTTTAAAATGACACAAAACAAAGTAATATATAAAAACAATCAGACATTTGGCAATTACCAAAATGCTTTTAATTCAAACATTTCAAAAAATATTTTTGGCGAAAAATTTCTACAAAAACTGCCCGAAATACTTTTCATAACGTCCTATCCCACAAGGGAATGCGGCATTGCTACCTATTCGCAAGACCTAATTTCATCATTAAAAAACAAGTTTACGTGCTCTTTCAAATTACGAGTTTGTGCTTTAGAAACCAACACCGAAAAGCATATTTATACCGAAAATGTAAAATACATTTTAAATACTGATCAGGCTTCAGAATTCAGTTATATGGCAAAAACCATTAATGAAGATTCCGCAATCGAATTATTATTGATACAGCATGAATTTGGCCTGTTTTCAAAAAATGAATTTGCTTTTCAAAACTTTTTAGAAACGGTTACTAAGCCTAAAATTTTAGTTTTTCATACCGTTTTACCTCGCCCTGATGCAGTTTTTAAAGCAAAAGTGCAGCAAATTGTAAGTTCAACTGAAGCAGTAATTGTAATGACTAATACCTCTTCAAAAATTCTTCAAAACGATTATCTAATTTCAAAAGAAAAAATTACTGTTATATCGCATGGCACGCATCTAGTTTCGCAGTCAGGCAAAGAATTATTGAAATCAAAATATAATTTAACAGGTAAAAAAGTGCTATCGACTTTTGGCCTCTTGAGCTCCGGGAAAAGTATAGAAACCACTTTGAATGCCCTACCTGCTATTATAAATCAAAACCCAGAGGTAATATTTCTGATTCTTGGCAAAACCCATCCCTCGGTTGTAAAGCATGAAGGAGAGCAATATCGTGAGTCGCTTGAGGCAAAAATTAAAAATTTAAAATTAGAAAAAAATGTGCGTTTTGTAAATCAGTTTTTGCCATTAGCTGACCTTTTGGAATATTTGCAATTGACTGATATTTATCTGTTTACATCAAAAGACCCCAATCAAGCAGTGAGTGGTACATTCTCGTATGCATTAAGTTGCGGTTGCCCAATTATTTCAACACCGATTCCCCACGCAATTGAGATTTTACAAAATAATGCGGGTATTATGATTGATTTTGAAAACTCTAACCAACTTTCAAAAACCGTAAATTTACTTTTGAGTGATGAAGCTTTACGAAATTCAATGAGTTTGAATGCCCTCCATATGATGGCACCTACCGCTTGGGAGAATGCCGCCATTGCGCATGCCTTAGTTTTTCAAAAAATTTCAAATGAAATTTCACTTCAATTTCGTGTGCCAGAAATAAATTTGAATCATGTGAAAAAACTCACAACCAGGAAGGGTATGATTCAGTTCTCAATTATCAACCAACCAGACATAAATTCGGGCTATACTTTAGACGACAACGCCCGAGCTATGGTAGCCATGTGCCAACATTTTGAATTAACCGGTGATTTTGAAAATTTAGCCTCTATTTCTTGTTATCTCAATTTCATAAAATCATGTCAATTACCAAAGGGGAATTTCTTAAATTATATTGACGAGCAAGGCAATTTCACAGAACAAAATAATGAAACCAATCTAGCCGATTCCAACGGAAGGGCAATTTGGGCTTTGGGCTATTTGATTTCGCTTTCTGATATTATACCAGATTATTTAGTGAATGAGGCTATGGACATTATGCAAAAGGCAATGTTGAACGCTCACGAAATACATTCATCAAGGGCAATGGCTTTTATAATTAAAGGCCTGTATTATAGTAATTTAACTAACCCAACAACGCAAAATTTATATTCAATAAGGCATTTGGCCAATAGGCTTTTACAAATGTATAGGCATGAAGCCAACAATGTTTGGAATTGGTATGAAAGTTATCTGACTTATGCCAATAGTATATTGCCAGAAGCCATGTTATGTGCCTATTTGGCAACAGATGATGCTATTTATAAACAAGTGGCCAAATCTACTTTCGATTTTTTACTTGATAAAATATTTACAGAAACCCGTATTTCAGTTATTTCCAATAAAACTTGGTTGAAGAAAGACTATGATAATAATTCCAAAGAAATTGGAGGCGAACAAGCCATTGATGTGGCTTATACCATTTTAGCTTTAAATAAATTTTACAAAGCTTTTAATGATGAAAAATATATGCAAAAAATAGATTTAGCATTCAATTGGTTTTTGGGAAATAATCATCTCAACCAAATAATTTACAATCCGTGTACTGGTGGCTGCTACGATGGCTTAGAGGATGTTTACTTGAATCTTAACCAAGGTGCGGAGTCAACAGTGAGTTATTTAATGGCGAGGTTAGCAATTGAAAGATTGAAGCTTTCAAGTAAAATTTCACTTGATATCAAAAAAGAAGTTTATGAGCTAGCTATTTGAAAATATGTTTAAAAAATTAGAACTTCTTTTTTTGAAAATTATAAATGAGCATCGCATTTACCTAATTGTAATAATATATGCTTCATTTCTATACCTTTTTTCAAAAAATATTGAAATGGTCATTTCAACATTAAAAATTTTGGTAAAGGAAGAATTCAAATAGTATATGTGAATTATGTAAGTTTTAACAAAAGTTATATAACATTTTAGAACATCCAAAATCAGACTTTTGTATATAATTATTTACTAAATATTTTAAAATTAAAAACAAAAACAAAACATGAAATCAGGAAAAGTAATATTAGGAATATTGGCCGGAGCCGGTATTGGCGCATTGGTAGGCATGTTGTTTGCACCCGAAAAAGGCAGCACAACCCGTAAGAGTATCGTCGATAAAAAAGATGATTTTGCGGGATCTTTAAAAAGTAAATTAAATGAGTTTGTAGACTCATATGCCAAAAAATATGAAAAAGCATATTCTGGAGCTGAAACAATGTTAACTGAAAGTAAGGCCAAATTGAGTGAAATGAAAAAGGATATAAGTGCTGAATTAGCCTAATTATGGAAATCCATGAATCGCCATTTAAATCAATAACCGAAAAAGCTGAAAATTATGCCAATATTACATGGGAAATATTGAAATTGAAAGCTGCAGAAAAATCCAGTTTTATATTTTCAAAAATAATTATTGGGCTTTTATTGTTGTTGCTTTTTACCTTAATAACATTTCTATTTTCAATAGGAATATCACTTTGGGTTGGCGATTTGCTGGGTAGTGCATGTTTGGGTTTTTTCATAGTAAGTGGTAGCTTAATTTTAATAGCATTTATATTATACAAGCTTCAATATCAAATAATTAGCAAGCATATCACAAAATTATTTTTACATATTTTTGATTAATTATACAAAATATTATGGAAAAATCAATTGAAATTTTTGATCTAAGAAGTAGAATAGAATTGCTGGAAAATCAAAGAAAAGCTGAATATTTGGTACTAAAAAGCGATTTTGAATGTATATTAAATTCTATAAAGCCAACAAATATTATAAAGAAAACTTTGCGAGAAGTTTCAACAACTACTGAAATTACCGATTTAATGATGAGTACAAGTATTGGGCTTGCCACGGGGTATATTTCTAAAAAAATAATTGTTGGCAAATCAATCAACCCAATAAAGCAACTATTGGGGTTCATGCTTCAGTTTTCAGTGGCAAGTGCCGTTACCAAACATCCGCAGGCCATAAAAGCCATTGGTAACTATTTAATAAATCGTATTTTCAGCATAAAAAATGATAAATAACCTACTTTGTGACTCCGAAATTATACAATTATTAAAACAAAATAACAGTATTGTTTGGGGTTTTATTGACGTTAAATACAGTACAATGATGTACAATTGTATTATCAAATACACTGATAATCAATTATTTGCAGATGAAATTTTAAAGAACGCATTCGCTAAATTAAAATTGAATACTACTCTTATTTTGCAGTCGGGCTCTTTGGGCTTGTGTTTATTAGACCAAGCACGCAATGCGGCTTTAGAATTTTTAGGTATAAAGAACAAAGTTTTTTAAAATATAGCCTTAAATAAAAATTGAAAATAAATACCTCTTTCTTTTGTAGTTTAAAGGCAAAAATTGATGAATATATACTAAGTTCAAAAATGCTTCATTAACCCTTCCTTTCGGCTGCGGGAAACGTTTACAGTAACACCATCACTCATTACAAGATAGCCTCCTTCGCCACGGACATATTTATTTACTTCATTTAAATTGACAATATAAGAATGATGTACTCGAATAAACGAAGAAAAATTCTGTAATTGCTCTTCGATTTCTTTTAATGTACGGCAGGCAGTAATTTTAGTTTTATTTTTTAGGAAAATATGTACATAATTATCATCAGCTTCACAGCGTACAACCTCTTCTACAGCAATTAATTCAAAACCTTCCAAGGTAGGGATGGCAATTTTGGTAAAGCCGCCTTCTTTATTTATTAAATGAGTCATCAACATATGAAATTGCTCAGGTATGGGCAGATTTTTTTGCAATTTCACTTTATTGATAGCTGAAATAAGCTCTTTTGGATCAATAGGTTTTAATAAATAATCCAATGCACT
>JANMZR010000138.1:0-3140 GCA_031383555.1 Cytophagaceae bacterium | reverse complement strand
CACCATTGCATCTATTTTAAGTTTTTTGCCAATCATCTGTGAGCCATTGAAATTAAACGTTTTTCTATCTAGACCACTATTTCTTAGGATTGATTTGTTATCTAAATTGGCAAATGACAAACGAAATGAACTATTTTCAGTACCATTTGAAAGTGAAACTGAGTTTGTTACTGAAGTACCTGTACGATAAAAAGTATTCAAATTGTCTTTAACTGCTGAATAAGGATACGATTTCCCGTCAAATTGAATTGTGCTTGCGCCGTCCAATTTTTCACCCCAGCTTAACATACCACTATTTAAGGCACTTGTTACATTGGTAGGTCGGCTACCATTAAGGCCTTGGCCATATACATACTGGTAGTCTGTATTATTTAAAGCTTGATCAGCCACCACATTGGCATTGTATTCAATTGACATTTTACCTTTTTTACCCGATTTGGTTGTAATTAAAATCACACCATTTGCGGCTCTTGCACCATAAAGTGCTGAAGCAGAGGCTCCTTTCAAAACTGTCATATTCTCAATATCATCAGGGTTGATATTGCCAATTCCATCACCTTGATCTGCTCCACCCCATTCACCTGAGCTACCTCTTTGAGTATTGTCAATTGGTACACCGTTCATAACAATTAAAGGTGAGCCAGCTGAAAAGCTTGCTAAACCACGCAATAGAATACGAGCAGAACCACCTGGGCCACCACTTGTACCGCTTACGTTTAAGCCAGCAACACGACCTGAAAGTGAATTGGCCACGTTTAATTCACGTGCTTTTGTCATTACTTCGCTTCCTACCGTAGTTACTGCATAGCCCAATTTACGAGATTCTTTTGAAATACCGAGTGCCGTTACCACTACTTCTGTTAGGGCATTGGCGTCGGCTGCCAAACTTACATTAATTGTTGAATTTGAACCTACCACAATATCTTGTGCTTTGAAGCCAATATAACTAAAGGCTAAAGTTGATCCCGACTTCACTGAAATAGAATATTCACCTTTGTCGTTGGTAATTACGCCTGTGTTAGTCCCTTTTAAGGTCACATTAACACCATAGATAAGGTCACCGTTTTCTTCGGTAACTTTACCTTTTACTGTCATATTCTGGCCAATACTTTCGAATGTCACGAAAATAATAGCAAGAAAAAATAATAGTAGTTTGTTTTTCATAAGCTGTTTTTTTTTAAGTTGAAAAATTGTTTTATAGTTTATTTTAAATTGTGATTATGCGATTTCTTTTATTAGTAGTTTTTTTGCAAAATTAAAATTTTCATAGCTTTCAATTACCAAAGCAGCTGCACCAATTAATTCAGCTTCATAGCCAAGTTTTGAAATATTTATTTCAGTATTATAAGCAAGCCTTGGTATACAATATTCATTAAGGGCTTGTTGTATTGGTGTTTGCCAAATTTTACCAGCTTGTGAGCCTCTACCACTTAATATTATTAGCTCAGGATTAAGCAGATGTATTAAAATAGAAATTCCACGGCCAATTTTATACCCAATTTCCGATAAAAGTTCTACTGCAAGTCTATCACCTTCTAATGCATATTTGATAATCATGTCATATGCTTCCTCAGGATTTTCAAAAGATATATCATGAAGTTTTGTAACTCTACCAGCACCAATTGCCTCTTTTACTTTTTTAATTAAGACCAAAAGCGAGGTTTCTGTTTCCAAGCATCCACTTTTGCCACAAGAACAAAGAATATTATTTGTAAAAAGTGGGATATGACTAAATTCACCTGAAAATCCAATATTACCACGGTATAATTCTCCTTTAATAATCATTCCTAATCCCACACCCCAACCTATGTTAATTACCATTACATTTTGCTTATTCCTCGCTTTCCCAAATTTCAATTCAGCAAGAGCTATCAAACTCGAATCGTTATCAATAAAAACAGGTAAGTTTGTCTTTTTAGTCAAAAAATCAGCGATACTTTCTGTACTATTTGGCAATTCTAAAAAAGAATAATTTATTCCTTTTTGCGAATCAATAAATCCAGGCATTCCTATTCCAATTCCTAAAATATCATTTTGATTGATATTTAAGTTTTCAATAAATACAATAAGACTTTCAGCTAATATATGTAAAGAATCGCTATTTTTACTCAATGTCAATTCTATTTTTACTACCTCCCCAACAAAATTATTATTGATATCCATCAAGGATATTTGGGTAATCAATTGATCCATTGAAACCGATACAATATAAAATGAATCGGGCCTTAATGAGTACATAGTAGCTTTTCTACCGCCGGTAGAGGGAGCAAATCCTGTTTCCACTATTATTCCATCTTCAAGTAACTCATCCACTAATTTGGCCATAAAAGGTAAACTTTTGTCAAGTTGATTACATAAATCAGCGCAGGATAAATACTTAGAAAAGTAGAGTTTTTTAATTACGCTACTTTTATTAATATTTCGTTTTATTGACATATTAAAATAAATAGTTTTTAGAATTAATAACAAATATATAAAAAAATTAATAACTTTTATAAATTATTTATTAAGTAATTAATTTTGTTGAATTAAATCAGCAAACTTATTAAAGTTTGCATTGATTTTTAATTAAAAAATCAGATTAATAGCTGCACAAAAAGTTTTACATAATCATTTCATGGTAATTCCACTTTTTTAGGATAATTTCAACTTGCTTTAATTACAATTTAACACAATTAAATTCCCTCAAAAAAAAATGCATACTTGTCTACCTCGAATTTTTTTATAAAATTAATTTTTTATTTACTGCTATTCCATCAAATATTTGTGGTAATCTCTCTCTCTATCAATAACTGATTTATAATTGGTTGGCTTCGAGTTTATACTTTAAAGCAATTATTTTAATTATTAAAAATGAAAAATATCTGGAATAATTTTTCAGATATGATCTTATTATTTATATTTGGAAAAACGAAAAAAATATATTTAGCGTAAATTCGCTAATATATAGTTTTATCATACAAAAAAAATAAGAATTAAAATAAAATGTCGCAAGTACTTAACAAATTTTCAAGAACATTAACACAAGAAATAACCAATCCTGCGGCCAAAGCCATGCTTTATGGAGTGGGATTATCGGAAGAAGACATGCAAAAAGCCCAAATTGGCATTGCCAGTACGGGTTATGAAGGCAATACTTG
>JANMZR010000097.1:0-23710 GCA_031383555.1 Cytophagaceae bacterium | reverse complement strand
CAAAGAAATAAAAAATGACTTAGGAATTCCTCCCACTCAATCCCACCCAAACCCTTAGCTATCAAATAGTTATTACATTGGCTAAAGTGATTCATGCCAAACCAGCCACCTTGGTTGGCCGATAGGGGAGAAGGGTGTTTTGATTTTAAAATAAAATGCTTATCGGAGTCAATAATGGCTCCCTTTTTTTGTGCATAAGCACCCCAAAGCATAAAAACCACATGCTCTTTTTTGTCAGAAATAGTTTGAATCACTGCATCCGTAAATTGCTCCCAACCTTGCTTTTGATGTGAGCCCGCTTCATTGGCCCGCACAGTCAAAGTTGCATTTAAAAGTAAAACTCCTTGGTTGGCCCATCGCTCCAAATTGCCGGATTGAGGGGGAGGAATTCCTAAGTCATTTTTTATTTCTTTGAAAATATTTTGTAAGGATGGCGGATGTGAAATGCCATTATTCACCGAAAAGCTGAGTCCATTTGCTTGCCCTGGACCATGGTAAGGGTCTTGGCCTAAAATTATTACTTTGGCGTTTTCAAAACTACATTTATCAAATGCGTTAAATATTAATTTTCCAGCTGGAAATACTGTTTTTTGTGAATATTCTAATTTAATAAAATCAACTAAATCACGAAAATAGTGTTTATTAAATTCAGCATTTAATCTAGTTTTCCAAGAATCGGAAATTTTTACTTCCATTTTTTTATGAATTATTTGAAAATTATTCAAAAATAGTTAATTTCAATAAAAATAGGATAATTATGCCAATAGCCATCATAACCGAGGGGATTAAAATTTCAGTACAAACACAATTTCAGGATCAATATTTCCATGGTAGTCAGGTAAATTATGCTTTTTCATATAAAATAAGGATTGAAAATACGAGTGATTATTCTGTGCAACTTTTACGAAGACATTGGTTTATTTATAATGCCAATGGATCGTATACTGAGGTGGAAGGCGAAGGTGTAATTGGTCTGCAACCAATTTTAGAACCAGGTCAAGTACACGAATATGTTTCTGGATGTAACCTGCCAACTCCAATGGGTAAAATGAACGGAACCTATATGATGGATAGACTTTTAGATGGGAAAAAGTTTTTTGTAACCATTCCAGATATGAATTTGGTGGTGCCGCATCTGTTGAATTGAATAGTTGTAGTGATTAAAAGAATGTTAATATATTTTAAAATACCTATGAAAAATAAAATTGTGATTGCAATAATTACACTTTTCCTTTTTTCTTGCCAATCAAAAAAAGAGAAGAATTTACCAATAGAAGGAACTTGGAAGCTTTTTTCAGCTATTTTAATCGAAAAAGGTGATACTACAATAACAGACTATACAAAAAAAGTAAGTTTTGTAAAAATTATAAATGAAAACCATTTTGCTTTTTTAAATCATGATTTGAACCAAGGAAAAGACTCATTGGCAAGTTATTCATCGGGTGGTGGTAAATATGAAATTAAGGGAAATAAATACACCGAACATTTAGAATATTGTACAGATAGAGCTTGGGAGGGGCATGATTTTGAGTTTTTAATAGAAATTAAAAACGACACACTTACTCAAAAAGGTTTTGAAAAAGTAGTTGAAAAGGGAATAGACCGGCTTAATATTGAGAAATACGTTTTGCTAAAATGACTTAAAAACGTTGCGCCTGTAGATTGTATTTATCGCCAAAAAGGGTTTCCAGCTTCAATAAATTCAATTTTTGTATTGGGATAAAACCCTTTTAGCCAATTACGAAAGGTTTTCATGCCAGCTTCTTCTGAATCGGCATGACCTAATACTATCAATGACCGTTTTTTGCCTAAAGTAATTGCATCTTGAATATAGGGTACTGTTTCCCATTCGTTTGACTCGCCAACTATAAGTAGCTCACAATCAGTATTTTCTAAAACATAAAAATGTGTGCCGGTACCCGCCGCACCTAGAGCTAAACCAACTTTTGACACCAACATTTTTGGATTTCCAACAATTCGAGCAGTTTTGGCTCCCATATTTTTATTTAAAACCTTCACTAATTGTCCTAATTGCATTGAAGGAATAATCAATAAAGTTTTATCGGCAGTTTGGTATTTTTTCCAGCCCATTTTTTCAATTACACCATCATATATTTGGTCGCTGGGTTTCATACGATGTTGGTGGTCGTGGAAGCGCCAAATAACCATATTGTTATCATATATAAATTTCAATTTTGCGATTTGAACGGGATCTTTTTCGTGTGTTTTAAGATCGTCAGTATGACTATAAAAGGTTGGTTCATGGCTAATTACAAAATTACAACCCATCGCCTTTGCTTTTTGTAAAACGGCAAATGTACTCATGAAAGTGGTGGCAATTCCAGTGATTTCAGTATTTGGGTTACCAGCAATCACATTATCACGTGTTTCCTTCATCCAATCTATTTTTACTTCTGACTTTATTTTGTTGATCACCTCGTTTGCTGTTGGTCGCACCATTTGTTGGCTAAAAACAATGTTTGATACAGAAATCAATAATGTCAAAAGAATACTTTTCATTTTTTTAAATTTAGAAAACAAATAAACTGAGAATAAAACAAAAAAGCCCGACTTTTTTATCTGGCGAACCAAAATAGAAAATAGTCAGGCTATTATTTAAGGAATGAAAATCGTAAATCTGATTTTGTAAATAGTAAATTTCTTATTTTCCCCTTTGTTTGTAAATGTTTTGCAATTTCACTCCAATATAATATGAAGCTCCCATAAGTAATATATAAAACAACCATAGTTGAGTTGTTCCTGATAATAATGATTGAGGATCGGCCATGCTAATTTTAGATTTTAGTTTTTAGATTTTAGATTTCTAAAATCGGTAAATAATATTTTCTTACAAAATTAAGCTCAAAAGTTAATAGTACAAAAACAAAAGTAAATATTGGCTTGAAAAATAATAAATATCAAAGCACACCTTTTGTACTCGGCATATTATCAAGCGCATTAATGTCACGCTTTACTGCCATTTTTATAGCTTTAGCCCAAGCTTTAAATATGGCTTCAATTTTATGGTGTTCGTTATCGCCCTCTACTTTTATGTTCAAATTGCACTTAGCTGTATCCGAGAAGGACTTGAAGAAATGATAAAACATTTCCGTAGGCATTTCACCGATTTTTTCACGCTTAAATTCAGCTTCCCAAACTAGCCAATTCCTGCCTGAAAAATCTATTGCAACTTGTGCAAGCGCCTCATCCATAGGCAATAAGAAGCCATATCGACTGATGCCTCGTTTATCGCCAATGGCTTTCAAGTAAGCTTCTCCAAGTGCCAAGGCAGTATCTTCAATGGTATGATGTTCATCGATGTGGAGGTCGCCATTCACTTTTATAATCAAATCGGCACCAGAGTGCTTAGCCAATTGGTCGAGCATATGATCAAAAAAGCCTAGGCCTGTTTCAATTTTTGACCAACCACTTCCATCCAAATTAAGCTGCACCAATATTTTGGTTTCATTTGTGTTGCGTTGTACCTCAGCAAACCGTTCAGGTAATTTTATTTTTTCATAAATATCATTCCAATCAGTTGATATTAAGCGAGTTATGGCTTGTAATTCACCTTTGAAGTTTTCTGCCGTAAAATCGGCTTCTTGAATTAGAATAGCTTTAGCGCCTAGGTTTTTTGCCAAAATAACGTCAGTTACACGATCGCCAATTACAAATGAGTTGGCTAAATCATAGCTGCCATCTAAATATTTAGTAAGCAAGCCGGTCCGTGGCTTACGAGTAGGCGCATTTTCCTGCTCAAAAGTTCGGTCTATCACAATATCATCAAACACAATTCCTTCTGTTGCCAAAATATCCAACATTTTGTTATGCGCAGGCCAAAAAGTGTCTTCAGGAAAAGAATCAGTGCCTAAGCCATCCTGATTAGTAACCATAACCAGCTCATATTCAGACTCCTTAGCTATTTTTGCCAAATTAGTGATTGCTTTTGGCAGAAACATCAATTTTTCAAATGAATCTACTTGTTGGCTAGGTTGTGGTTCTTCGATTATGGTACCGTCTCGGTCTATAAATAGTGCCTTTTTCATTAATTTATCTTTATTAATTCTTGCAAATATAATCGATTTTAAAATTATTTATAAAACAAGATTTGACACTTTCTCAAAATAATACAATTTATTTTGCTATTCCAATTAATTATCGTACTTTTGCACCAGAATTTTACAATTTAGGTTTTGAGGAGCATCCGTTTCCTCTGGCGCAGGTGGTTTTAAATAACAAATCACATCTTTAAAAAGCAATTCGATACGGACATCGAGCAGCTTTCACAGAGCCAAACACGGGTGCAATTTTTAGGGCATCTTGGGTTGGCGAAATTTTTGGACAATTTATTAGAAATTAAAAAGCTTGTGAGCATTAAAAAATAATGCCTATGCCCATGATTATGAGCTTTTTAAACATACACAAAGGGTAGAAATTTCATTAACATGAATATTTTGCCTGCAAAACTTTACGGAATAAATATTTCGTAATAAAAAAAATAATATGGAAAGATTAAGATTTGACGAACTAGGCTTATCAGCAGAAATTCTGTCGGCAGTTCAAGAAATGGGTTTTGAGACGGCCTCGCCCATACAAAGCCAGGGAATACCGCTTTTGTTAGCAGGTAATGATGTAATCGGGCAAGCGCAAACAGGTACTGGTAAAACAGCAGCCTTTGGCATACCGATGATTGAGGCTACTGAGCCTTTTTCAAAATCTGTGGAAGGCATAATTCTTTGCCCGACACGTGAATTAGCCATGCAAGTTTCTGAAGAAATGAAAAAGTTGGCTAAATTCAAAAAAGGTGTTTTTATCACTACAGTTTATGGTGGCGATTCGATTGAAAGGCAAATAAAGTCCTTAAAATCAGGTGCAAACATAGTAGTAGGTACGCCAGGTCGTGTGATTGACATGATAGAGCGTAGAGCTTTGAAATTGCAAAATATTAAAATGGCAGTATTGGATGAGGCAGACGAAATGTTGGACATGGGTTTCCGTGAAGATATCGAAAGTATACTTCAAGAAACACCAGATGAGCGCCAAACGGTATTGTTTTCCGCTACTATGAGTAAGCAAATTTTGGCATTGACCAAAAACTACCAGCGTGATCCGAAATTGGTGAAAGTAGTGAAAAACGAAATTACCAACGAAAATATTGAGCAGCTTTATTACGACGTAAAAGGCCGTGCCAAAATGGAGGTAATGACCAGATTGATAGACTTCTACGGTTTGAAATTGGTGTTGATTTTCTGTAATCAGAAAAAACGTGTTGACGAAGTAGTTGAAGATATGCAATTGCGTGGTTATGCTGCTGAAGGCCTTCATGGTGACCTACGCCAGCAACAACGCTCTAATGTAATGGCTAAATTCAAAGCAGGCACTACAACTATATTAGTAGCTACTGACGTGGCTGCCCGTGGTATTGACGTGAATGATGTGGATGCGGTTTTCAACTTTGATATCCCATTGGACGAAGAATATTATGTACATCGAATAGGCCGTACTGGTCGTGCTGGTAAGTCGGGTAAAGCATTTACTTTTGTAGTAGGTGCAGAGCGTAATCGCTTGCGTGATATTATGGCTTATACCAAAGTGAAGATTGACAAAGGTGTGATTCCTTCGTTTACTGATGTGGTTGGCGTGAAAAAAGGAATGTTTATTGAGCGAGTAAAAGCAGAAATTGAATCAGGTGAACTAGAGCTTTTCGCTGATGTTTTGGAAAATTTGCACCATGCAGGTTTCAATACAGAGCAAGTAGTATCTGCTTTGGTGAAAATGAATATGGGTGTCGCCAAAAGTGAATTTGGGGACGAAAGTTTAGAAGGAAGCGACCGTGGCGGTGACCGTTATGATAGAGGTGGTGATAGAGGTGGCCGACGTGATGACCGTGGAAGTTCAAGATTTGGCGACCGTGGTAGTGACAGAGGAGGTTCTAGATTCGGTGACCGTGGTGGTGACAGAGGAGGAAGCCGATTTGGTGACCGTGGTGGTGATAGAAGTTCTGCTCCTTCACGCTTTGGCGATAGAGAGCGCTCTGGTGGAAGCGACCGTGGTGGTTATGGTGCAAATCGTGGCCCATCAGGTGGTGATAGGCCAAGATTTGAACGTGAATCTGGCCGTGAATTCACTCGTGGATCAGAAGCAGGTATGGTGAAATTAGCCATTAACACGGGCAGAAACGACAGGATTAGTCCCTCAAATATAGTAGGAGCCATTGCTGGCGAATGCCAAGTGCCAGGCGCTTCAATTGGCCATATCGACATTCAAGATAGAGTTTCGTATGTAGATGTACCAAAAGATATGGCTGCCAAAATTAAAGCAGGTTTAGAAGGTTCGTCTATTAAAGGAATGAAAGTGAAAGTGGAGATTACTGCTTAGATGCTAGATTTTAGACTTACCCTAAACGTAGTCGAAGGGTTATAGAAATTAGATTTGAGACGCTCGGGGCTTTGGTTTCGGGCGTTTTTATTCTTAATCGGTAATTAACGCAATTGAATCGAAAATGTCTTTTAATTTTACTTCCATTGTGTCCAAAAGAATTTCAGGATTTTCTTCGTCATAAATGGTTTCTGTCCAAACTTTAGGGTTATTAGTTTTTTGAAATTTTAATACTCTATTTTCAAATCTATCAATAAATATTACCTCATTTAAACTTGAAATTGTTTGGTATTTGAATAATTTCTCATTTAAATCATAAGAATAAGTCCCCTCTGAAAGTACTTCAACTACTAAATAAGGATTGAGAATTATCGCTGAAGATTTATTGAAAAATTCGAGTTTACCTTTAACTACAGTAATATCTGGGTTAAAAAATCCTTTTTGATCTGACGTTTTTACACCAAGATTACTCCCAAAAACGTAATAACCATTCATTTTAAAATGATTATTTAACAAAGTTGTTAACCAAGAAGTTAAAAACTCATGAATAGCTGCTGCTAATCCCATAATTATTATTGTACCATTTATATATTCGGCTTTGTATTCAGTTTCTTCCAAAAAATCCATAAATTCATCCCAATTGGCATCAACTCTAACTAAGCCACCGTTTTCGATGATTTCAATTTGTTTTTCAGAAAGCGATATTTTTTCTAATAATTCCAAAATCTGCTCTTTTAATTTTTGTAAATATAATCATAATTGAATTTAAATATTCTAATTTTTCCTTTTCATATAACTAGAAATAGAATTATTTAGCTTCTTTCACTCCCCGAAACCCAACATGCATTAAGCTTGTTTCAGGCGTGCTAGAGGCTGTATTCCCGATTTTATAACCATGACAAACGGCTTTATCACATAAATAGGAGCCACCAAATTGTAATTTCTCTTCTGGCTTTTCGGTGCTCCAATCAGCAGACCATTGCCAAACATTGCCTCCCATATCAGTCATTCCTATTTCTGTTTTTCCAAAATATCCAACTGGTGAAGTGTATTGAAAGCCGTCTTTGACTGTATTTACGAGCGGGAAACTGCCTTGCCAAAAATTGCCTTTGTATTTGCCGTTTTCTTCATCGATTTCGCCCCAGGAATACAATTTATCATATTCATCTTCGCCGTTTTTGGCTGCTAATTCATATTCATCTTTTGTTGGTAATCTTTTGCCTGCCCATTTGCAATAGGCAGCGGCATCATTCCATGAAACTTGCGTAACTGGATGATTATCAGGAGTTTTAGGGAAATCTTTACCTAGTGGATACTCCCAATTCGCACCTTTTTTAAGGCTCCAAAGGCCAGTTTTTATGTCAAAAAAACCAGCGTCTCCAAACTTTTCAGCTTCAGCTTTAAATTTTGTTTTTTGGATAAATTTTCTAAAATCGGAAACAGTAACTAGATTTTTATCAATCCAAAAGCTTTCTAAATTTTCAGATTTTGGAATAAGTACCATTCCATCATTTTCCTGAAATTGTTTTTTACAAGAAAAGCAGATGAAAAATAAAAAAATGCTGACTATTATTTTTTTCAATGAAAATTAATTTTTAAACAACAATATTAAAACATTAATCGTATTTTAGAAAAGGTATTCCAAATTAAATATTTCAATATGAAAAGAGTTGATTTTTTAAAGAAAAGTTTAAGCTCAATCAGCATGCTTGCTGCAGTGCCTACATTGGCCGACTGTAACAAAGCAAAAACTGATTTTGACCCAAATGCTTCGAATCCAATATTAGCTGATCCAACAGTTACGCCAAGTTCATGCGTAGCCACAAATTCGGAAACGGCAGGGCCATTTCCAACCAAAAATCCGTCCGATTTCATTACCCAGAACATAGTTTCTGATAGAAAAGGCACGCCAACCACACAAAAAATTTATATCAGAAATGTCAATAATGGTTGTGAAATTATTAAGAATGCGATAGTTGATATATGGCATTGTGCTGCTGATGGAGAATATTCTGAATATGGCAACAGCGCCTCAGCTCACTTCCTGCGGGGTCGTCAAAATACGAATGCAAACGGTGTGGTAGCTTGGAATACAGTGTTTCCGGGTTGGTATATTGGCCGTGCGCCACATATACATGTAAAAATTTATAATAGTTCAGGAAAAT
This sequence comes from Cytophagaceae bacterium, assembly GCA_031383555.1. Lineage (GTDB taxonomy): Bacteria > Bacteroidota > Bacteroidia > Cytophagales > Spirosomataceae > JANMZR01. Next base: position 15,167 of record JANMZR010000097.1, on the reverse strand, counting down.
CGTTATTAACAACCCAAATTGCTTTCCCAAAGGCTGTGTGCGATAAAATATATAAACAAGGTGTTTATATGAAAAAAGGGTTACAGGATACTACCAATGAGCGAGATGGTGTTTTTAGTGATGGAGTAGGTACAGAAATGGCTACATTAACTGGGAATATAATTGATGGAATTGAAATGATTCATACCATTTATGTGAAGGCATAAAGTTTAATGATATTTTAGCCAAAGGTTGTCTGTTTTAAGTAATACTAAAAATAAAATCATTAGACCGGTACCTATTACTGCAATTATATTTATGAATTTTTTTGCTTTGTTTTTAAACACTTTTTCAATAACAATAAATACCAATAATCCAATTATTCCTCCCAAGGTATTAGTAATTGTATCAGTGATATCAAAAGAGCCTAATTTAAATATAAATTGAATAAACTCTACAAAAAAACTAAGTAATAAAATAATCATGAGGTTTTTTCCAAAATTCCATTTTTTGAATAAAATTCCTGCATAAATACCAAGCGGCACAAAAATTATAATGTTCATAATTATTTCGCCAAAAAAATATAATTTGCCATTCGATATTAAATCGTTAAACGGTATTAGGTTTACTGTCCTATTTTCCACATAAGAAAATTGTACTCCTAATTTAAATAGCAAAATCCAAACCAAGGCAATCAAATAAATGAAAAATAGGACAATAGTTAACTTGTTTGAGCTATTATTTTCTTTCATTTTTTCTTAAATATTTTTGTAAATTCATTTATTTAATAAGATCCCTAAGGCAACAATTCTGAAATTTCTAAATCTTCAATCCTCAATTCCTCTATTTTACATATAACTTTCTCCACATTACTTTGACGAATTTCAATTTTCATTTCATATTTATTAGTGTAATCTTGTGTCAAAATTTTCAAATTAAACTCTTTTACTATTCGCATGATTTCATTGGTTTTTTCAAAATCATATTTCAAAATAAATTGTTTGCAAACAAACTTTTCAATAATTTCAGCATTTGAAATAGCTTCCAAACTTGCTGATTTATAGGAATTTATTAGCCCTGGAATACCCAAAAGAGTTCCACCAAAATAGCGCACCACAATAATTAAGACATCTGAAAGATTTTTGGAAAGTAGGGCATTTAAAATAGGCTTTCCAGCTGAACCTGATGGCTCGCCGTCATCATTGGTACGAAAGTTATCGTTACTAATTCCAATTTTATAAGCAAAACAAAAATGTCTAGCTTTTGAATGAATTGACTTTATTTCATCCAAATGGTTTTTTAGATTTTCAGCCTTTTCAAAAGGAAGCGCATAACCTATGAATTTACTTCCTTTGTCCTTAAATTCACCAACTGATTTAGAAGAAATTGACCAATAACTATCCTTATTTTGGATTTCCATTTAAGGTAATTTTTCTTGAAAAATACATGAAAATGATAAAAATAATGTAGCCAAATATACATCCAAAGGCATCTGCAACGGTATCCATCCACTCAAACCCTCTATGGAAGCTTTCAGGTAGAAAATACTGCCAAATTTCAATTAAAATACCATAAAATACACCAATCAATATAATTAAGCGTGTCATTGAGGTGTGGAAAAGCCAAAAAAACACAAAACCAGCAAATGCTAAGATATGATTTGCTTTATCATTTAAAGTGCCAATTTTGGCGGCTTCTTCGCTAGGCAAAGTGCATGAAATAAAAATTACTATTGTCCAAACAATTGCTGGAATTTTTGACCTAAGAAAAGATAGAAGTATTGAAATCATTAACTATATTTATGCTACAAAAATAACAAATTTATTCATTATGCTTCTTCGAATTACCCATTCAATAATAATTATATTAATTGGAAATATTGTTTTGTCTCAGCCAAATTCATTAAAGCCAAATTTATGCCAAGCTGCCTATTATACTGAGGATGAGGCTGTTAAAATTCATAAGGATTTTGCAGTTACCTATTCTGATAAAATTTCTTGGCAAAAGAGAGCTGAGCAAATTCGTAATCAAATAATTGCAGGCGCCGAACTTGATCTTAAAAACAGGAAAAAAGCCAATAAGATATTTATTCATAGCCGGCTAGAGTTAAGTGGTTATGCAGTTGAAAATGTTTCATTTCAGAGTTTGGAAGGAATTTATGTAACAGGCAATTTATATTCTCCATTGAAAATAAAAGGTAAAATACCAGGGATACTTTGCCCACATGGCCATTGGGATGGCGACCCCCGATTTATGGAATATACACAACAACGCTGCGCTACATTAGCACGAATGGGTGCTTATGTTTTTGCATACGATATGGTTGGTTATGGTGACTCTAAGCAGTGTACTCATCATATGGAAAAAGCCTTTAAAATACAGACCTACAATAGCTTAGCTTCTCTTGATTTTTTGGAAACCTTAAAAAATATTGATAAAAATCGATTAGCTATCACAGGCGAATCAGGGGGTGGCACTCAAACATTTATGTTGGCAGCGTTGGATTCAAGAATTGCTGTTTCTGTGCCTGTAGTAATGGTTTCAGGTCATTTTTTTGGAGGCTGTACCTGCGAATCGGGTATGCCGGTACATAAATCAAGCAATTTTCAAACATCAAATCTCGAAATTGCTGCTTCATTTGCCCCAAAACCAATGCTTTTGGTATCTGATGGCGGTGACTGGACAAGGAATAACCCTACCTTTGAATATCCATATATCAAAAATATTTATAGTTATTTTAATTCAGAAAAAAATATTGAAAATGTACACCTAGCAGATGAAAAACATGATTATGGACCAAATAAGCGGTTGGCTACTTATTCTTTTTTGGCTAAACACTTGAAATTGAATCTAAAAAAAGTACAACGTTTGGGTTTGGTTGATGAATTTGTAAATTCGGTTTTAACGGCAAAACAATTGTCAGTTTTCAATGAAAAATATCCGATTCCTTCCAATGCATTGCAAGGCGACGAGGCTGTTATGAAATTATTATCCAAATAATTATATAATTATTTCAATAAAAATTCTATCTATCTCTATTTTCTACCTAAAGAGCGAATAATCCTTATTTTGGATTAATTTTGTCTAAGAATTATAAATTTTTCTATTTTTTATTTCTGCCTTTATGGCAATAATAATTTTACTTTGAGCGATATAATATTAAGAATGGCTGTCCAAAAAAATGGCCGATTGAGTGAAGATTCGTTAGCCCTCTTCAAAGCTTGTGGTATCAAATTTGAAAATGGAACAGGTAAGTTAAAGTCTGTTTCGAGTAATTTTCCTATTGAATTTCTATTTCTTCGTGACGACGATATTCCAGGCTATGTAGAAGATGGCGTTGCTGATTTAGGCGTAATTGGGCAAAATGTAATGGTTGAATCTGCAAAAAAAGTGGATGAAGTGAAGCTTCTGGGCTTTTCAAAATGTCGACTTTCGCTGGCTATTCCTCGTGGTGAAAAATACAATGGAATTACTGATTTGGAAGGCAAAAACATTGCGACTTCCTACCCAAATATTTTAGGTAACTACCTGAATAGCAAAGGAATAAAAGCTGATATTCATGAGATTTCAGGCTCTGTTGAAATTGCACCAAGCATCGGTTTAGCAGAGGCAATTTGCGATATTGTGAGCACAGGAGGCACACTTTTGAGCAATGGATTGAAAGAAGTGGAAACCGTTTTCCAATCTGAAGCAGTTTTGATTGGGAGTAAAAATTTGTCAGTTGAAAAACAGGCTATTTTGGATCTTTTGACTTTCAGAATTGATGCGGTACAACGTGCCAAAAACTCAAAATATGTTGTACTAAATACTAAAAACGAAAATATTTTGGCTATTTCGGCTCTTTTGCCAGGGATGAAAGCTCCATCTGTTTTGCCTTTGGCTACCGAAGGTTGGAGCTCAATGCATTCAGTTATTACAGAAAATGATTTTTGGCAAAATATTGAAAAACTAAGAGCGGCTGGTGCCGAAGGTATTTTGGTGATGCCGATTGAGAAAATGATTTATTGAAAAATAGATTTTAATCCGAAGGAGTTTAACAATATTAGTCCCCTATCAAATTCGTGGGATATATCGATTTAAATATGCAAATTACACAGTACCCATTAAAATCAGATTGGAATGAGTTGATTATCAGGCCAGTAAAGGATATTTATGAGATAGAAAAAAAAGTATTGCCAATTTTGCAAAATGTAAAAAAAAGAGGGGATGAAGCTTTAAGAGAGTACGCTTTGGCATTTGATAATATCATGTTGAATGATTTGGAAATGCCAATTCAAGCAATTGAATCTGCTGAATTGAAGCTTTCAGATGAATTGAAAAAAGCAATTAAAGCAGCTTATAAAAATATTTACAAATTTCATCAGGCTCAGGTTTCCATTCCAGTAAAAATTAAAACCATGAATGGCGTTACCTGCTGGCGTAAATCCGTTGGGATTGATAAAGTTGGTTTGTATATCCCTGGAGGTACAGCACCTTTGTTTTCTACAGCATTAATGTTGGGTATTCCTGCACAAATAGCTGGTTGTAAGGAAGTTGTGTTATGTACACCTTCTGATCATCCTGCTATATTATTTGCTGCAAAACTTTGTGGTATTACAAAAATATTTAGAATTGGGGGTGCGCAAGCCATTGGAGCAATGGCCTATGGAACTGCAACAGTGCCAAAAGTGTACAAAATATTTGGGCCGGGAAATCAGTATGTAACAGCCGCCAAAATGTTAGTAAATAGAGAGGGAACAGCAATTGACATGCCTGCTGGGCCGTCTGAAGTTGCCGTTTTTGCCGATAATTCGTGTGTGCCTGCCTATGTAGCCGCAGATTTATTGAGCCAAGCCGAGCACGGAATTGATAGCCAAGTTTTGCTGGTTAGTACTGAAGAAGCTGTAATTGAGGCTGTTATAAAAGAAATTGAGATTCAAGCTGAGCTTTTGCCTAGGAAAGAAATTATAAAACAAACTCTTGAAAATAGCAGGTTTATTTTGGTGAAAAATGTTGAGGAAGCAGTTGAATTATTAAATGAATATGCGGCAGAGCATTTGATTTTAGCCTGTGAAAATTTCGAAGAGATTGAAGCAAAAATAACCAATGCAGGTTCCATATTTTTGGGAAATTTCACGCCAGAAGCCGCCGGTGACTATGCTTCTGGTACCAATCATACATTGCCAACCAATGGATATGCACGTGCCTATTCAGGTGTATCAGTAGATAGTTTTGTAAAAAAAATAACTGTTCAACACATCACTAACGAAGGTATAAAAAATATTGGCCAAATAGTTGAGCAAATGGCTGAAGCTGAGGAGCTTATGGCTCATAAAAATGCTGTGAGTATTAGGTTGAAATAATTTCTAGAAAGACCTCAAAGGTTTTGGAAACGATTTCTAATAAAAATATTTAGGTAAGACCACAAAGTGGTCAAACTAACATAGCCCCGAGTGCAACTTGTGGCATTTAAAAAAATAAAAAATGTTTTCCCTTAACACGCTTATTCGCCCTCATATCCTCACCATGAAGCCCTATTCATCGGCACGTGATGAATATTCGGGTAAGGAAGGCGTATTTTTAGATGCCAACGAAAACTCTTTGGGTTCGGTAACTTCTAATGATTTTTCAAGATATCCCGATCCAATGCAATTGGATTTGAAGCATAAAATGGAGCCTATTTTTGGGGTAAAATCAGAAAATATTTTTCTAGGAAACGGCTCAGATGAACCAATTGATTTACTTTTTCGAGCTTTTTGTAGGCCAAATATTGACAATGTAATATTACTACCTCCCACTTACGGTATGTATAAAGTGTCGGCAACATTGAACGAAATAGAAATGCGAAATGTACCGCTAACCATTGATTTCCAATTAGATACAGAAAATATTTTAAGGTCAATTGATGAAAACACAAAACTTATTTTCATCTGCTCACCCAATAATCCAACTGGAAATTTGATTCAATCAAAGGCAATTGATACAATAATCAAAAATTTCATTGGTCTAGTTATTTTAGACCAAGCCTATGCCGATTTTGCTCCTGAAGGTGATTATACTTCCAGATTAGCCGAATTTCCCAATTTAGTAATACTTAAAACCTTCTCAAAAGCATGGGGTATGGCCGCATTAAGACTAGGTATGGCTTTTGCATCAGCTGAAATAATTGAGGTGCTAAATAAAATAAAGCCGCCCTATAATATCAATCAAATCACTCAAAATCAGGCTATTGAAGCATTGGATAATGCTGAAAAAAAGTTTGAATTTGTTGAAAAATTGAAAAACAATAAGGAGATACTGATTAAAAATTTAGAAAAACTTAATTTAGTTACTAAAATATTCCCCTCCGACACAAATTATATTTTAGTGAAATTTGAAAAATCAAAAGAAATATTCAGTTATTTGATTGATTATAAAGTAATTGTACGAAACAGATCTGCTGAAGTAAATTGTGAAGACTGTTTAAGAATTACAGTGGGCTCAACCTCAGAAAATGAAAGATTAATTTCCCTGTTACAAACTTTTATTGCGTAATTTGTCGTTAATCTTTTGGTATAAAACTATTAAAATATGAGAAAAGCATCATTTCTATTTATATTAGTATTTTTGATTTCATCTGCAACGTTCGCCCAAGAAAAAAATTGGGGAATTGGAGCTAAATTAGGCGAACCTGCTGGTTTAAACATTCGAAAATATTTCGATGAAAGGGCTTTTGAGATAAATATTGGTACCTACGGTGGCCTTTGGGGTCAAGATAGAGGTTACAGAAAAGGCACTTATAATAGCGTAGGTTTGGCTGTAAATATGAATTATTTATGGCACGGCAACCTTTTCAAAAGGGAAAGGGCCAAATATTACTATGGAATTGGCGCCCAATTTAATAACCGTAAATATTTTCCAAAAGACCAGAAGTTGGCTCAAGGGGTAGCCACACTATCAATTGGTGGCAATGCATTGGCAGGATTAGAGTTTTTTATGACCGATTCGCCCTTGTCTATTTTCTTGGAAGCAGGTACGTATGTTGAAATGTTACCATCTCCAATTTTTATGCATATCCAGTCTGGCGTTGGTGCCAGGTTTAATTTTTAAGAAAATATTTTTTGGAAAAGTGATTTTTAGCAGGTTTTTACCTGCTTTTTTTATTTATTTTACTGTATGAATTCAACCAATTTATTCAAAGTATATTCATCTTCGGCTGGGTCGGGCAAAACTTTCACTTTGGCTATTGAATATATAAGATTGGTTATTGTTTCGAATGACCCATTCTATTTTCGTAAAATATTAGCGGTAACGTTTACAAATGATGCTGCTAATGAAATGAAAATCAGAATCTTAGAATATCTAGAGCTACTTTCTAATGAAAATATAATTGAACCTAAAAATGCTGACAAACGAAGTTTATTAATTGAAACTTTGTTGAAGGAACTGCCAACAGAAATTGACTTAGAATTGATTAAGGCAAGGTCTAATGCAGCTTTTTACACTATAATTCACCATTATTCTGATTTTTCGGTAAGTACAATCGATAGTTTTATTCAAAAAATAATTTCAGGTTTTGCTATGCAATTGGGTTATAATAATCAAATTGAGGTTATTTTAGATGCCAACGAAATATTACTTCCTGCAACCGAAAGCTTTATTTCGAAAGTAGGTAGCGATACCGAAGAAACACTTTCTGAAGCTATTATTAATTATGTAAATCAATTAGCCGATGAAGGGAAATCGTGGAATAACTTGCCAAAATCCTTTGCCGACTTTGCAAAAAGCCTATTTTCTGACTCAAAAATAAAGTATTTAGATAAAATTCAGGATCTTCCTTTAGAGTCGCTAAGAGTGATTTCTAATCAAATTTTTGATTATTTGGAAAATTCTGAATTAGGATTAATTGAACTGGCTAATAACTTCAAATTAATTTGTTATAATAAAGGTTTAGTAAACTCTGATTTTTTCCAAACAGGAAAAGGAATATTGGCTAGTTTTGAAAAAAGAGCAAATAGAGTAAACCTATTCGATAAATTTAATTCTTATGTTCAAAAAGCAAAAAATGATGATGTTTGGTATAAAGCAAAATCTCCTAAAGCTGAATTTATTGACGCTATCAAAACTGAGCTATTGGCAATTCTTGTCAAATATGAAGAAATAGTTGAAGTTGAAAATTCAAAATATATCTTACTGAAAGCAATCTCTAAAAATCTTTTTAAGCTTTCACTTTTACGTCAATTCAAATTTGAAATTGAAAACTTGAAGGCTGAAAATGGCATTGTGCACATTTCAGAGTTTAATAAAGCAATCCTAAATGTGGTGGCCAATGAGCCAGTACCCTATATTTATGAGCGAATTGGCGAAAAATTCAACCATATAATGATTGACGAGTTTCAAGATACTTCCCCAATCCAATTCCAAAATTTTCTTCCACTATTTTCTAATTCTTTAACGCAAGGCCTTGAATGCTTGGTAGTTGGTGATCCAAAACAGGCTATTTATCGCTTTCGAGGAGGCGATATGAGTCAAATTATTAATTTGTACAATAGAAATTTAGAGGCTTTATCGGCTGATTTAAACCCCGATTCCTTTTTAGTTGACCATATTTTGGCGATTGGGCCACATTTAATTCCTAAGAACCTGAGTATAAACTACCGTAGTTTTTCAGAAATTATAGATTTTAATAACGATTTGTTTATGTTTATTAAAAATCACGAGCCATTCCTGCGTGAATTTAAACTATTAGGTAAAACTTTTAATGAAACTTTTAGCCAGACAAAACCAGAAAAGGTACCCTCTGGGGCTCATATTGAGATTATTTTTAAAAATATTGAAGCTGAAAAATTACTTGAAGATAATTTTCAACTATCTGAATCTGAGTCAGAAACTAATGAAGATGAACCTAATTTTGTAAAGAATAAATCAATAATTGAAGACCCTAAAATTATAGAAATAATAAATAAAAGTATTGATGACGGCTTTGAATATAAGGATATAGCCATACTTTGTCGTAAAAATGATGTGGCCAAAATATTAGCTAACTATCTTAATAACAATAATATACCAATCATATCTGCCGATTCTATTTTGTTATCGTTTTCAAATAATTTGAATTTTTTGATGGATATCGTTGAAATAGTGGCCAGTAGTAATCAGTTAATCAGATACCAAGCCATTGTTCATTTTCATAAATTTATACTTAATTCGGCCATTCCAAATAATGAAGGAGAAATAAATCAACTTGTTGAAAATGAGTCGGTTACTCAAATATTGGAATATTTTAATTCCTTTGGTTTTGACGCTTCACCACAAATTGTTCAAAATTCATCTCTTTATGAACTGGCGGAATATTTAATATTTTCATTCAAATTATTGGAAAATAAGGCTGAGCAAGAGTATTTGTATGCTTTTTTAGATGAAATAATTAAATTTAAAAGCACCAAAACTGATAATATTCTAGAATTTCTCAACTTTTGGAATGAAAATAAGTCGAAAATTTCTATTTCACCATCCCAGTCTAATTCAATTACAATAACTACAATTCATAAAGCAAAAGGCCTTCAATACCCAATTGTGATTATACCAGAGGCCACCTGGGGGCTTAAAATTAAATACTATGATCAGGTTTGGGTGCATTTAGATGAAGTAAATTATCATGAATTGACAGATAAAGAATTGTTAAATGACTTGCCAATTGCAAGTTTAAATGCATCGAGCCAATTGAAAAAAACTGAAATACATACTCAATATGATATAGAGGAAGAATTATACTTTTTAGAAGCTATTAATTTGCTCTATGTGGCATTGACCCGAGCCGAACAACGTTTATACATTTTAACAAGGCATACAATAAAACCAATTGACCCTCAACATGTTAAAAAAGATGCTAAGCCAGAAAATGAAGCTAGCATTCAAAATATAGGAAATTTATTTTACTATTTTTTGAAAGATAAAGTTGTTTTTGTGGATGAATCTTTTAATTATGTTTTAAGTACTGGCATTAAAAATCAGGCATTTAATGAATCAAAAATTGTATTTCAAACCAAAATTCCTGCTTCCTATTTTAATCTAGAAAACAAGAAATCTATCTCCTCAAAAGGCGAGATTTCATATCCTTATGATGATCAAAACAGAGAAAAGGGTAATCAAATACATGAAGTATTATCAAAACTAGGCACAATAGATGACATTGAATGGGCTGTAAATCAAGGCTTTAATAGTGGTTTAATTTCTGAAAGTGAAATAGGTTTTTTAACTGCTCAGTTAACTACTTTAGTTAATTTGCCTTTAATAGCTGACTGTTTTGTGGAGGGAGTAAAATATAAAAATGAGATGGATATTTTACTACCATCAGGTAAAACACAACGACCAGACCGAGTTAATTTTTTCAAAAACAAGACTGTGATAATTGATTATAAATCGGGAGTTGAACGAAAAGAACACCGCCAGCAAATAAAAATTTATTGTGATTTATTGAGAGAAATGTCATTTCCAAAAATAGAAACGTATATAGTTTATTTGGAGGAGATGGATATTATTAAGGTGTATTAAAAATTTTCAAAAACAAAAATAATTGAATGTATATAGTTGATTTAGTAGCACAATATTCGGGTATTAGGCGTAATCAAGTTGAGGCAGTTGTAAAATTACTAGATGAAGGAGCAACGGTGCCATTTATTTCAAGGTATCGAAAAGAGGCTTCTGGAGGGCTTGATGAGGTGCATGTGGAAGATATTAGACTACTTTCCGTAAAATTTAAAGAAATTGAAAAGCGAAAAGAGGTCATAATTTCATCAATTAAAGAGCAAGGGAAAATGACCGATGAGCTTTTGAAAAAGCTTAAAAATTGCTTTGATTTGAACCTCTTGGAAGATTTATATTTGCCCTACAAACCAAAACGGAAAACCAAAGCTACAGTTGCCATTGAGAAAGGTTTGGAGCCTTTGGCTAAAATTATTTTCGAGCAAAAGCAACCTGGAGTCATTGAAATAGCAAGGCAATATATTAATGAACAGGTACTTACAACAAAAGAAGCCATTGATGGTGCTAAAGATATTATCGCCGAATGGATCAATGAAGACGATCGTGCCCGTGCCTCCGTGCGTAAAGTTTTTGAGAGAAATGCTTGGATTTATTCAAAAAAAAAGAAAAACAAGGAAACTGAGGGTCAAAAATATTTAGACTATTTTCAGTTTTCGGAGCAACTTTCCAAAATACCCTCACATCGACTATTGGCAATACGAAGAGGTGAAGATGAAAATATTTTAAGCCTTAGTATTTATCCTGAAGAATCTCAGGCCATAAATGCACTTGAATTTATCTTTTTGAAAGGCCTACCTGAGCCAAAAAAATATGTAAAAGAAGCATTGGACGACTCCTATAGCCGATTGATGAAGCCTAGTTTGGAGACGGAGTTTTTTAAAAACTCTAAAGAAAAAGCAGACATTGAGGCAATTAGAATTTTTTCAGAAAACCTAAGGCAGCTATTGTTATCATCACCATTAGGTCAGAAAATGGTTTTGGCGATTGATCCTGGTTTTCGGACAGGTTGCAAAACTGTTGTGCTAAATACCAACGGCAATTTAGTTGCTGAAACGGTGATTTACCCACATAATGGCAATAATGAGCTAATAAAAGCAGGGGAGATTATTTGGGAAATTTGTAAAAAACATAAAATTGAAGCGATTGCAATTGGTAATGCAACTGCTGGTCGTGAAACTGAAGCATTTGTTAAAGACCTTCGGATAGAAAACGTTCCAATTTATATGGTTTCTGAGCAAGGGGCATCCATTTATTCGGCTTCGCCAGTAGCTCGTGAGGAGTTTCCAAATCATGATGTAACGGTTCGTGGGGCGGTTTCAATTGGTCGCCGACTGATGGATCCATTGGCTGAATTGGTGAAAATTGACCCAAAATCGATAGGGGTAGGGCTGTACCAACACGATGTAGACCAAAAGCTTTTGCGTGATATGCTTGATAACGTGGTGATTAGCTCAGTTAATAAGGTAGGGGTAAACCTGAATACAGCAAGTAAACATATTTTGGCTTATGTGTCTGGATTAGGTCCTGTTATCGCCCAAAATATTGTAGATTTCAGAAAGGAAAATGGGAATTTTATTTCAAGAACTCAATTAAAAAAAGTGCCACGGTTAGGTGAAAAAGCGTTTGAACAATGTGCAGGATTTTTGAGAATTGCAGGTGGAAAAAATATGCTAGATAATTCGGCTGTACACCCCGAAAGTTATGATATTGTTGAAAAAATGGCATCAGATTTGCGTTGTACTATTCAAGATTTGATGAGTAATGAGGCGTTGAGAAAGCAAATTATAGCGCAAAAATATGTTACAGCCGAAAAGGGTATACATACTTTGCAAGATATTTTGAAGGAATTGGAAAAACCGGGCCTCGATCCAAGGGAGAAGCTTACAGTTTTTGAATTTGATAGTACAGTTAAAAAAATTGATGATTTGCATGAAGGAATGTTATTGCCTGGCATTATAACCAATATTACGGCCTTTGGTGCTTTTGTTGACATTGGTGTAAAGCAGGACGGTTTGGTGCATATCTCGCAAATGTCAAACAAATATATTACCGACCCGAATGAAGCTGTAAAATTACATCAGCATGTGAAAGTGAAAGTTGTGGAGGTTGACATTGCTAGAAAGAGAATTGCGCTGACAATGAAAACGGTTTGAGGAATGATGAATAAAAAATGATAAATTATGAATAGTATAAGACATAAAGGCTTTTTATTTCAACATTTTAGAATATTATTTTGGTTGATAACTTTTTCATTTTCAATTAGTTCATGTAAAATATTTCGTTCCAATAAATCTTCTTCAAATACCCATACCCACAAAACTGAAAAGGATATTGAAAAACTCATCACTAAAAAAAATAGCATCCAAACAAGTGAATTGATATCTATGGCACGCACATTTACTGGCGTTCCTTACAAATCAGGAGGCACTACAGATGCTGGAATGGACTGCTCTGGTTTGATTTTTAAAGTATGTCAAAACATGGGTTTGACTATTCCTAGAATTTCTTATCAACAAGCTGAGGTGGGTATTGAAATTGATTTGGGTCAAGTTCAAAAAGGGGATTTAGTGTTTTTTAACACCTCAAGCCAAAACAGAATTAGCCATGTTGGTTTAGTCACAGAGGTGAATTATCCTGAAAAAATATTATTTATCCATTCAACAACCAGCAAAGGTGTTCGGGAAGATAACGTTTTTACAGATTATTGGAAAAAAGCCTTTGCAAAAGCAACACGCCCTTTTGTTTTTTGAAAAAAATCAAGCATCTTTGCATTCTTAAATTAGAAATTAGATTCAAAAATTTGAAATCTAAAATCTAAAAAACTAAAGAAAAGGGGGATTAGCTCAGTTGGCTAGAGTACTTGCCTGGCAGGCAAGGGGTCATCGGTTCGAATCCGATATTCTCCACTTCATAAAAGCCTCATAATCAATGGATTGTGAGGCTTTTTTATTTTTGTAAATTTAGGTTGAATAAATTTGATACACAATTTGATACACAAATACACTTTCAATAATTAATGAGAATATAATTTTACTGGTGTCAGATTAAAAAGCAATTTGATATTAGACTAGTTATTCAAAAACCACATACTAAAAAAGCCGCTCATTAATTAGCGGCTTTTTTTCAAAGTTTAATCATGCTACTTATATTCTACAATAAATTCGCTAAAATTGTGATTTCTTTTCATGGCCTTTTTTATTTCGTCGATACCAAAAAACATTACCTCAATTTTTGCATCAGGTTTATGCTTACCTCTATTGAAAGCTACCGCCTTACTTTTTATCATATTCCATATTAAATTAGAACATAGTTTGGTCATTCTAATATCTCTATTGGTATCAAATTTTTTTGTAATCCATTCTGTTATATTTGTTTTTTTATCATAAGAATAAAAAGACATTGAATTATTAAGATTAAATTTTACATTTTCTCCAAGTATGTTCTCCCAAGATGCCGGGTCATGAAAGGAAATATTTTTTAATGCTGGAATAATTCTTAATCCATGTTTATAACAATTATACTCTCGCCTATCCTGAAATTCTTCAGCCAAACACCTTAAAGCAAATTTTATTGCATTTATGCTTTCAGGAATCAATGGCTCGTATTTCTCAAATTTATAAATTCCAAAATAAAAAATAAATTCGCCAACTTTACTTTTCGTTTTATCAGGATAATGTACTGTATTGTTCAAATAATCTAAGTATTTTTCATTTTCATAAATTGATTTTATTTTATCATAAGAAAAACCAGAGGTTGAAAGCTTTTCAATAATCTCTTCACTAAATATTCCATTAATGTCAGGACTTAAAACAAAAAATAATTCAAAAACAGTTTCTAATGCTTGAAAATAAGTTTGGCGAATATCACATTGAATTGATAGTTTATATTCTTCCTCATCGAATCCAAAAATTTGATGCTTTAATTTTGCTGGCGGTTTTTTCTTTAGCAAAATTTCAAGTGAATTTTGTTTGTAATTAAAATAATTAAGCTGATATTGATTAAAGAACAGGTTTTTGTCAATCATTATTTGTGTTTAATTATTTAGTTTACAAATCAATTAAATCAACCTCCACCATCAAACGGCTGGTTTCGGTTAGTGCAACAATTATTTTCTGATAGTGCTGTATATCCTCAAATTCAAGTGTGCGCTCCTTTCTATCTTTTAGCCATTTTTGAGCGGGCTGGTAGCCTCCTATGTAGAAATTCCAAGCTATTTCAGGCACATTATCAAAGTATTGGCTTTCGTTTATAAAAACTTTACTGTTTTCGTACTTAGGTTTTGTAACTATGTTATTCCCATCTACAGGATATTGAGTTATAAATTGCTCCACTTTTGGGCTTTCAAGTAAATGAATTTTTCTAATTTTACTACCTACACTTACCAACTGCCAAAATTGATATGGATTTTTAGGATAGGGTACTCTAGGGAAATCGATTTTCAAAAACTCTTTGTATTTTTCACGGTAATTGGGCGAATGCAACACCGCATAAATATAATCTAGTAAATCTATTGGGCTAAATTCAAGTGGATAGCCCTCCAAATATTCAGATAAATTAAGTTCTCTTTCTCGCTCTGTAATAAATTCTAAACCCAATTTTTCGTCTATTTTATTAACAATGTCGGGTTTCATATTGGGCTGGCGTTCGTCGGATTCCAAAATTGATTGTTGACCACTTGATTTTGG
>JANMZR010000045.1:0-3853 GCA_031383555.1 Cytophagaceae bacterium | reverse complement strand
TAAAGAAGCTTATTTGAAAGCTTTTTTAACTGTCTTGCCTGTGGCCACACCGCAAGCGTTCATATGTTTGATAATCACAAAAGCGGTTTCATTAAATTCGTCCAAAAGCGAAATGCAGGCATCCACATCCACTAAGTTGTTATAGCTGAGCTCCTTACCATGTAATTTATCGAAAAGTGCGTCTAAATCACCGAAGAATGTACCAGACTGATGTGGGTTTTCGCCATAACGTAAATTATTCCCTTTTCCCCCTAAAACTGAGTTTTGAATTATCTTATCAACTTTATTTGTTCCGCCTCCGGTGCTGTCCGACGAATCGGTTAGGCCACCGTTAAAATAATCAAAAATTGCAGTGTCGTATGCTGAGGTTACTCGAAAACCTTTTGCGGCAAATAGCTTACGATCAGCCAGTTCCGTTCCACAATCTTTATTTTCCAAAATACTTAATACCTCTACATATTGCTCACGAGAGGAGACTATCAGCACATCATTAAAGTTTTTACATGCACCTCTAATCAATGAAATACCGCCAATATCTATTTTTTCAATAATATCCTCTTCCGAAGCTCCTAATTTCACTGTTTCGGCAAAAGGGTACAAATCTACAATAACTAAATCAATAGCTGGAATATCATATTCTGCTGCAGTTTTTACATCGTCCTCATTTTCACGACGATACAAAATGCCACCGAATACTTTTGGGTGCAATGTTTTTACTCGCCCACCAAAAATAGAAGGATATTTGGTCAAATCTTCAACAGCTATAACAGGTATTCCCAATTCTTCTATAAAGTTTTGAGTTCCACCAGTTGAATAAATTTTTACCTCGTTTTTATGCAAAAGCTTAACGATTGGTTCAAGACCATCTTTATAAAAAACTGAAATTAAGGCTGATTGAATTTTTTTTGAAGACATTATATATTATATATTTTCAGAGAAATTTTTGAAAGCGCAAAATTAATTCAATTTGTACTTTTTTGCTAAATAATTACCAAAATATATTAAAAAAGATAATTATTTTAAGATTTTATTTATTGCATTTTTATTTTTCTACTTTATTTTGGAATGCTGCCTTCACAATAAATTAAAAATATCAGTATAGTAATATAGTGTTTTATTGCTAAATTTAAGGTCTAAAAAACATAATAATTTTATCCATAAACTAATAAGAATGCGTAAATACTATCTTGGAATTTTTATTTTAATTCCACTTTTCAATTTTGCCCAAAAAGTAGATATGACAAATATGAGCTTTTGGAAAAACTCAGGAAAAACCAATTGGTCAATTGTAAAATCGGTAAAAGCTGACATAAATGTTGAAGAATCAATAAGTACTGAGCCTGGAACAGGGGTGATGGTAAACCAGCCCGAAAAAGGCAATAATGCTAATTTGGAATCGATTTTGGAGCATGGTGATGCCGATATTTCTTTTGATTTTATGATGGCAAAGCACTCTAATTCTGGCTTTTATCTTCAAGGTCGTTATGAAGTGCAATTAATGGATAGCTGGGGAGTCATAAATCCGCATACAGGTGATTGTGGCGGAATTTATAAGCGCCGCCGATTTATCAAAGATGCAAATGATAAAATGCAAGAATACCTTTGGGAGGGGCATGCACCCCGTATTAATGCCTGCCTTTCTCCTGGCCTTTGGCAGCATATGGAAATCCAATTTCGTGCACCAAAGTTTGACGCAACGGGCAAAAAAATAGCCAATGCCAAAGTACTTTTAGCCAAAATGAATGGTGTAATTATTCAAGAAAATGTGGAAATGACGGGCCCAACTGGTGGCCCAATTTCAGAGACAGAAGTTGCGCTAGGCCCAATTATGATTCAAGGTGATCATGGAAAAGTTGCTTTTAGGAATATGTCCATTTCAAACTTATCAGGTAAACCAGCCTTTACAAAAGATATTGAATACATGGCCTATTATGGTGCTTTTAAAGAGCCGAAAGATTTTATCACAAAAAGACCTGATAAAGTTGCAAAATTGGAGAAGTTCACATGGGAGGCAAGTACTCAGCCAAATGATTTTGCTGTGATTTATAAATCAAAATTGGTAATTCCAGAAGCGGGTAAGCACTTGATTACCTTTCAGTTAGGGGGTAAATATTATGTTAAAATAAATGGAAAAGAGGTGCTTCCAGACGAGTGGACTTTCACAAACGATAAACGTAAAGTTGATGTAGATTTGCCAGCAGGTGAAGTGCCAATGGAAATTACAGTCTACAAAACCGATGGCTGGATGCAGCCAATTATGGCTGTTTGGATTGCCGGGCCAAACTTTAGAGAGGTTCCATTGCACACTTTAGGATCCGTTTTAGCAGGCGCACCCAATGACCCCATACTTTTAGATGCAAAACAACCTATAATTTTACGTTCTTTTTCAGACATAAATAAGGACGGCAAAAAACTAAAACGGATAACACATGGGGTAAATGTGGGACATCCAGATAAGTTACACTATACTTATGACCTTGACAATGGAGCGCTTGCACAAATCTGGAAAGGTGAATTTTTAGATACCTCGCCCATGTGGGACAACCGTGGCGATGGCTCTTCACGCCCAAGAGGTCTGGTTTTAACCTTAGATAATATTCCTCCAGTTTATTCGCAAACAGCTACTATTCCTGCTAATTTCAAAACTTTGGGCTATAGTTTGGACCAAAACGAATTACCTACTTTTAAGTATAAAGTATTCAATTCCGAAATAATAGACCAAATAGTAATCGCAAATAGTAAGTTTTTTACCAGAATT
Source organism: Cytophagaceae bacterium (assembly GCA_031383555.1). Lineage (GTDB taxonomy): Bacteria > Bacteroidota > Bacteroidia > Cytophagales > Spirosomataceae > JANMZR01. Next base: position 1,095 of record JANMZR010000045.1, on the reverse strand, counting down.
ATCAAAAATAAATCGGCAAACCCAATAGCACTCAGTTTTAAAATAGCAACAGGCAAAAATATTGAAAAAATAAATGAAAGCACCTACCAAATTGATGAGGCTTATTTTGTAAAAGTAGATGGCGCCAAAATCGAGACAATAGATGGGAATATTACTTTGGTGAAAAGTTTGGATTCAGACATCACTTATTCAATTCTTTGGTAAAATTTATTTTGCAAAACATATTTAAAAAATTAATAAAATGAAAATATTTAGTAAAAAAATATCAAGTATTATTTTAGTGTTCATCAGTATTTCAGTAGGAATTGCTCAAAAAGGTCCAACTGAAAATGATTATTATAAAATCGCTAAAATAGCCATTCCTGAAGGTATCGTTTTGGAAGTAGGAGGTTTGGTAACTTTGCCCAATGGCGATTTAGCGGCTTCTACTCGCCGTGGCGATGTTTTTATTATCGAAAACCCTAGCTCTGGTACCCCAAATTTCCGAAAGTTTGCCACTGGATTGCATGAAATTTTGGGCTTGGCTTTAAAAAACGATCAACTTTATTGTGCTCAAAGGGGTGAGCTCACCAAATTAGTAGACTCAGATGGTGATGGAAAGGCCGACCAATATATAACGATTGCTTCATGGCCAATTTCTGGTCATTACCATGAGTACAGCTTTGGGCCAAAAGTTGGGCCAGATGGAGCCTTTTACGTAACAGGTAATGTAGGTTTTGGCTCCTCGGATTGGTGGGCTGGCAAGTCGTTTGTGCCTTCTCGAGGTTGGACAATGCGCATAACAGAAGACGGAACCGTGGAAAAATTCGCAGCCGGCCACCGCTCACCATGCGGAATAGGCATGGTAGATGGTGAGTTTTTTTATGGCGACAACCAAGGCGATTGGATGGGCTCAGGTTTTATTTCCCATGTTGAAAAAGGTGATTTCTTTGGCCACCCAGCCTCATTGGCTTGGGCTTCTGAGGCCGACTCGCCAGTGAAAATGCGTAAAGATTTGATTTTTGCAAAAGTTGACCCTAGAGATAACCCAAAAGTTAAGCCCGAATATATTAAAGATGAGCCAATGACAACCATCTATGAAATGGCCAAAAACAA
>JANMZR010000024.1:0-3913 GCA_031383555.1 Cytophagaceae bacterium | reverse complement strand
TTTGGGCGATTTTTTAAGCGAGCAAGTGAATTGGACGGCAGCGTTTATTTTTTATATCCTTTTCATCTTAGGTGTTTTTATTTTTGCAATATTGCCTTCGGTAGAAAAAAACTCAGTGACTTCCGCTATTCTTTTGGGGGCACTGTTTGGCTTTTTTACGTATGCAACCTATGATTTGACCAATCTTGCCACCTTAAAAGGTTGGCCGCTCAATATTGTTTTTATTGATATCTTGTGGGGGTCTTTTTTGACTGGAATTGTAAGTACAGCTGGTTTTTACATTTTTAAATATATTAAGTAAAAAAGGGTTCTAACACTTTTTTAAACTGCGCAAATTATTGTTGGTACTTTGACATTATGGAGTTTTGTTACTTTTTACCCATATTATGCATAAATTAAAAATGAACTAAAAATGAAAACCATAATAGTTACTGGAGCAAATAGTGGATTGGGGATTGTGGACAACGAAATATCTCCTTGATTTAGATTTTCGAGTCATTATGGCTTGCCGAAATATCGAAAAGACAAAATTGGCTATAACTAATTTTCCGGAATTTGACAAGACCAAAAATTATTCAATCAATCAACTTGACTTGGGCGATTTTCAAAGTATAGCAAATTTTGTTGCCACACTTCCAAAAAATGGACCGATTTATGGACTTGATTGTAACGCAGGTGTTACCTACGAAGGCGCTTTTCGGTATACCAAAAACGGCATTGAAGAAACTTTTGGCGTCAACCATATTGGACACTTTTATCTAACTCATTTACTTTTAGAAAAATTCGATATTCAAAAAATTGTTATTATTTCAAGTGCATTGCATGACCCAACGAATAAAGCACCGTTTGCAAAAGCTGTTTACTCAAAAGTTAGTGAAATGTCTTACCCTAAGATTGATCCAAATAAAAGTATTGAAAAACAAAATCAAGCATTTTATTGTACTTCTAAATTATGCAACGTGCTTTTTGCTTACGAATTAAATAGAAAATTAAAAGGGAAAACAATCGTAAATGCTTACAATCCTGGGCTAATGCCCACTACCAATTTTGGAAAAACGGGCAAATTAATAAATACGATTTATATGAAAATATTATATGTCTTAAGTCATATTTTAGGTATTGCGACTAATCCTAAAAAATCTGCAAAATATGTTGCTCTTTTGTTAAGGGAAGAATTCAAAAGTGGTCAATATTTTGATATTGACAAGGCCACCAAATCATCTATTGATAGTTACGATGAAACCAAAGCCAAAGAACTCTGGAAAGATAGTGAAGTACTTATATTTGCTATTTTAAATACTAAACAAATATAGAAAAAGAGGACAAAAACTAAGCGGTTTTTTATGTTCTCTTTACTTTTGATTTTAATGGGTGAATAATACAAAAAGTGGCTTAATGTGCAAAATTGATAGGTTTTATTGGCATTTTAATTTTCTTAAAACCGAATATATTTTTTTACTCAGACAATCAACCCAATACTTTTGGAATGGGAAATAGCAGCATCGGTATGATCAAATTGGCAAACGAAAATCGATTTATTTTCAATGGATTCAAATAATTGGATCGTAGTTGTCTCCTTTTTATGAGCAATATTTCTGATATAAATAGCGGTAATTTGTTCTGGGAAATGGTTAGCTATTGCCGCATATATTTCAGGGTCTAGTTGAGAATTATCTCCTAAAAGTATAAATTTTTGTTTTGGAAAAGCCTTTAATATTCGTGAAACACGCATCAGTTTGCCATTATGTTTTGTATTACCAGTTTTTAATAATTGATACCATTTTTTTATTCCACTCAGCAAAAAAGCACCTTTTGGAAGTTGGTTATGTTTGAAAAATTCGTTCAAGTCGTCATATAAATTCCATTCGCTGCTTGAAACATAGAAAAATGGATTCAACAAATTGGGTTGGGTATGTGCATTGGCCAATAAATTATAAAATTTCACCACATCAGCAAAGGTTTTGCGGCTTCGAGGATTTTTTGTAAACATCACTCTTAATTTTTTACCAGTACTTACTGAATGTGAAATAAGTACCGTATCGTCAATATCAGAAATAAAGGCGTATTGGGTTGAGTGTGGCACAAATAGCTTACCTTCACCCATTGCAATTATTTGATTATCATTATCTAAATATTTAATTTTTATATTATGCCATCCATACGAAATTTCAGTCTCTGATGCCCATTCAAACTGAAAATAACCATCTGCTTCGGTATTTGTATAAAATATTTGGTTGCCCCAAGATAATTGCACACATGCGTCAGCAATAGGTTTTATAGAAAATGATTTTAATATATGGACAAAATTGTGAAAATAATTATCAGTAAACTTGCTCTGTTTTCTAGGCTTTCCAGCTAGAATATGCCCACATACAAATAGGTTTTCCTTATGGCCATAGCCATGATAAACTTTTACGGTTACATTATTTTTCAAAACACTTTTATTCATTTTTTTCAACTAAAAATTTTATTCAATATACAATTAAATGTCTCATAATCAAACACAAAGACTTCTTTTTATAATAAATATACACGCAGGAAGCAATCAAAGAAACTGGGCTGAGTTTATTGAAAATTATTTTTTTGAAAAATCATTTGATGTAGATTTATTTTTACTTCCAAAAAACTGTGATAAAAATGATATTACTGAAAAAATAAAGGCTTTTTCACCGCAAAAGGTAATTGCGGTTGGCGGCGATGGCACAATAAAATTAGTTGCCGAACATTTACTTCAAACCAATATTCGGCTTGGCATTATTCCAACGGGATCGGCAAATGGCTTGGCTTTTGAATTGGGAATTCCTTCTGATCCACTATTGGCGCTGGATTTAATTGTCAATGGTTATACTAAAAAAATTCATACCATACTCATTAACAAGCAATTATGTATTCATTTAAGCGATATTGGTTTGAATGCTTATGGCATGAAAAAGTTTAAAAATATACCCACCAGAGGCATGTGGGGTTATTTTATTGCTGCAATGAAAGTAATTTGGCAAAATTCGCCCATGGAAGTTGAATTGGAAATAGAGAAGAAAATTGTAAAAATTTCGGCAATAATGGTAGTAATTGCCAACGGAACCAGTTATGGATCGGGAGCAATTATCAACCCTATTGGGATTTTAACTGATAATTTATTTGAAGTAATAGTGGTCAAGCAAATATCCTTCATTGAAATGTTTAAAATGAGAATATCTCATGCTGATTTTGATCCAGATAAAACCGAAATATTTCAAACTAATAAAGTAAAAATAAAATCTGCAAAAAAGGTGCATTTTCAAATTGATGGTGAGTATTTGGGTAAATTATATGAAGTTGAAGCAAAATTAATTCCCGAATCGATACATATTTTGGTAAAAGAAAAATGAAAGAATAAAGATTCATTCAAATTTGAGCAACAAATATAATATTGTGGAAATTAACCTATTTACACATGATGCTAAAGATATAATTAGCGAAAAAGAAATAAGTCATTCAAAAGCAATAGAAGAAATTTACAAAAAATAGGAAACACCATTTGAATAATATTGCAAAAGTATTATGATTAATTAAATTCTATTTAAAAAAAGGTAGCTATCATTTATAAATTTAGCTTGTAATCGACAAACTAATAACTAAAATTTAAATCTGTGAATTATATAAATTTCTTGAAAATTATATAATACTTTTTGGGTATTGAATAGCAATCTTTGTCGATAAAATAAAAATTAAATTTGACTAACTAAAACAATATTACTATGGAAGCAATCAGACAATTTAGAGTGTGGAATTATCAAGTTGATAAATGGACTGATGGTTTTGTTCATTTTTCATTACCAAAAAACGATATGATCATCGAAAAAACCAATCTGGATATTTTGGGACGTGTATTGATTATGAAAAATAGAAATGAATTTAGTGGACATGAATCACC
>JANMZR010000448.1:0-12422 GCA_031383555.1 Cytophagaceae bacterium | reverse complement strand
TTTAAAATCTCCAAACCTTCATTTAAACCTGATGTTTGGCTTTTAGGCAAATCTATTTGTGTTTGGTCACCTGTGATAATAGTTTTAGACTTGGCACCCATTCGAGTTAAAAACATCTTTAATTGCATAGATGTTGTATTTTGAGCTTCATCTAACAAAATAAAAGCATGATTCAATGTTCGACCTCTCATATAAGCAAGTGGTGCTATTTCAATTGTGCGTGCTTCTAACATTAATTTTAACTTATCAGGAGGAATCATATCATCCAAAGCGTCATAAACTGGCCGTAAATAAGGATCTATTTTTTCTTTCAAATCTCCTGGCAAAAAGCCTAGGTTTTCACCCGCTTCCACTGCGGGTCTAGTGATAATAATTTTTTTCACCTCCTTGTCTTTCAGTGCTTTAACTGCAATTGCAACGGCAGTATATGTTTTACCGGTTCCGGCAGGTCCTACAGCAAAAACTAGGTCATTCTGTTGGGCGGCTACAACCATTTTTCTTTGGTTTTCGGTACGAGCTTTTACAATCATTCCTCTGTTTCCATAAACCAAAACATCTGAATCGTCAAGTAATTGAGTAGCCTCACTACTTTTTTCAGTTAGCTCTGAAATACCTAACTGATTTTTCAATATAGTGGTTGATATTTTACCAAATTTTTGACAATGGTCAATTAATGATAATAATATAGTATCAATTTTGGCAACTTCAGGTTCATTTCCTTTTATTAAAATTTCGTTACCTCTGGAAATTATTTTGCTGCTGGGAAAAAGTGCTGCAACTTCACGAATAGTTTGATTATCAATACCCAAAAAATCTAGTGGAGCGATGTCTTCTAAAATTATAGTTTTTTCTGTCAAAATAGAATAAAAAATTAGCTGAAATTATGTGTTTTTTTGTTTAATTTCGTCATGGAAATATTTGTAAATTTATGAAATTTCAATTTAATAAATCATTAAATCTAGTAGTTATTTCATATTTTTATTGATTCAATTCGACTTTTAAAATTTGATAATTTTCCGAAATAAATTTCAATAAAAAATTACAAAACTTTTTTTTCTATAAAAATTACACCAAGCATAAAAGAAATAACGCTAACATAATTAGGTTATTAAATAAAAATGGCACTACAAAAGGCATCTGCAAATATAAATAAACTTTTAGTCAGAAGCAGCCTCAAGGGCATTCAAGACAACGGTTTGGGCAAAAAACCACCACAAGCGCTTGACCTTGAAGAGGCTGTATTGGGTGCATTAATGATTGAAAAAGATGCGCTTTCGGCAGTGATTGATATATTAAAAGCCGAAAGCTTTTACAGAGAAGCTCACCAAAGAATTTATGGAGCCATTACTTTTCTTTTCGCTAATTCGGAGCCTATCGATTTGATGACAGTGAGTAACCAATTAAGAAATACTGGAGAAATTGAATTGGTTGGCGGTATATTATTTTTAACAGACCTAACAGAAAGGGTAAGCTCCGCCGCAAACATTGAATACCATGCTCGAATAGTGGCAGAAATGTCAATAAAGAGGCAATTAATAGGTATTTGCTCTGAAATGACCAAGACGGCTTTTGAAGATACTTCCGATGCCTTTATTTTATTAGACACCTTGGAGCAAGAACTTTTTGCACTTTCTGATTCCAATATTCGAAAAAATTATGTTGATATGAGCCAAATAATGCGACAAGCATTGACAGAGCTTGATCAGAAAAAGAACGCAAAAGAAGGCTTAACGGGTATCGCCTCGGGCTTTAGTGCATTAGATAGAGTAACATCTGGATGGCAAAAAAGCGAATTAGTAATATTAGCAGCACGCCCAGGTATGGGTAAAACTGCCTTTGTAGTATCGGCACTTCGAAATGCAGCGGTTGATTTTCAACATCCCGTGGCTATATTTTCATTGGAAATGTCGGCGGTACAGCTTGTAAATAGATTAATATCAGCTGAGGCTGAAATTGAAGGTGATAAAATAAGAAAAGGTTCTTTATTACCTCATGAATGGGCGCAATTGCATCATAAAATTGGCAAACTAACGGCAGCACCTATATTTGTTGATGATACCCCTGCCCTATCCATTCTAGAATTGCGGGCCAAATGTAGGCGACTAAAAGCTCAAAACGATATTCAATTGATAGTAATTGACTACCTACAATTAATGTCGGGTGATTCAGGTAAAGGGGGCCCAGGTAATCGTGAGCAGGAAATTGCAGCTATTTCACGTGCTTTGAAAAACCTAGCCAAAGAATTGAATGTGCCAGTAATTGCTCTTTCACAATTGAGTAGGGCTGTTGAAACTCGTGGTGGCGAAAAGCGACCACAACTATCTGATTTACGTGAATCTGGTTCCATTGAGCAAGATGCTGACATGGTAATGTTCTTATATCGCCCTGAATATTATGGTATTACAGCAGACGAGCAGGGTAATTCTGTTCAAGGTTTGGGAGAAGTAATTATTGCAAAAAACAGGTCAGGCTCCTTGGAAACTGTACAACTACGATTTATTGGGAAGTTTACAAAATATATGGATTTTGATGGTGCCATGTATGAATCCAATCCATCGTTTGCAGCCATTGAAGCCACTGGCTCAGTTGACAATTTTGAAAATAGCTTTAAAAGCAAAATTCGTGATGTAAAAGGTACTTCAACACAATTACCACCTCCTGATTATGGGAATCAAGGCGGGGGTGACGTTCCTTTCTAGAGAGGTTTAAGGGATGATGTACCAAGAAATGGTTGAAAAATACAGATATAAGGGTTATTTATTCTAGAAATTCCTTCCTTAAAAACTCTTTAATTATCAAATATTTCACATAACCTACTCTTTCCTACTTTGCCTATTGCCTCCTTGACTATTTCAATAGCAAAAGCGCCACATTCTCGACATGATGTGTATGTGGGAACATATCCACCGGTATTACTTTTTCAACCAAATATTTCTCTGATAATAATGCAATATCCCTTGCTTGAGTAGCCGGATTGCATGATACATATACAATTTTCTGTGCCCCAGCATTTAACAATACTTCAACAACTTCTTTATCCATCCCGGCACGTGGCGGGTCAGTTATAATAACATCGGGTTTACCATATAAGCCTACAAAACTATCAGTCAATACTTTACGCATATCGCCAGCTAGGAAAGTTGTGTTAGTGATGGCGTTCAAACTTGAATTTAATTTGGCATCTTCAATTGCTTCTGGCACATACTCCACTCCTACTACTTGGCGACAATGTTTTGCCACAAAATTAGCAATTGTACCAGTGCCAGTATAAAGGTCATAGACTAATTCATCTCCTTGCAAATCAGCCAGTTCCAGTGTGATATTATATAAATTTAACGCTTGGGTTGAGTTGGTTTGAAAAAAAGATTTAGGGCCAATTCTAAAAGTAACCTCGTTCATTTTTTCCTCCATATATGCTTTGCCTTTGAAGTTAATTACCTCCAAATCCAAAAATGTATCGTTTCCTTTCTGATTAACAACATAGTTTAATGAGGTAATTTCAGGGAAAATTTCAGCTATAAAACTCATCATTTTTTCGATTTCTTCATGGTTGGGTTCTCCAAATTGAACTACCACCATCAAGTCACCCAAATTGGAATTACGGATGATAAGGTTTCTTAAAAACCCTTTCATTTTTATTGCATCAAAAAACGTAAACCCTTGATCAAGAGCGAATTGCTTTACTTTTAATCGTATTTGATTAGATGGGTCTGATTGCAAAAAACAGTGATCTACATCTAATATTTTATCGAATCGCTTTGGAATATGGAAGCCCAAGGCATTTCTATTAAATTCTTCACCTGAGGCAATTTGCTCATTGGTTAGCCATTTATAGTTGGAGAAAGTAAACTCCAATTTATTGCGATAATAAGTTGTATTTTCAGATGGAAAAATCGGCGAAATTACAGGTAAAGGTACTTTCCCAATATGAGTTAATTGGTCAACTACCTGCTTTTGTTTTAATTCCAACTGCTTTTCATAGGGTAAATGCTGCCATTTACAACCACCGCAAACACCGAAATGCGAGCAAAAAGCGTCGATTCGCATCTCCGAAACTTCATGAGTTTTTATCACTTTAGCTTCTTTGAAATTATTTTTCGACTTAAACACCTGAATATCAACCAAATCACCTGGAGCAGACACACCTTCAATAAAAATTACTTGACCGTCAATTTTTGAAAAACATTTGCCTTCAGAAGCAAAATCAAGTACTCTTACATTTTCAATTATTTCTTGTGGGCGTTTTTTTCTCATTTTTAATTTGACAAGGGGTCATATTTTAATTTGACAAGGGGGCATGCCCCCTTGTCTTTGCTCCACTTTATAAAAATTGTATTTTATTTTCAGAAATAATGCCATCAATCAGTTTTGTAGCTTTTTCAGATAATGGCTTCAATTGATGTTTTACTCTATTTTCGGCTATATATTTCAATGTATTTAGCAGTTGAGTCTCACTTGTAATTTCAACTCTATTGAATTTTTGTGCCCAAAGGCTATTTTGAGTTTCACCTCTACTTATGATTGAAGTGGGTAATTTGTTTTCTGTAGTAGACAATGTGGCATGCCCCATTGTCTGATCATGCTTATATGTTTCCTCAGCAAAGCTAACAATACTTGGAATTGTGATACCTCTCCAAATATTAAATTCCCGACTTGAAATTGATTTTAATCTTCCTATTACGTTGTTTAAATATAATGATTCTTCGTTAATAACGAAATGAATATGATCTAAACAGATATTAAATGAAAGTAACGATAATTTGTATTGATGAACATGGTCACAAATTATTTCTAATAATTTTTCTTCCTCAGCTATTGTTAAATATTCAGCGATACCATTTTTAACTTTATAATTAAACATTCTAATTGAAGTTCGAGAATTATGTATTACACAAGTAATATGAAATGGCTTCATTAGTATGTTTAATGGAAGTATAGGCAGAAATTGTTAGAAAACAGACAAGGGGGCATGCCCCCTTGTCATCAATTACTTGAATTAAATTTTAAAACGGCAAATCGTCGTCTTCACTAAAACTTTGCATTGATGGGGGAAGTGGTGTACTTGCAACTTGCTCCTTTGGCATAGAGTTAACTGGCTGACTTTGAACGTAGTTTGAACCAGTATTGGCATTTGATGCACCTGGTCCAGCACCCGCTAATTCTAAACGCCAAGCACGGGCTTCAGTATACCACCGTTCGTTATATTCACGTGACTCAAGGTTCAAGCTTGCAGTAATTTTATCACCTAATGCATATTTTTTTAACTCATTCAACTTATCGCCCCAAAGTGAAATGCATACTTTCTTGGGAAATTGGTCTTCTGTTTCTAAAATAAATTCTTGCTTCAACCAATTTGTACCATTTTTACCTGCTCCTGTAACTTCTGGTAATACTTTTATGAGAGTTCCTGTAACATCTAGTGCCATTTTATTCTATATTTTTAAGTTAATATTTTAATTTGAATGCTGTAAATTAGCTAATTATTATACCACAAAATTATGAGATAAAAGATGAATTCCCTAATTTTGCAAAACAAACACGGCGATGTGGTGGAATTGGTAGACACGCTACTTTGAGGTGGTAGTTTCTTAACAGATGTAGGAGTTCGAGTCTCCTCATCGTCACGTTGAAAGCAAAATCTATTGATTTTGCTTTTTTTTATTTAGAAATATTGACAATTAATGAAATTATTAGCCACCCTAATTGTGGTTATAGTTTCTTAACAGATGTAGGAGTTCGAATCTCCTCATAATCACTTTTATGTAATAATTATAGGTTTTTAAAACCTATAGCGATTGCTTTTTTATCCTATTTTCCATATATAAGAGCATAATCAATCTGCTTGATAACTTTATCAAAATCCTCCTTTTTATTTACATAATCAAGGCCATTTACATTGATGGTAAGCACTTTACAATCAGAAAAATTTTCAATAAACTCTTCATAATGTCTATTTAAGTCAGTCAGATATTGTTCGGAAATATTATTTTCAAAATCACGGCCTCGGTTCTTAATTTGCTTCAGTAGTTTTGGCAAATCAGCTTTTAGATAAATCATTAAATCGGGAGGCTTAATCAGACTTAACATCATATCAAAAAACTCCTTATAAGTCTGATAATCAACGTCAGACATGAGTTTTGAATGATTCAGATTTTTAGCAAAAATGTAAGCATCCTCATAAATTGTACGGTCTTGGACATATTTTTTGTTCGACTCTTGAATTTCTAATACCTGAGAAAAACGAGATTTCAAGAAAAACATTTGCAAATTAAAGGCCCAACGCTCCATATCTCCATAGAAATCAGCTAAATAAGGATTTCCCTCAACGGCTTCATATAATACTTCCCAATCGAAATGTTTGGCCAAAAGGGTCGCCAAAGTAGTTTTCCCAGCCCCTATATTTCCAGTAATGGCAACGTGCATATTTTTAGTTTGAAAGTTTTATTATTTTCAGTTTTGAGCTTGTGGTTTTCATTTTCTTAGGCAATTAAGGTAAATTTATAAATTTAAAATGAAGTTATTTTCCTGCGAAATTACTAAAAATAATAAATCTAATACTTTATGAACAGCAATTTTAGCCATAGCATTCCTTTTTTTGTAAATTTGCAAATAAAAATATTTAATTAGAAATGTACGAGTACCAAGTTTTACTTTACTATATATACACCCCAATATTGGACGCCGATGAATATCGAGAAATTCACCATCAATATTGTGTGGAAAATAACCTATTGGGCAGAATAATTGTCTCAGAAGAGGGCTTAAATGGAACGGTATCAGGCCTAAAAAAGGATTGCCATAATTATATGAATTGGCTTCATACCGATGATCGATTTAAAACTATAGATTTTAAAGTGGAAACTGTAGCCTCACATACTTTCCAAAAATTACATGTTCGTTTAAAGAACGAAATAGTTAATTCCGACTTGCCAGTTGACCCAACAATAAAAACGGGTATACATCTTGAACCTGCTGATTTTAAGGCAATTAAAAATGATGAAGATGTTGTAATCATAGACATGCGTTCAAACTATGAGCATTCTGTTGGAAAGTTCAAAAACGCTATTTCTTTTGATATGGAAAACCTTCGGGAACTACCTGATCATATGGCCGAAATTGCACATTTGAAAGACAAAAAAGTGATCACCTATTGTACTGGAGGCATAAAATGCGAAAAAGCGTCGGCTTATTTGCTCGACCAAGGCTTCAAAAACGTGTATCAATTGCATGGTGGTATTATCAAATATGGGATTGAAGAAGGTGGTGAAGACTTTGAAGGTAAATGTTATGTTTTTGACAATAGATTGGCAGTTGATGTAAACAAAATAAACCCTAAAACTATTTCCAAATGTCATATTTGCAAAATAGAATGCGATAGAATGGTTAATTGCGCTAATCCCGAATGTAATAACCATTTAGCTATTTGCTCAGCCTGTTTATTGGAAATGGAAGGCGCCTGTAGCCTTGAATGTAAGGTACACCCTCGAAAACGCCCCTATAACGAGCAAGGTTATTACACTAAAATATCTGATAGTTATACTTCAGAGTTTGGCTATAAAAGTAGACAGAAAACTAAAGTATAGTTTTTGTTTTTTTTATCTGTAGTTTTTAGGCTCCAAAAAAAATCTACAAACTACAAACCCACAAACTACAAACCAAAATATGCCTGTTTCAGAAACTGACCTAATTTTAAACCCCGATGGATCTGTTTATCATTTGCATTTATTACCAGAACATCTTGCTGACCAGATAATTGTAGTTGGTGACCCTGACCGAGTTCCAATGATTTCCAAATATTTCGATTCAATTGAATATAAAATTCAAAAAAGAGAATTTGTTACCCATACTGGTTATATAGGAAATAAAAGGCTTTCAGTTATTTCTTCTGGAATTGGTACTGACAATATTGATATACTTATCAATGAATTATATGCTTTAACCAATATTAATTTCAAAACCAGAGATGTTAATCCTATTCATAAATCACTAGATATCATACGATTAGGCACTTCAGGCTCTATTCAAGCCGATGTTCCTGTCGATAGTATTTTAATTTCAAAAGCAGCCATTGGCATTGATTCATTAAACGATTTTTATGATTTTGAGCAATCAGAATTAGCTTTGGGATTATGTAAAAATTTAAGAGAATACCTTCAAATAGAAACACTCCCTTATTATTCAAGTGCTTCTGAAAAGTTATTTGAAAAGTTTGCCAAAATAACTGATGCTGCAAAAATTGGTTTGACCTTAACATGCCCTGGATTTTACGGTCCGCAAGGTAGAGTGATGAATTACAAAGTAAAAAATCAGAGTTTACTTGAAAAATTAACTACCTATAATTTCGATGGCATGCGAATCTCAAATCTTGAAATGGAAACTGCTGGCTGGTATATTTTTGGTGAATTATTAGGTATCAATTGCCTCTCGATTAACGCAATTTTGGCAAATCGAACAATCAATCGGTTTTCACAAAATCCTGATAAACAAATAGATAAATTAATTAAGAGCTGCTTGAACATTTTGAGTAGGTAGTTTTGAAGTATAAAGCTACCCTTGTATTTTTCCAATAATTTATCAAAAAAAATAATTTAGTTTTTATCATATAACAGCCACATTAGAAGTTTATTGTTAAATTTGAAAAATGAATAAAATCACAAACGACAAACCGCTTATTTTAGTAGCCAATGACGACGGAATCACCTCAAATGGCCTAAAAACTTTAGTTGAAATTGCCTCAGAAATTGGCGAAGTAGTAGTGGTGGCTCCAGATAGTGCACAATCTGGAATGGGCCATGCTATCACGCTTGATCATCCACTCCGGGTCTATAAAAACGCCATTTTTGGAGATAATATAATTGCCTACCAATGCTCAGGTACTCCCGCTGACTGCGTGAAGTTTGGTAAGCATTTCATATTGAAAGGTCGAAAAATCGACTTAGTTTTATCAGGGGTTAATCATGGCTCAAACAGCTCAATATCAGTAATTTATTCAGGAACAATGTCCGCTGCAATTGAAGCCGCCATCGAAGGTCTTCCCTCAATTGGTTTTTCACTCGCAGAATATGGCCCTAATGCTGATTTTTCAAAATGCAAATCATTTATAAAAAAAATAATTGAAAAAGCTCTTGAAGAAGGGATGCCTGCCAATGTGGCATTAAACGTTAATTTTCCAAAAAATAGCGATGAGCCTTACAAGGGTATTAAGCTTTGCAGGCAAGCATTGGCTGTATATAAAGAGGAATTTAATGAAAGGAAGGATCCATATGGCCGCAATTATTATTGGATGGATGGAGCTTTGCACAATCCAGATAAAGGAGGTAGTACAGATGAAGATGCTTTAGCTGAAAATTTCATATCAATAGTACCATGCAAGTATGATTTCACTGATTATCAAGCTATTACAACATTAGAGAAATGGCAATTTTAGGAAAAGTAATCAAAGGAGGAGTTAAACTTCAGCAAATAATTCAGCCAAAAAAACGAAACTTATTAAAGCAGCAAAAAAGGACTTTTTTAAAACTTATATTTAAAGCCAGGAATACCCAATTTGGCCATAAATACCAGTTTAGTAAAATATTGGAAGAGTCACTTTTGAGCTCTGATTCAGTATTTTATAATGAATTCAAAAAAAGAGTGCCTGTATTTGATTACGATAAAATATACAAGGCCTGGTGGCATAAATGCATTGAAGGCCAACCTGATGTAACATGGCCAGGAAAAGTTAAATTTTTCGCCTTAAGTTCTGGTACTTCAGAATCCGCATCAAAGCATATTCCTGTCACAAAAGACATGATTAAAGCTATACAAAGGACGTCCATCCGTCAAATGATAGCTCTTTCTAATTACCAAACTGTAACTAGCAATACACTTGAAAAAGGGTATTTAATGTTAGGTGGAAGTATTGATTTAACCAACGTCGGCGACCATTTTGAGGGCGATTTAAGTGGTATTACAGCAGGGAAAATTCCATTTTGGTTTGAAAAATTCTATAAACCTGGTAGATCTATCGCCTCAATGAACAATTGGGAAGAAAAATTAGATAGAATTACTAAAAAAGCAAAAGATTGGGATATTGGCTTTGTTGTGGGCGTTCCTGCATGGATTCAGCTCCTTTTAGAACGAATTATTAAGGAATATAAACTAAATAATATCCATGAAATTTGGCCAAACTTGGCAGTTTTCGCACACGGAGGTGTAAGTTTGGAACCCTATCGCCATAGTTTTGAGAAATTACTTGGAAAACCAATCGAATACATTGAAACTTATTTGGCTTCAGAGGGTTTTTTGGCTTATCAAACAAAGTCGGGGGAAGACATGAAACTGGTTTTAAATAATGGAATATTTTTCGAATTTGTACCTTTTAATGATCAAAATTTTGATTTAAACGGTAACATAATTGAAAAACCAGAAACCTTTTTAATCAATGACGTTGAATTAGGAAAAGACTATGCTTTGCTAATATCAACAGTATCAGGTGCTTGGCGGTATTTAATTGGTGATACGATAAAATTCACAAACTTAGAAAGTGCTTCAATAATTATCACAGGTCGTACCAAACATTTCTTAAGCCTTTGTGGAGAGCACCTCTCAGTTGATAATATGAATAAGGCTATCGATTTAGTTTCACAAGAATTTCAAACTGATTCACGTGAGTTTACTGTAATTGGAAAAAAAACAGAGAAATCTTTTTCACATCATTGGTATATAGGAACCGATAGCTTAGAAATTGATAATCAAATAGTTAACTTTCTGGATAATACACTAAAAGCAATCAATGACGACTATAAAGTGGAGCGAGAACATGCTTTGAAAGAGCTTTTTGTTACTTTATTACCCATTAATACTTTTTACGATTTCATGGAAACAAAAAACAAATCAGGCGGGCAACACAAATTCCCAAGAGTGATGAAAAAGACTGAACAAATAGATGAATGGGAAAGTTTTATCTCTAAAACTGAAAATAAAAAAACTATTTCAATCACTCAATAAAATAAAAAAACTGCCTCCAAAGCATTCTAAGAGCAATAAATATAAAAAATATGCCCGCAAATTTGTTGAAAATATTTATTTTTTGAGGATCAATCAGTCTTTTCACTTTAAATGCATAAATCGAAATTAGCGATTCAGCAATAAACGTTGCCAACAAACTTCCCGAAAAAAATAGAATTATTTCATTCACATTAAATTTCATTGCACCTTTCAAATAAGCAGTAGTTGAAACCACAAATAAGAAATTTGCGGGATTTAAGATATTCAAAAAAGCCCCCTTTATAAAAAAATATACAAAATTACCCACCGCTGTTTGTGGATAAATTAATTGTTTGGTTTTCGAAAAAATCGAAAAAAGACCCATAAAAAGCAATAATGAAGCACCAACAACTGAAATGATTTGATCAAAATTATTTATATGAGGAATAAAAGAAGTGCCAAATACTGCAAAAAACATAAGCAAGGCATCAGAAGCAACCACTCCCAATGTCATTACTATACCCTTTTTATAAGATGAATCAATACTTACCTGTACAATAGCAAAGAAAGCTGGGCCAAATGTAAAACACAGAAGAAAACCCCAAATAAATCCGAAAAATAAAGCTTGAATGTGCATATTTTAATTTATTCCCAAAATTATGGCCACTTTAAATATTCCAATTAGAGATATAGAATCGGTGATTTCACCGTTCATAGCCATTTCGAAAACTTCCTTAAATGGTACTTTTTTAATAGCGAGCACTTCTGTATCCTCAGGAATTGCTGTTTTTTGCGTTAAATTTTCAGCTAAATAAATAATGCCTTCTTCATCAGTCACACAATTAGAAGTATGTAATTTGGCTATTTCTGTCCATTTTTCAGCAATCAAGCCAGTTTCCTCGACTAATTCCCGCTTAGCCCCATCTAATACATTTTCGTCAAGTGCACTCCCTCCCATTGGTAGCTCCCAAGAATATTTATTTAGAGGGTATCTATATTGACCTACCAAAAAAGTATTTCCTTCCTTATCAATCGGAACTATTGCTGCTGCTATATTTTTAAAATGTACAACTCCATATATACCCTCTTTATTAGCTGGTGTTACTACTTTATTATGCCTTAAATCAATCCAATTATTTGAATAAACTATCTCAGTATCAATGGTTTCCCAAGGATTTACTTCTTCTTGCATCTTAATTGTGGTGCTTTTTTGATTTTAAAACTTGAAAACATATTATTTTTTCAGCTGGTTCAACGCCATAACCTGTTTCATCGTTTTATCCATTGCTTCTGTAGAACCATCAAGAAAAATTACATTACCCTTTCCTTGTTCGGCAAAATGTTTGATGGCCTCTGTCCACATTGTAAATAATATCAATGATGAATCCAAATGAGCTGCATCCATCACCTTAGCAGATTGAGCCATTCCTAAAGCTACTTCTTCACGAAAGGCT
>JANMZR010000417.1:0-2142 GCA_031383555.1 Cytophagaceae bacterium | reverse complement strand
ACCACAAAAAAGCACCTTATTTTATCGAACATATTATTGACAACGATTCAGGTGCTGGCCTAAATATCATCACAAAAGACATGAATAAAGACAAAAAATTGGACGTTGTCGTAGCCAATAAAAATGGTGTGTTTTTGTTTGAGAACTACATTAAAAAGTAAAAATAAATTACTACAGACTAGTATTAATTAGGTTGAGTTATAAAATAGGATTACAAATCATTTTTTACTGAGAACGACTTTACAAATGTCTACTAGCTAAAGACCAACAAATCTCTTTAATAAATCTAATCAAACTTTCACCCCCTTCAAGCTCACCATTTGCCCATTAATAATCAATTTTACAAAAAATACTCCTTTTGGCGATTGAATAAATAGCGGGATATCATGCCTGCCAGCTGGCAGGTTTATATTTGGGATTATTTGGCGGCTTCGGCCATCGGTTACTACCTCATTTGCAGTTACTTCCGATGGTTTTGTCAATGTAAACTTCAAATTTACTCGCCCGTCAGTCGTTGGGTTTGGGTAAATTGCCGACTCAAACACAATTTTCGGTTCGTTTGCTAAAACTGTAGATTGCTTTTCACCAAAAAGTAAACCTTTTTCAATTTCTGGGAAGCGCCCAGCTAAAATTGAACCAGTGGTTGTACCACTCGTATTCAGCCATTTCACCATTAATTCATCGTAAACTTGGCGGTAGTCGAATTGGTAAATAAAGTCTTTATTGGTATCCAAATTTTTAAAGCTCAAGGGATTTCCATATACTTTTCCGTTTACGGCATCACCAAACATAAACATTACTCCAGCAGCTCCATGGTCGGTACCATTGCTATTGTTTTGCTCAGGTCGGCGGCCAAATTCCGATACAGTCATGCCAATAACATTTTTCGAAAGGTTTTGGCTTTTCAAATCATACATAAATGAGCTAACAGCCTCAGATACAGCCTTTAATAAATTGGCATGTTTCCCATAAGTACCTCCTTGCTCAGCATGTGTATCGAAGCCATCGATGCTTACCAAGTACATTTTTGTTTTCAAACCACCCGAAATCAACTTTGCTACCAACTTTAATTGCTGGCTCAATTTTTCTGATTCGGTATAATTGGTGCTATTTTTCCCAGCATCAAAGGCTTTTTTTACAACAGCTGAGTATTTATTGGTTTTTATACTGAGGTCGATAAAGTAGTTTTTCTCATCAATATATTCAGAATTTTCGGGTTCAATTTCCTCCCCTGAAAGTATGTCTTTACCGGATTCATAAAAATTATTAGGATCTTCAACTGAAATAGCCATATCCTCTACTCCTGAATGAAAGAGCAACGAGGTAGAAGTGCCAATATTCATACATGGGGGGTGGTCAGCTAATGCAGAAGACTTATTTACATCCAATACTCGACCAATCCAACCCGAGTCCAGCAATTGTGAATCGTTAACTGGCATGGTGCCTGAAAGCCAAATATCTGTACTTCTGAAATGCGATAGATTGGGTTTCGGATAGCCAACTCCTTGAATAACAGCCAAATTACCCTCATTGAATAAGCCATAAAGGCCATCTTTTACACCCTTTCTCAATGCGGGATTCATATAGGAGTTAGTGTTTCCCAACTTAAAAGTTTCTGATTTTGGAATTGCAATGGTATTTCTATTTCGATAATATTGACTGTCATCGGCTGGTATAATTGTATTCAAGGCATCGTTTCCACCAAACATTTGAACAATTACTAGTACACGGTCTTCCTCTTCGGCCAGCGACGAATATTTGTTTTTAGCCATCGCCCAAACAGGCATATTACCCAATTGCATTTTAATACCTAGGCCAGCGACTGCTGATGTTCTTATAAAATTTCTTCTTTGCATATTTCTGGTATTAACCTAATTAGATTACCTGATACAACACTTACAATTTAACATAAATGAAAATTTGGCGATTTTGTCAAAGCAATTATAAACTGCTTTATTCTATTTGAAGCTGTTCCTTGCAGCTTTAAAATATTCTCCCATTCATAGTCGGGGCTGCCGGCCAAAAGTATACGCTTATACTTTTCTTCCTGAGCCAAACTTATTGGTTTTGCCAAAAACAAAGTTGTCACTTGATTCACCAATTTATCTGGATAATTGTAGTCCTCAAACTGTTTTACCCAAT
>JANMZR010000413.1:0-6719 GCA_031383555.1 Cytophagaceae bacterium | reverse complement strand
GTTAAACTGAATATCAAAAAAAGTATCAAAATCAATAAAATTACAAGGTTCCGAATCATTGATTATAAGGGATTTTTAAAAATATCGACTTTCCTTCTAAAGTGTTATCTACCAATAATTTAGCTTTAATAAACAAGGCTTTCGTATGCAAGTTTTCGGAGTTTTCGTTCCATTTATCAATAGCCTCACCATTGTACTCAATTGAAAGTATGAGCTCTAACTCATGGTAAATAAGCTGAACAGTGGCTTGCGTGGCAGTAGTTTTTCTTGAAATAAAACTTATAATATCTGAAGCCATTCCGAATATTAACATTTCAGTTTGAGTTGAAAATTTCATTTCATTTCCCATTGAAATAAATTCAAAATCCACTTTACTCGATGCCTTATTTATACTTTCTTCTAAAGCCTTTACCAATCCAATTTTTTCAAAATTATTAGGCATCAACTGATGAGAAATAGAGCGTAATTCGTCAGAGGCTTGATCAATATTTTTGATTGAAGCAGCAATATTTTCAGTGGGATAATCCCTATAAATCTTTGATAAATAGCCTTTTGCAGTAGAAAGGGTGGCACCAAGGTCGTCATGTAAGTCTTGTGAAAGTCTTTTACGTTCGTTTTCTAAAGCAACAATTATTTTTTGCTGCGAGGCCTGTTTATTTTTAGCTATTTCCAAAGCCAATTTTTGGTTTTTTTCTAACGAATATTTATACCTAAATGAAAGGCCGAATGAAAAAAACAGAATATCAAATAGCAAAATTGAGCCAATTGTAATATAAGATAAAATATCAAAAGGCAAAGAATAATTGATGTTTGTAGCCTGAATATAGGTAACAAATGCCACAAATAAATAGCCAATAAATTGGATTGTAACTGCCCAACCATAATATTTCACAAGCACCTCTCTTTCATGCCTTCGCTCGTATAAACTGAGCATCGTGAAAATAAAAATAATTGGCACAAATAAGCTTGAAATAAAGGCAATTGACTTAAATAAGTAAATATTTGCCAATGGCCAATTAGAAAATCGCACCAAAATTACGGCCACAAAACAAGCCATCACAATGTATCTGAACCAATTAAGCCAATGATAAACCTTGCTATTTTGGGCAGTTTGATGAATGAAATTACGCATAAAAATCACCTGTACCATCAAGCCAAGCCATATATAAAGGTAAACTGGGTGATATGAATTAAGAACAGGATTTTTGGGCCATAAATATTGAAATGCCAAGCCAGCATCGGCAAATAAATGCATGGTCATAAAATGGATATACAAAGTATACCAGATATAGATTTTATCTTTAGTAGCCAGCCACATTACCAAATTCACCATCATTACCAAGCAAATAATGCCGATATAAATGCCCCAAATCAAGTATTCCTGCCGGTCTCTTTTCATGAAGAGCTTCCTAGGCATGAGCTCAATCGTAAAAGAAAGAATGGAATTAGGTTGGTTGATGAATAAATAATATTCTGCGGAATCATTTGCAGCCAATTGAATGGGAAATACATAGTTATTATTGGTATAAGGCCTTTCATTAAAATTATAAATATCGCCAGTTTTACCTAAAGAACTGATTTTATTTTTTTTCACTTCAAACAGTTCCAAATGGTCCATATTATTATATTCTAGTTCAAGCATTAGCTGTGAATTTTGCGAAGCATTTAGCTTAAAATAAAACCAACGGGCTGAGGTATTAAAGCCAAATTCTTGCCTTATAGTTTTGGATTTTAACTGAATAAATCGCCCATTTTTTTGTAGTTCAATGGCTTTTTTAATATCTATATTTCCGACACTATCTTTAAAATGAAATAGATTTTTGTGGATATCAAAAGGTGGTGAATCGCCAACAAATAAATACTTGGGTTGTCCAAAACTTTCAAATAACCAAATGGATAAGGAAATAAAAGTATAAAAAAAGTATTTCATTGGTGGGGTTTGTCCTCAAATTACAACTTTTTTAATTAATTAAAAAAAATGCTATTAATTTAAATTTTTCGGTTTTATAGTTACGAGAGTCAATAGAAAACTTTTCCCTCTTTTAACCAAAAAATACAAACTAGTTTGTATTGAAATTGGTCTTTTCATTACATTAAATTTGCTTATCAAAAAATAAAAAATTGATAATTAAACAATTTATAATATTATTTAAACCAAAAGCAAATGAAAACTAAATTACTCCTACTCATCATTTTGTTAGCTTCGTATAGGCTTTCTGCTCAAAATATAGGTATTAATACACCAGTTCCTTTAAAAACTTTTTCGGTAAATGGTACAATTGGCCTCGATCATACTTCGAAAAACTATGGTACTCTTGATAGTGCAAGCTTAGTATTTGGTGGTTCACCATTTACAGTGGGAATAAGTAGCACAAAAACTGGCCTTGGTACTAATTTGAATGGCCTCGACTTTTGGACAAATTCTTTGAAAAGATTTTCTATCGCCCAAAATGGCAACTTTGGTGTGGGAATCACCACGCCAACTAGTAAATTTCAAATTGTTGGTTTCAATGATGTTTCACTCATCAATAACGGTTATTTTATGTTGGGCACCGAAGCTACGGGTAATCTGGCAATGGATAATAATGAAATTCAGGCTAGAAATAATGGAGCTGCTTCAAAACTTTTCTTACAAAATAGTGGTGGAAATGTACAAATTGGTGCTACCGTTGACGATAATATACTATTTCAAGGTCCGAATATTCAATCCTATTTCAATGGCAGCTCAAGTGAGCTCATTTTAAATGGAATTAATGGCGGCAAAATACGATTGGGTTCAGCAATTGATTTTGCCACTACGAAACTACATATTTCAACAGGTGTCGATGCTGGCTTAGGAATAGCTAATAGCGGATATATGATGATTGGGCCATCGAATGGAGAAAATGTGGTATTTGATAATAATGAAATTTTGGCAAGAAATAATGGAGTGGCCTCCACCCTATTTTTGGCTAGAGATGGCAGCAAAGTGCAATTGGGCAATGGCTCTGAAGCTACTGGTACAAAACTACATTTATCTACCGGCAACGATGTAAGTCTGGCAGCTGCCAGCAGTGGTTTCTTACTTATGGGAGCCACTACAAGCTCAAATATTGCCATGGATAATAATGAAATCCAAGCCAGAAATAATGGAGCTGCTTCATCACTTTTCTTGCAAAATAGTGGTGGAAATGTGGCATTAGGCAATATTACGCCCACAGCACAGCTACATATGACAGGTGATATAAAAATGCAAAGCGCTACTCCAATTATACAGATGACCACCAACGCTGGTATAGATATGGGTTTTTTGCAAGTTGAGGGCGTTGATGTAAGAGTTGGCACTAATGCTACAAATGATTTGGGGAAATTGATTTTACGCACAAATGGTACTAATAGAATGTATATAAACCCAACCGGACAAATTAGCATGGGTACTTCTGTTCCCGCAACTGGTTATATGTTGAGTGTAAATGGCAAGGCCGTTGTTGAAGAACTTAAAGTGCAATTAAGCGGCAACTGGCCCGATTATGTATTTTATGATAAATATAAACTAAAAAGTTTTGGTGAATTACGTAGCTATATTGCTGAAAATAAGCATCTTCCCAATATACCTGCTGCCGCAGAAATTGAAAAAAGTGGCCTTGAAGTGGGTGAAATGCAGCGTAAAATGATGGAGAAAATAGAAGAATTAACTCTCTATGTTTTGCAATTGGAAACAAAAATAAATGATTTGAAAAATAAATAATTGTAGAGCCTTTTTCCACAATTTAAAATTTAAATTTTTGTACAAATAAAAAAATTTTTTAATTATGAAAACGATAAAAATTCTAATAATTTCAATATTAACAAGTTTTGGACTTATTGCACAACCTGCTTTCGAATTTTCTCGAAATATTTATCGCTCACCTTATGCTAATGGTACCGAATATAGGGTAAGTCAGGACGACATAACCCATACCCCAATAGGTGCATTTGATTTGCGTGCTACTGGCGACGATAATTGCGATACACACCAAATAGTAGCAGCTGCAGCTGGTACCGTTAGGTATGTGGAAGACGATTACAATGTGTCAGGCCCAGGCAATAGTGCTTCCAATAATTATGTATGGATAGCGCATGCCAATGGAGAGTGGACTAAATACACACATTTTAAACAGAACTCTGTTGCTGTGACGGTCAATCAAGTGGTAAGTGCAGGAACATATTTAGGCCTAGAATGTTCGATTGGGGCCGTATCGCCAGCTGGTTTTAGGCATTTGCACTTTGAAGTGCGTGCCCCAGCCGACCCTGTCAACCCACCTATGGACCTTACTGGCGGCTTTATGGATAACTCAGAACAGAGATTAATTCCAGTTATTTGCGATATTCCTAATAATTATTACACTAAAGACGACGTATATACAGCTGCAAATTGTAGTTGCACAGCAGGAGCAAACCAAAGTTTTGTTATTAATACTGTAGGCAATGGAGAAAAGGAAGTTTCTCTGGCCTCAAATTCAGTATCAGCAGCTAGTCTTGTGACTTTTTCGAATGGATCTATCGGTTTTTTTAGAGCTGGGAATAATGTTACTTTGAGTCCTGGTTTTACAGCAAACACAGGTACCTATTTTCATGCAAGTGTTGGAAGTTGCAATACTACACCTAATAACTGATACTGATTTTAGGTTTTATTTTACAAACAAGTTAATGAAATTGGTTGTTCAATTCGAAAAAAAATCAGCCCTTTTTAAAAAGAATGATTGGATGTAACAAAATTGAAATTTACTTCTCAAAAGATTGAAAGGAAAATCAAAACCTTTCAGTTTTAATTAATCAACTAATAAACCCATAATTTTAAAAAACATGAAAACAGTTAATCAACTTAATATCACTTCAAAAGTAGTGGTGCCTACAAATTCTATTTTGTATTTGCAATCGGCGTCAAATTACACTTTAGTATTCACCTATGACAAAGAATTCTTATTTAGCAAAACGCTAAAAATTATTCAAAGCCGAATATCGAATGAAAAATTTCTGAAAATAAGGAGAGGCCTAGTTGTGAATAAACTATATATTTCGTCAATAAACTTAAACAGTTCTTGCCCTTTTGTTGAGCTCATCAATGGGCGTATCTTCCCTATTTCTAGACGATTGCAGGTTGAAATAAAAAATAAAATAGCTGTTTAAGATGGTAATTAAATCGTCATAAAATAAAAGACTCAAACCAAACAAGCGAAAAAGCATTTGAATTTAAGCTGGCCAATTATTACCTATTTCTGAATGTAATAAAAAAATGGCAATCAAGTGGGATACAAGTATTTTTAAAAAAATAATAAAAACTACTAACAATTTTTGAAACTATAATTAATCAAAAAACACCCTTTCCTCTATATCAAATATAGTATTTTACCTATATTATTACCACTCAATAAGTTTTTACTCAAAAATATTACCGACAAATAGATTTTTTTAGCTATTGTGAAGTTTAATTTTTAAATTGGCAGAAAACAATAACTCAAACCTTTTAAAAATTACAAACAATGAAAAAACACAATATTTTCCTTACGCTAATTTTTATATTTATTTGCCATTTTACTAATGCTCAAGTTGTTGCTGTAGTTGAGTATATGAAAGTGCCTGAAAATGGAAATGCAGTTTATGAAAAAATGGAAGCTGATATTTGGAAACCCATACACCAAAAATTAGTAAATGATGGCAAGAAGTCGTATTGGGGCTTATTTGCGATTCCATTTCCTGGAGGTACCAATGCCGAATACCATTATGCAACTGTAAGCATCTATTCTGATTTAGCCCAATCCGGTAGCGATTGGGATTTTTTGAATACTTTCAAAGCAGTTCACCCAAAAATGGACCTCACAATCGCAACTAAAAGAACCCTCGATTCTAGGGATTTGGTTCGAGGTGTTCGCATTAGTCAATGGGGGCAGTTTTTCAATGAAGGCAGCCGTGGCAACAAAGCAATGACAGTTGTTTATATCAACGTAAAGGATGGCAAAGGTGCCGAATATCGTAACCTTGAAAAAACAATGTGGGAGCCAATGCACCGTATGGAAATGACTAAAGGCAAACGTGAGGGCTGGCAAGGTTGGCAATTAGATATGCCTTGGGGCACAAAAGCCCATTACAACTATTTGGCAGTTGACTTTTATAAAGACTGGGCTCAATACACAAAAAGACTACCGGATTCTGATTATACTAATGCAACAGGCGGCAAATCTTGGGCAGATATTATTAAGGCTACCAACGAAATTGAATCAGTGTATTTGACAGAAGAATGGCATTTAATTTCTGAGACAAACCCTCCAAAGTAAAAAAAATAGACCACCGAATCTGCAGGATTTAGAGTAAAATCTTTAATTAATTTTTTTCTTTCGACTTCGCTTATAGAACAAGTGTTACTTATGGATGGCTGTGCGAAGTCGAAGCCAAAAAGCCACTAAAAAAACTTAATTTTTTAGTGGCTTTTCTATTTATTTACCACCCAATAAAATTCAAGGGTATGATTTTTGCAATTGCTTTTCTTATAAGTATATTTACATATTTCATAGATACTTTAAATTTTATTTTTAATATAAACAATAGCAAAAATTATCAATAGAAATTCTATGTATATTATGATGCTAGAATTTAAATTTGTTAACAAATATAACAATATGAAAATAAAATATTTGTTTTTTTTAGTATTAGTTGTCTCATTTACAAATAGTTACGCTCAGCAAGCAAAGTCAATAGACTTG
>JANMZR010000362.1:0-10352 GCA_031383555.1 Cytophagaceae bacterium | reverse complement strand
AACCAGGGTTTTTGAAGCAAGCCAGATGGGTATTTTTGCAATTTTTGAAAAGTCTTTTACCGTTATACTTTTGTTTTCCTCTAAGTATTGCATCAACTTTGATTCCTTTTCACCGAATGTAAATTGCACATTCTTATGTTCATTTTCAGCCTTCAAATATTTACGAACTTCTTTGCTAGCTTGTAAAGACTTATCTTTTACCCTAACATAAGCAGTTTTTTCAAGTTTATCGGGATTTATTGCAACGTAATGTGGCTTAGTTTCACTTTTGGGTATCTCAAAAACAAGCACCTCTCTTGTGTTAGGAAGCACTACATGTTTCAAGTTAAAATTAATAGGTGGAGAGCAGTATTTTTCAATAGCTTTGATAAGTAAAAACTCCTCTTCTTCTGCAAATTTCAGCCCCTTTATTTCTAAATTATCGTCAACTCCTAAAAGTAAATTACCGCCATCTGTATTTGCAAAAGCAACTATTTCCCTTACTATTTTTTCAGGATGATTTGCCTTTAATTTAAATTCGGTGGTTTTGTTTTCACCCTTTTTCACAATTTCTTTCAACTGCTTCAAATCAATGAAAACCTTTTCTCTTTCTAAACCAAATTTGGCCACACGCTCACTAACTGTAAGTTCCATAAGTCATTTCGGTATATTTCAAAGATATAGAATTTTGGTTAAATAACCTTGCTTTAAACTGGTTTATTGTTATTAAATTTACGAAAAACAATTTTCTCAATTTTATTGTTTCATTTTTTAAATAACAAGTTTAATTGTTGAGAAGAGTATGTTTTTTACAAATTTGTTTACTTTTCATAAATTTGTAATTAGTTTATTTTTGCTTTCAAATATTATTGGTTTTTGCTCCAAAATTAAATAAGACTAAAATTTTTTTCATGATTCAAAATACTCTCATTATTATTGCAACTGTGTTATTTATGGAATGCTTTGCTTGGTTTAGTCATAAATATGTGATGCATGGTTTCATGTGGGTTTGGCATCAATCTCATCATTCAAAAAAGAAGGGTTTGTTTGAAATTAATGATCTATTTGGGATCATATTTGGCATGGTCTCTGTTTTTTTAATTGTTTTCGGAAGTTTAAATCTTGATTGGAAAAATTATTTTTGGATTGGGATTGGAATATTAGTTTATGGGATTTTATATTTCATTTTTCATGATGTTATTGTTCACCAGAGGCTTAAATTTAGTTATTCAATTAAAAATAAATACCTGAAAAGGATTATTAAAGCACACCATATTCATCATAAAATTAGTTCAAAAGAAGGCGGTGAAGCTTTTGGGTTTTTATACGCTTCAAGAAAATATTCTTCAAAAAAAATTTAACCACCAATAATCTTTACTGTCTCAGTGCCCTATGTTTTTTCAAATTTTATACTTTTTTAAACAGCCTTATATAAAAAAAATGCTATTTTTGTACAATAGAATTTGAGTCATTACTTACTTTCTTAATACCTTAGTAATTAGTAGCTCGTTTATTCTTAATTTTTAGTACAAAAATATTTTTAAATGAATCTTATTAAAATCTTTTTGAAATTTAAAGGTGTACTTACCTTTCTGATTTTATTTTCAATCCTATTTATTTCTCAAATTGGTTACTCTCAAAAAGTAGAGGACCTTTCTGATGCTCAAGTCAAAGAATTTGTGAAGCGAGCTGAAGCAAGTGGTATGTCAGATTCTGACATTGAAAAATATGCAATGTCAAGAGGTTATTCGGCAACAGATGTATTTAAATTAAGAGAAAGGATAAACCAAATGAAATCTCCAAATACAAAGCCAGCCGCTAATCAACTAGATAATATGGAAAGCGGTAGGCAATTTCAAGAAAAGGAAATTTCTAAAAAAGACGAAAAAACAAAAGGCGAAAAAACAAAAGGCGAAAAAACAAATGGAGAAAAAGCTGAAGAAGAAAGTGAAAGTTTAACAACAGTAAAACAAGAGTATATTTTTGGTTCAAATCTCTTCAACGGTAAAAACTTAACTTTCGAACCAAATTTGAGATTGGCTACCCCTAAAAATTATGTTTTAGGTGCCGATGATGAACTATCAATTGATATATTTGGGAATTCTCAAATGAGCTACAAGGTAAAAATTAGCCCTGAAGGTACAGTGAAAATTGATAATTTAGCTCCTATTGTAGTGAATGGGCTAACAATAGAGCAAGCATCCGAACGGATAATTAACAGAATGAAAACCAATTATTATGGACTCAATTCCCAAGGTGGGGGCGTTTATGCACAAATAACCTTGGGGTCAATAAGAAGCATTAGAGTTACAGTTATTGGTGAAGTTACAAAACCAGGCACATATACCGTACCTTCCTTGGCTACAGTTTTTAATGTATTGTATCAAGCTGGCGGTCCTTCTAAAAATGGTTCCTATAGGAATATTTCAGTTATTAGAGACAACAAAGTAATTAGAAACCTCGATTTATATGATTTTTTATTGCGAGCTGATCAAAAAGATAATATTTTGGTTAGAGATCAAGATGTTATAAGAATAGCTGATTATGACAAAAGAGTTAAGTTGAAAGGTGAAGTAAAAAGGCCTGCTATATTTGATGTTGAAAAAGGGGAAACTTTAAAAACATTGCTTGGTTATGCCGGAAATTATACAGAAAAAGCCTATAGGAAATCTATCACACTTAATAGAGTTACAGATAAAGAGTATAAATTATTTACTATAAAAAGTGAAAACATTAGCGATTTTTCAATTGAATCAGGTGATGTATTTCAAATAGATTCTGTTTCAAATACTTTTGAGAATAGGGTTAAAATTGCTGGCGCTGTTTATCGCCCGGGCGATTTTGCAATTGATGAAATAAATATAAAAACAGTAAAAGATTTGATAGTAGCGGCTGGTGGTTTAAAACTTGATGCTTTCAAAAACAGGGCAAATATAATAAGAGAAGGGCTATTTAAAGAGCCAGAAACTATTTCATTTGATTTGGAAAAGCTTTTAAATAATGAGGTGAATGACATCACACTTCAAAAAGAAGATTCAGTTAATATATTTTCTGTAAGTAAGCTTCATGAAAAATATATAGTTACAATTTATGGTCAAGTAAATAATCCAGCAGAGTATGATTTTAAAAATAATATGTCAGTATCTGACCTGATTATTGAAGCTGGAGGTTTCACTGAAGCTGCCTCTGCTTCAAAAATTGAACTTTCAAGAAGAATCAAAAAGGATACGCTCGGCACATCTGTTTGGCAAAATGTGAAAGTTTTTGAATTTGATTTAGATCAAAACCTTCACTTACTAAGTGCTGAAGCTAAATCTATTTTGCAACCTTTTGATATCGTATCTGTTAAAACTTCCCCTAAATATGAGGCTCAACAAAGTATTTATGTAAACGGAGAAGTAAAATACCCAGGGCAATTAGTTGTCAAAGATAGAGAGGAAAGAATTTCAGATGTAATTAATAGAACTGGCGGTTTAAGACCTTCAGCTTTTACAAAGGGTGCTACAATTTATCGAAATAGTGCATTAGTTTCAATTAATTTCCAAAACGCATTAGACAATCCAAATTCAACCGATAATATTTTATTGATACAGGGAGATAGTATAAATATTCCACGAAAGTCGGAAACTGTGTCAATTATGGGTGGCGTGTTTAATCCCGCAATTGTTACATTTAAAGCAGGGCAAAATGTACGGGAATATATATCACAGGCTGGAGGTTTTGAGGAAAATGCACTTACTAGAAAGGTATATGTTACCTACCCAAATGGAAGTTCATCAAAAACTAAATCTTTTTTATTTTACAAAAAATACCCTAAAGTTGAACAAGGTTCTATAGTTGTAATTCCAGTGTTAGATAAAGACGCAAACGCAAAACTTTCAGCCGTAGAAAAAACATCAATACTTACAGCATTAGTATCAATGTCTGGTGTATTATACTCAATATTCAGATAAAATTTAATTAATTGAATTTTTCATATTCAATAAAATATGCAACAATTGGAAGAGGAAAAATCAACTGAAATTAGTGTTAAACAACTTTTTAATATTTTGTTTAATTCTAAAAAGAGAATTGCAATTATCACATTTTTAGTTTCTGGTATAGGAGTTATTTTCGCTTTAATGCAGCCAGTTCAGTTTAGTTCTGGAGCAAAAGTGCTCCCTGAGATTGTACAGTCTGGTAGCTCAAAATTATTCGGAGGTTTTAGTTCTATTGCAGGCTTAGCTGGTTTGGATATTGATAATCTGGGTAATTCTGACGCCGTTCGACCAAACCTTTATCCTGATATAGTTCAAAGTACGCCTTTTGTGATACATATATTAAACTTACCAGTAGTTACTAAGGAAGGTGATAAGTATGAGAGTCTTGGTCATTTTTTAAATTATGGCGGTAAAAAAACTGCGGCTGGTAAAATTATTTCTAACTTTTTTGACTTATTTAGTACTAGTAAAAACAAAAATGATAGCTATATAAAATTTAGTGAAATTGGAAGTGATATGACCTATAATTTCACTAAACAACAAGAGCTTACAATTAAAAATTTCCAAACAAGGGTAATCTCTACAATTGACAAAAAAACAGGTATAATAAGTATTTCTGTAAAAATGCCCGACCCCAAAATTGCAGGTTTTGTGGCTAATCAAAGTTTAGAGTATTTAAAAAAGTATGTTGTTGATTATCGTTTAGAAAAGCTAAAGACATATGAAGCTTTCTTATCAGAAAAAACTACGGAAGCAAAAAAAAGGTATGAAAATGCAAGATATAATTTATCGAACTTTCGAGACAGAAATAAGAACCTATTTCTACTTGTACCTAAAACACAAGATGAGGAATTGAAATATGAATATGACTTAGCTTTTGGATTATATTTGGAGGTTTCAAAAAAATTAGAACAAACCAAAATTCAATCGCAAAATGAAACGCCGGTTTTAAAGGTTCTTGAACCAGCTAAAGTTCCATTACTCAAAAGTGAGCCAAAACGAACAATTATTGTATTGACTTATGCAGTTATCGGATTTATTTTTGCTTGCTTATATTCATTATTCAAAGGTATCGATTGGAAATCAATAGAATTTTAAAATAATAAATTTCAAAATGATATTCGATTAATATTAGCTGCTCCAGAGGTGCTTTTATTAACTTTCGGATTTCCAATATATTTTACATTTGAAGCTCCGCTTGCATCATATTTAATTGATTGTGAAACCGATAGCCTAGCGTTACTAGCACCAGAAGCATCAATATCTGCTATTTTTACAGGAAAATTTGTTGCTTCCACGCTACTTGCTCCCGACATAGTTAAAGTAAGCTTATTGGAGCTCCCAACTAAATTAAGTTTAGAAGCACCAGAAACGTCTACATTAAGATTATTTGCGAATATGTCAATTTTAGACTTTGAAGCTCCATACAAATCAATGTTTAAATTACTTAGGTCGTCAAAACCAGTAATAGTTGAGTTGGAAGCACCTGAAAAATTTACAGATAAAAGTGTTGGCATTTCAATTTGAAATTCTATTTTATCGCTGTTGTTTCTTCCCCACCAATTCCAATTATTTTCAAAACCAGCAATTAATGTATTGTTTTTGGTATATACATTTAATCGATCTAGGTCTTTCTTATCAGCTTTAGCAATCACTTTAAAGGAATTGCCGTGTACAACTTTTATGTGAAACGCAGAGCCCATATCTAACTTTTGGAAGCCTGATAAATCATAAGTTCTAATTGTCTGCGAATAAATTGCTGAACTTAAGAATAAGAATATTAGTATTGAGAAATAGAAATTTTGTTTTTTCATGGCATTTAGAATATTTGATTTAAACGAAAGATGCTTTTGCTTTGAAAATGGTTGCACACAACTATTTTTTATATTTTTCAAATTCTAAGTTTAAGTTTTCCCACCAATCGGTATCGTCTATAGAGTTAAGAAGGTCATTTATGGTTTTTTCAGCTTGATCGTCTAATAAATTTTTGATTCTTGTTGTTGAAAAGATAGATTTCCCCTTTGCGTCATCATTAATTCGTTGTACAGTTTCTAACTTTGAAAGAACATATTCTTTAAGTTTATTCATAATTTCAATGCGGTCGTCCAAATTGTTTTTCAATAATGTATTTTCTAAATTATTTACAAATATTTGTTTTTGATTTAAACGATCTAATGACCTTAAATCTAAGTCATTATGGAATAAACTTGATTTGGATTTTTCTTCAGAAAGCACTTTTTCCAATTGATAGTCATATATCCCTTTTGGAGAAAGTAGTTTTACCAACAAAGGTGATATTTCTAAAATAAGGAAAAGTAATTTTAAAAACCATGAAGTAGCCCATACATCGGTTGAGTTTTCTTGTAACTTTCCTAAGGCAACGTTTCTTGCTAAGAACCCTATATTTTCTGTTCTGTTTTTAAGTTCAATGTCGAAGTTATTTTTATGGTCGAGCTCAAGTTTGTCAATTTTTGCCTGGTTGGTAGTATCTTTAAGAATATAAGCTTTTTTTATACTATCAGCCTCTATTTTCAGGCTTTTAAGTGTAATGTCCATCGTTCTAGCAGCTATACCATATCCGTATTTTTTAGTGCCGCTTAGGCCTTGTATTTCTTTTACATAATCATTTTCAAGGCTTGCAATTTGAGCTTCTTTATTTGATAAGTCAGTTGAAATTTTTTCCGATTTTTGCTCAGTTTTTATCTTTGCTATTTCCTTTTTATAAATTGAATTTGTATTATAATCCAATTTAAATTTCTCAAGATCTTGGCTAATTTGAGTATCAATTTCTTTTTGAAATAACCGTAATTCAATTGGGTTTGAAACCGCAATTGCAATAACGCAAGCTAATAAAAACCTAGGAATGGCGGGTGGTATTTCTCTGAAAAAATCGACAAAAGCTCCTTTTCCACTTGCTTTTGGTTTTATTAAACTTGAAACTATGTATCGGTCCAAATTAAATATAATCAAGCCCCAAAGTATTGCAAACGGTAGGGTTACCCAATAGTTATTAAATACATAATGCATGGCATAGCCTCCTGATAATGAAGCTAATAGGCCAGTGAAAAATACAGTTGCTCCAATTGAAACATATTTGACATGGTCGCTTTCTATTTTTTTAACTTGCTCAATTATTACACCTGAACAAAGCCAAAAAAAGTTTCTGAGTTTAGTTAGCATTATGTATTTTAGTTGGAACTTATTTTTATTGGTATATAAAGTAAATTATTCTTAATTATTGTCTTCAGCTTTTAAAATTTTACTTTGCCCATTTGGACTTAAATTTACATTTTTCGGGCTTCCCATATATTCAATTTCACTTTGGTCAAATGCTTCTGCTTTCAATTTATTTTCAACATTTATATTAGCTTTTGACTGGTTGTAAGAAGAAATTTCGGCTTCCATTGACTTTAAATTTACACCATCAAAGTTTGATTGATCTCTCAATTCAAGCTCTAATTTGTTTGTTTTTCCGTCGATTTCAAGCTTACCATTGTTGCTTAATTTAATTTTTAAAGTTTCTGTATTGATGTTCATTAATTTGGCAGAAACTTGGTCAGCCAATTGCAAATAGTTCACTTTTGGTAATGTAATTCTTATTCTAATATCTGAATCTTCATTATCTTCATGGTTAAAATTTGCTTTTAATTTAGAATTTTCTTGTGAAATATTGAGCTGGCTTAAAATATCTTCAGAATACGAATTGGCAACAATTTTAGAAATAGGTCCCTCTATAATTTCAACCTTTAAGTTTCCAGATAATTCTAGTGAATTGAAATTATTGAACGAATATTCTTTAAAATATTGCCCATTTTCATCGATATTTTTTTCGGCCTTTTCATTTTTATCAATAGGCACAAGATTGCCTTCCATGTCAAATTTAAATCGGGCCGCTGCATTTCCTTTTACTTTATTGGTTTTGTTATCCCAATTTACTGTATCCCAATCCAAATTGAAGTTACTAAAGTGTGCGGCAAACCTTCTTGTTAAGTAAAATACTTTTTCTTTAGGAATATTTAAGGTTGCTGTTAACTCTTGATTTCTATATTTTGCTTTTGGAGTTAGTTCTATCGTTCTGTCAAAAGTGATTAGTGAGTCTTCTTGTTTAATATTATATTTTATTGTTTGGGTATTTAATTGCGCTTGTTCTTCAGTAGCCCCTCTCGCTTCAAACAATTCGTTTACCTCTAGGTCAGACCCATTATTGGCTTCTATATAAAAATGTACTTCGTTGTAATTGTCCCAACCTTCATTGTCGCTAATGTCAAAGGTTGGTGTTTTTGCGGCAGTTTGATAGTTCAAAGTTTTTTCTATGGAGCCCGACCTTTTAAAGTTACTGGCATATTTTGAAGCTGACATTCCAGCGCCTAATAGACCCATTAACCAGAGCCCGCCCATAGTTTGTAATATTACCGGATTGAATATATTTCTTTTTGAAACGATACTAATTCCTGCCAAAGCCAATCCTAAAAAGGGTATTGCAATGGCAAAAAACAAAAAGAAAAACATCGCTTTTGGCGCATCTTGACCAATAATATGTAATGGGGTATTGCCAAACTGAGCTAATGGCAAGTCACCAAAAGCACCCCAAGAGCTAAATAAAGCTATAACTAAGCCAATCATTACTGCCCCACCGATTATTATAAGTAAAAGACCCGCAAATACCCTAACGCCAACTAATAAAAACTGAAAAAGTGGTCCAATTGCAGAAAATACTTTGCCAATTATTCTGAATGGGAATAGTAATATTGTGGCTATAGCTGACTCAGCTTTTGGCGAAAAAGTATTAGCACTTTTAATATTGGAATCTATATTTTCAAGTGTAATGGCCTCTCCTTTCATCTGCATTTTATCAGTGATAGTTATTGCAAATGGCGCAATAGCCCAAAGTATAAGGTATATCATAATTCCAGTACCCGCTAATAACACACTTAACACAAATAGTAGCCTTAAAATTCCTAAGTCAATTCCTGTATATTTTGATACACCAGCCACTACGCCCGCTAATACTTTTTTATCTTGATCTCGGAAAAACTTTTTAATTTTTTCATCTTCTTTTAAGCTATTGCTTACTGGGAATGCGATCCAACAAGCAATATACAATATGAAAATAAATGCACTAAATGCGGCCAAAACGGGTATGAAGCCAAGGCAACCCAAAAACAAAAGACGAATCCAGATTGGATCCATGCTGAAATAATGTGCTATGCCGGCACAAACGCCAGCTATTATTTTTCTTTGATTATCACGGTAAAATCTTTTTGGAGCAGAGGGTGTTTCTGCAGTCGCCTCACTATCCATTTGTTTGGCCGAATGTTCACTTTTTGCTTCATTTACAGCATGTTGTATTTCTGTTTTAGCATCAGTTTGGGCCAAATCTTCGTCTTCTTTAATAGCTTCGAAGTCGGCCACTGTACCCATTGAGGCAATTATTGAGTCGACATTTTGTGATGAGATTGCCTGCTTTTCTTCTTTTTTCAAATACTCCAAAAACTTTTCGGCAATTCTGCCTTCAATGTCCGTCAATATTTCTTTGCTATCGCCATAGCTTGAAAAATATTTAGTTATTGCACCTAAATAGTTTTTTAACTTTTCGTAGCTATCTTCTTCAATATTAAATACTTGCCCGCTAATGTTTATTGATATTGTCTTTTTCATGAGTTTTAATTTTTTTATTTTATCAATTCTTGATTAATTGTAGATTTTCAATATTATTTCAAAATCTATATTTTCTTTTATTGATTTATGTATTTATGAATACCTGTTTAGGTTATTTTTCACTAGTAATTTTTGTAACTGACTCGAGTAGTTCAACCCACGAAATCTGAAGTGTATCAAGAAAGGTTTTCCCATCTTCAGTTAAAACATAATATTTACGAGGTGGCCCCGAATTGGATTCCACCCATTTATAGTCGAGCAAACCTGAGTTTTTTAGCCTTGTCAACAAGGGGTAAAGCGTGCCTTCAACTACCATTATTTTAGCAGATGTTAGCTCCTCTAGCATATCAGAGGCGTATATTTCACCTCTCGAAATTATATGAAGAATACAGAATTCTAAAATTCCTTTCCTCATTTGTACTTTTGCATTTTCTAAATCCATATTATTATTTTATTTATCTTCAACTATTTACGTAAGCTTGCATGAGCATTTGCTCGAAATTTTCATAATTAATTAGCCCATAACTTAATTAAATGAAAGCATTCACTTAGCTTCTCACTTTTTTGGAAACTTGTTATTAACAAGCTGCTTTTTAATTATGACACAAAGATAATAAAAGGTACTATGCGATGCAAGGTACATGTTGATATTTTGTCAAATTAGGTATAATTGGTAAATTAAAAGTGATGAGTGGTAATTTTTTGAAAAAAATTGATTGGTAGTAGATATTTAAA
>JANMZR010000271.1:0-1586 GCA_031383555.1 Cytophagaceae bacterium | reverse complement strand
TTTCTGTTTAGTTTTCCAAAAGATATGGATTATGTAACTTACTCAGATAATTATTTTGGCTTAATTGATACCCTTGAATTTCTTTTAAAAAGATATGTTGAATAAGTTGCTGAAAAAACTTTAAAAAACACTTATTTAATTGAAAAAATCAACAGGCAAATAATTCAATTGCTATGACTTTACTCAGTTGATAATGAGATAATTATGAAAATAATTATTCATGATTTATCCATATTATTATTAGAAGTTGAATTATTACTTTCCTCAAAAACCTAAATTAATTTAAAAAAAATATTAATGGCAAAAAAATCTGTAAAAACTGATATTATAAAAAAGGAAACAAAAACATTACCAAATGTAGTGGTTCATAGCCTTTTTACTGATTTTGATATTGAGCTTTTCAAAGGAGGAAAGCATTTCAAATTGTATGAAAAAATGGGCTCACATACCTTCGAATTGGAGGGAGTTGTAGGCACTTATTTTGCGGTTTGGGCGCCTTCTGCCAAATCTGTATCAGTAATCGGCAATTTCAATTATTGGGATAAAAACACCCATCAGCTCAATGT
The DNA here is from genome assembly GCA_031383555.1 of Cytophagaceae bacterium. Lineage (GTDB taxonomy): Bacteria > Bacteroidota > Bacteroidia > Cytophagales > Spirosomataceae > JANMZR01. Next base: position 1,020 of record JANMZR010000271.1, on the reverse strand, counting down.
TCGTTGGGATAGTTCTGGAATATGGGAAGGCTTTGTGCCTAATGTTGGAAAAGGCGAAACCTATAAATATTGCGTTTCAACTCAAGATGGTCGGCATTTGGAAAAAATAGATCCTTATGCCCATTATTTTGAGGAACCACCAAAAACAGCCTCGCTAGTTTGGGACAATTGGTATGAGTGGGACGATAAAAAATGGATGGATACTAGAGGCAAAAAGAATGCCTTGGATGCCCCTTTTTCAGCTTATGAGGTGCATTTGGGCTCATGGAAGCGTGACCCTAATGATCCAGATAGATTTTTATCATATGAGGAAATTGCTCGTGATATGGTGCCATATGTAAAGCAATTAGGCTTTACCCATGTGGAATTTATGCCAGTAATGGAACACCCTTATGCGCCAAGTTGGGGCTATCAAGTTACTGGTTATTTTGCTCCTAGCTCACGCTTTGGTGACCCGCAAGGTTTTATGCATTTAGTGGAAGAGCTTCATAAAAATGATATTGGTGTTATTTTAGACTGGGTTCCCTCCCACTTCCCTGGCGATGCCCATGCCTTATATGAATTTGACGGCACGCATCTATACGAGCACCCTGATATGAAGCGGGGCTACCATCCTGACTGGAAAAGTTATATATTCAATTATGGACGTCCAGAAGTTCGTAGCTTCCTGATTTCCAATGCCATGTATTGGCTCGATCGCTTCCATGCAGATGGCCTTAGGGTTGATGCCGTAGCCTCAATGCTTTATTTGGACTATTCACGAGAAATTGGAGAATGGGACCCAAATGAGTTTGGGGGCAATCAAAACCTAGAAGCTGTATCGCTTTTCAAAGAATTAAATGAGGCTGTTTACACTAATTTTCCTGATATTCAGATTATAGCAGAAGAGTCCACAGCATTTCCATCGGTTTCACGACCTGTATGGATGGGCGGCTTAGGCTTTGGAATGAAATGGATGATGGGTTGGATGAACGACACCCTTAAATATTTTGAAAAAGACCCACAATACCGTAAGTGGCA
>JANMZR010000127.1:0-4983 GCA_031383555.1 Cytophagaceae bacterium | reverse complement strand
AACCCTGAGGTCAGGGGTTCAACTCCCCTTTCCGCTACTACAAAAATAAAGCCCTTTTTTAAGGGCTTTATTTTTTGCTTTCAAATAAGAATTCTAGAATTATTTTCTTTTTTATTGGCTTTATTTTTTACTCATTTTTGTTAAAAATGCAATCAAAAAGGAAATTAATATTTTTTAACATTTTATTTTGTAACTAACTTACTATAAATATATTAGGAATTATTATTAAATAATTAACAATATATTTCTTGCATTGTATCTTTTAATTATTTACATTGAGGTTAATTACAATTCATCGTTTATCATTTTAAATTGTCGAATGAACAAATTTAAATTTAATACAGAATATGAGTTAAGAGCTTCTACCAAAGTGCTTTTTCCTTATTTAAGTTCAGCCTCAGGGCTACAACAGTGGTTTTGCGAAAAAGCAATTAATATTGATAGCCACACATTAAACCTCATTTGGGATGGCGATAACCATTTGGCCAAGGTAGTATCATTAAGGTTAAATAAGTCAATAAAGTTTGATTTCATTGAAACAGATTTAGAAAATAAAGACCATAATTATTTAGAGCTTCGCCTTGAAACAAGCGATTTAACTCAGTCGACCTACCTCAAAATTACAGACTATTCTGAAAATACCGACGTTAATGAATTACAAGAACTTTGGGATGAGTTCATTTACAAATTGAAAGTTATAGTGGGCAGTTAATTATTTACATTAATAATTATTACAAAGCCAATTATTAATTGAAAAATTTTATTTAACAACAATTGATATTTCATGAAGAAAATTGACAAGTTGGTGATTTCCACTTTCCTTGGTCCTTTTTTTATTACGTTTTCAGTAGTAGTATTTATTTTTTTAATGCGATTTATTCTATTCTATTTCAATGATATTATTGGAAAGGATTTAGAATATACCATTTTAGCCGAACTATTATTCTATTTTGGACTCAATACCTTTCCAATAGCCATGCCATTGGCAGTTTTAGTTTCATCGCTCATGTGTTTTGGTAAATTGGGTGAATTTTTTGAGCTTACAGCCCTCAAGGGAGCAGGCATTTCAATAATTAGAATTTTAAGGCCTATATTTTTTTTAACATTAGTTATTATGGGAATAACCTTTTGGTTTTCAAATAAGGTACTTCCTTGGGCCAATTTGAAAGGGTATTCATTGCTTTGGGATGTTAAATCTACCAAAACTACATTAAATATCAAGGAAGGTATATTTTATTATGATTTGCCAGGTTATTCTATAAAAGTGGGAAAAAAATTCCCAGATCAACGCACACTCAAAAACTTGATTATTTATGACCATACTGGAAATAATGCCAACAAGAATGTGATTTTGGCCGATTCAGGCCAAATGTATGTGATAATGAATAAGAAATACTTAGTATTTGAGCTTTTTAACGGTAATCGATACGGTGAAGATTTAGACAATTCGTCAGTGAGTTATAATTATAGGCGGAATGATTTTATGGTTAACAATTTTAAAAGAACTAAAATTGTGATCAGTTTGAAAGATTTTGATCTTAAAAAAACCGAGGAGAGCCAGTTCAAGCACCATCAGATGATGAAAACGGCAAAAGAGCTTGCCGATACTTCAAAAGCCATGAGAAATGAGCTCCGCCTTTCTCGTGATAGGCTGTTTGTTTCTTCTCAGCAATATTACTTTCATCATTTACATGAATACTCTAAAGTTTCTTATACTCTTAAGGACGGTAAATGGGCTGATTCACTTATCAATTATTATGCTCCTAAGCCTTATTCAATGCAAATGGCAAATCAACGGGCACTTGATCAAGCAAATAACATGGTCTCCTTTTCTGAAGGCAATAGCGCTACATTTTATTCAAAAAGCGAGCAATTGGTAGCTTTTGACTTGGAATGGCACCATAAATTCACTGTAGCTTTTTCATGTTTAGTTATGTTTTTAATTGGCGGTTCAATTGGTGCCATTGTTAAAAGGGGTGGCCTTGGGGTACCAGTAATTATTGCCATAATATTTTTTATAATTATGTATTTAATTACAACAAACGGAGATAAATTGGCCAAAGAAGGTTTTATTAATCCCATTGTTGGTGCATGGCTGTCAAATGTAATTTTATTAGGAGCAGGCTTTTACTTTTTGAAAAAAGCCGCTGAAGATTCACAATTATTTGAACCTGATATTTATAGAATGCAATTGGAAAAGTTGATCGAAAGAGTAAAGCAGTCAAAGATTTATGATTATTTTGGCAAATATTCACCTATTTAATCTTTTGCCTGATTTGATCAATTATTTGCAATAATAATTGTAATTGTATAGAAAAAACACTAATTTTGCAGGCTTAAATTTTTATACACACATTAAACTAGTTGAAAATGTACTTAACGTCAGAAATTAAACAAAATTTGTTTGAGACGAAGGGGGCTGCAAAGTCTAAAATTGATACTGGTTCTGCTGAAAGCCAAATTGCGCTTTTCACGTTTAGAATCAATCACCTTACTCAACATCTTAAATCAAACCATAAAGACTATTCCTCACAATTGGGATTGTTAAAATTGGTTGGTAAGCGTAGAAGATTACTAAATTATCTTCAAAACGTAGAAATTTCACGATATCGCTCAATTATTGCTGAGTTAGGAATTCGTAAATAATCATTTCAGGGGAGCCCATACATGGGTTCCTCTTTTTATTTTTTTCCCCGCTGTATTAGGTAATTAAACTTCTCATGGAAAGCGGTAATGAGAAGCAAACGCTGTAAACAAACACGATGAACATTGTTACAAAAACAATTTTAATGCCCGATGGTAGTAAAATTACTATCGAAACTGGCAAGCTTGCAAAGCAAGCCGACGGCGCAGTTGTGGTACGAATGGGTAATACCATGTTACTTGCCACAGTGGTATCTTCAAAAGATGCCAAAGACGGAGTAGATTTTATGCCTCTAACGGTTGACTATCAAGAAAAATTCGCCTCTGCAGGCCGAATACCAGGTAGTTTTTTGAAAAGAGAAGGTCGTCTTTCCGATTATGAAATATTGATCAGCCGAATTGTGGACCGTGCCCTAAGGCCAACTTTCCCAAATGATTTCCATGCTGATACCCAAGTATTTATTCAATTAATTTCAGCAGATGCAGAAGTATTGCCGGACCAACTGGCAGGTTTAGCGGCTTCTGCTGCTTTAATGGTTTCTGATATTCCTTTCAACGGGCCAATTTCAGAAGTTCGTGTGGCTAAAATAAACGGCCAATATGTAGTAAATCCGAAAACTAGTGAATTGGCAAAAGCGTCAATGGAACTTATAGTAGCTGCTACTGAAAAGGACATTTTGATGGTAGAGGGTGAAGCAAAAGAATGTTCTGAATTAGAAATTTTAGAGGCCTTGCGCATTGCGCATGATGCTATTAAAGTACAATGTGCTGTCCAATTAGAATTGCAAGAGGCTGTTGGTAAGACAGTTAAGCGTGGTTACTCACATGAAACACATGATGAAGAGTTGCGTGAGTTTTTGCATAATAATTATTATGAAAAATATTTGGCAGTAGCAAAAATCGGTGACCCAAGTAAGAAAGCTAGAAGAGAAGGATTTAATGCCATAAAAGATGAATATATTAAAGGCTTACCAGAAGGTGGTACCTACAATATGCAACTTATAAATACATATTTTCATGATATTGAAAAAGATGCAGCTAGGAATCTCGTTTTAGATGAAAGATACCGTTTGGATAGTCGTAAATTAGATGAAATTCGTCCAATATGGTGCGAAGTTGATTATTTACCAAATCCACATGGCTCGGCAGTATTTACTCGTGGTGAAACACAGTCGTTAACAACGGTTACTTTGGGCACTAAAATGGATGAGCAAATTATCGATCAGCCACTTACACAAGGTTATAACAAGTTTATGTTACATTATAATTTCCCTGGTTTTTCTACTGGTGAAGTTAAGCCAAACAGAGGTGTTGGTAGGAGAGAGGTAGGTCATGGTAACCTTGCAATGCGTGCATTGAAGCAGGTTTTACCAAATGCTGAGAGCAATCCTTACACAATTCGTATCGTTTCTGATATATTAGAATCAAATGGTTCATCATCAATGGCAACAGTATGTGCTGGTACTTTAGCACTTATGGATGCTGGTATTCAAATTTCGGCACCAGTTTCTGGAATAGCCATGGGTTTAATTGCTGACCCTAAAACAGGTAAGTTTGCCGTACTTTCTGATATATTAGGTGATGAAGATCATTTAGGTGATATGGATTTTAAGGTAACTGGTACAGCCAAAGGTATTACAGCGTGTCAAATGGATATTAAGGTTGATGGATTGTCGTATGAAATATTAACACAAGCACTAGATCAAGCTAAGCAAGGTAGGTTACATATTTTGGGAGAAATGGCCAAAGCTATTTCAGCTCCTAGAAGTGACTTTAAGCCACATACCCCTCGTGCAACAGTAATTAAAATTGACAAAGAATTCATTGGCGCTGTAATTGGACCTGGTGGGAAAATAGTTCAAGATATTCAAAAACAATCTGGTGCGACAGTAACTATTGAAGAAAAGGATAACGCAGGTTTTGTTTCTGTGTTTTCTGCAAACAAAGAGTCGATGGATATGGCAGTTTCAAGGATTAGAGCTATTGTGATGGTACCAGAAGTAGGTGAGATATATGTTGGTAAGGTGAAAAGCATTATGCCTTTTGGAGCTTTTGTTGAGATTTTACCCGGAAAAGACGGTCTATTGCATATTTCAGAAATTAAGCATGAAAGACTTGATACTATGGATGGTGTACTTGAAGTAGGTCAAGAAATTAAAGTGAAATTAGTAGATATTGATAAGAAAACCGGAAAATATAGGCTTTCTTCAAAAGTATTAATTACTAAAGAATCTTAATTGAATCCTATTTATTGAACAATTTATCAATTTTAAATGTTCGAAATATGGGATGTGTTTTACATAAAAATTTATTTTCTATAATTTTTTTTTTAAAAAAAAA
>JANMZR010000329.1:0-8370 GCA_031383555.1 Cytophagaceae bacterium | reverse complement strand
CATTTATAGTCTATAACCGATTGAATGAAACATGAATTTTAACAGGTCACATAACTAATAACAAAGCAGATGCAGGATAATAAAAGAAGGGATTTTTTAAAATTATTGAGGTTGGTTTTTGTATTTATATTAAATGAAATTCTATTTGTACCCTTCATTTTGGGTCAATTTTGCATTGATTAATATTTGAGGCGCTGGTATTGGTAATAAATATTCAAAATCGCTATACACATAGTCAGTGTTGTTAAATGCCAAACCAGGCCTAGCCACAGTTGGATTTGCCTTTTCTCTTGCACCATGTTCGTTCATAAAAGCTGCCAATTGAGTAGGCGTGTATATACGCTGCAAGTCGAACCAGCGATGATTTTCAAATGCCAATTCAACTCTTCTTTCTTTAATAATTGCATCTTTTAAAGCATCTTTTGATAGCCCTGTTAAGTCAGCTAAACCAGCCCTTTTTCTTACCTTATTCACTAATTCAATTGCTTCAGCAGTCCCTCCACTTTCATTAGTAGCCTCAGCCAACATTAGAAGTGCATCGGCATAGCGAAGTACTGGCCAATTGTTATCAGTACGGCCGGTAATTGTATGAGTGTAAGTATATTTTGAAATGTAAGGAATGTTTACCGTATTTGCACCCGATGTATAGCTTGTTTTCAAAGAGATATCTTTTCGTAAATCACCTTCTTCATATGCTTTTATCAAATCGTTTGTAGGGATATTCCTGCCTTGCGGTGTTGTATTGGCAAAACCTGTAATGGCTGCCCCAGAAAGCCGTGGTGCAAAAATGTAGGCAAAATTGCTTTGTTCCCCCAAGTCGTTACCACCTTGATATTGTACTTCAAAAATGGATTCTGGGCCGTTTTTCTTGGCTGGGTCAAAATTATCTTTGTAATTAGTGTTTAAAGAATAACCCAAATTTGAAACCTCTTTAAGGGCGGTTGCTGCAGATGCATAGTTTTTTCTAGTCAAATATACTTTTCCTAGTAATGTAAGTGCCGCTCCTTTAGTTACTTTACCACGCTGGTTGGCGGGGTAGGTAGCTGGTAATACTTTCACTGCATCAGTTAAATCTAATTCGATTTGCTTATAAATATCAGCTTGAGGTGACCGCACCAAATCAAACGCTTCATTGGGGTTCGTTAGGGTTTTAGTAACTAAAACTACATCCCCAAAATAGCGTGTCAAATTGAAATAATGGTAGGCCCTCAAAAACTTTAATTGGCCTTCAATGGTTCCTTTTGCTGGAGCATCGAAAGTTGCCTTCTCTAATTTTTCCAAAGCAAAATTGATATTGTACATTGTGGCATAGTGGCTGACCCATAGCGTATTAATTTCACCATTACCTTGATTTACCGTTGAAAACTCAAAAGCCTCCCAACCTACCGCACCACCTCTATTGGCTATGTCAATATCAATAGTAGTATTATCAGAATAGAATTCTTGTTGCAAATAAGCGGAATTAGTTATGCCCTGTAATTGACCATAAATACCATTCAAAGCTTGGTCAAATTGAGTTTGATTTTGGTAAAATAAATCACGATTAATTCTTGTAGGATCGGTCGTATTTAAGAAATCTTCCTTGCAAGAAAATTGCATCATGCAGAAGGAAATTAGGAGAATTATATTTATTTTTTTCATGATATTTTTGATTAAAAATTTAACTTAAGACCCAATGCAAAAGTGCGAGGTACAGGATAAGACTCGTCATCACTATTCAGCTCAGTGCCGCCTCTTACCCCTGCATCTGGATTATTGCCTGGATATTTTGTCATAATTGCCAAGTTATTTGAAGTTATAAATATCCTAGCATTACCTAATATTGATTTGGCTGGAGGTAAGGTATAACCCAATGTAACGGCTTTTAACCAGATATGACTGCCATCATACACGTATCTTTCACTACTTTCACGACTCCATTTGAAATAATTTGTGCCACCTTGTGAGTTTTTTGCAAGGGGATCTGAGCCTGGATTTTCTGCTGAACGCCAACGATCTTTCGCCTTGTCCAACACATTAAATACACCATCCATATTCATGGTAGACGCTTCTATATTTCTATAAAGATCAAAGTCATGCGCACCTGTGAAAAGCACATTTAAGTCAAACTTTTTAAAATCCCCAGCAATTGTCCAAGCCCAATTAAAGGCGGGGTTTGGATTCCCAATTTCAACCATATCTTGTGTATCATATGATACTACACCATCGCCATTTGTGTCTAAAAATTTCATACCTCCAGGTATTACACCATCTTGCTTTGGCCAAGCATCAATTTCAGCCTGTGTATTGAAAATGCCTACTTTTTTATAGCCATATATCATTCCAATAGGCCTACCTACTTTCATTACGTTATAGCCGCCATAAAAACCACCGTAAAACAGCTTGTCATTTGCGCCCTTTATGGCCAATATTTTGTTTCTATTTATGGTAAAATTTGCATTAGACCGTATATTAACTTCTCCTACTTTTGTGCGATATTCAGCCCCTAGTTCAAAGCCTTTGTTTTCAACTTTACCAATATTATCCAACGAGGTCGTAAAGCCTGAAACAGCCGGAATTGATACTGGCAAAAGCATATCATTGGTTATTTTTTTATAATACTCAAAAGTGAAAGATAGCTTATTATTTAAAAGGGCAAGGTCTAAACCAATATCCAACTGATTTGATTTTTCCCACTTCAACGAAGAATTGGCAAATGAATTGATTACCTTACCTGGAGCAAACGTATTCCCCAAAATATAATTATTGGCACCTACAAAAGATAAACTTGGGTAATTTCCAATGGCATTATTGCCCGTAACACCATAACTTGCTCTTAATTTCATTTCATTTACCAAATTGAGATCTTTCAAGAAAGGCTCTTCAGAAATTCTCCATCCTATTGAAGCAGCTGGGAAATCACCGTATTTATTTTTTGACCCGAACCTTGAGCTTCCTTCCCTACGGAAAGAGGCTGCCAGCAAATATTTGTCTTTAAATGAGTAGTTGGCACGAGCAAAATAAGCGAGAAGTGTCCAGCTGTTTTCATAAGAATTGGAGTTACGAATTGATCCAGCACCTAAATAAGGAACTAAATCGTCGGGAAATGTATTAGCTGCACCATCAATGCCATAAATAGATTCCTTTTGAGCAGTAAATCCAGCCATGGTTTCTAAACTATGGTTTTCACCAAATCGCTTTGTATATGTTAATAATTGATCAGCCGATAAGTTTCTCAACTGCTCATTAATATCTCGTGCTGTTGCAATACGTGGGGGAGCCCCTGCTGTGCCAGAAGCTAATGAAACACCAATTGTTGAAGGCACATATTCTTTAAATGTATTAAAGTTTATTTTGGCATTAACCGATGACCGAAATTTCAAACCTTCAATAATTTTTAATTCAACAAAAACATTAGTTAGTACGTCAGATATATTTCGTTTTCTCATTACATTTTTTAACACAAATAATGGATTTGGCCAACTAAAAACACCGTCAACACCTCCAATATAAGGCCTCATAGTACCGTCGGCATTGTAAATTGGCTCACGGGGGTCCATAATTAAGGCACTACCCACTAAAGCACTTCGGCCATCAGTATTGGCTACATTTTGGCGTGTTAAACTACCATTCACATTCAAACCAACATTTAAATATTTTGTGATTTCACTTGAAAGATTGGTTCTTAACGAAAAGCGGTCATAGTTTGTGTTAATAATTGCCCCTTCTTCCTGGAAATAACCTAAAGAAAGCATAGACTTTACAGGCCCTCTACCATTAGTAACTGTTAGGTTTGCATCTTTATAGGTAGAATTTTCATTCATGATGGCTGCAAACCAGTCAGTTGAAAATTTGGTTTGCTCAGGAAACCGATATCCCACGGGTACATCATTAAGAGTTGGTTCGGTTTTCTTAAAATAACGAAAATTATCTTCAAATACTTCTTTCTTGAATTGAGCAAATTCAACTCCATTCAGCATTTTCACACGCCTACTATCAGGTATTGAGTTTACACCATAATCTAAATTAAAAGATACATTCATTTTGCCTTCTGTGGCGCCTTTTGTAGTAATTAAAACCACACCGTTTGACCCTCTTGCGCCATAAATTGCAGTCGAAGCAGCATCTTTCAAAATAGAAATATTTTCAATATCGTTGGGGTTGAAATTGGCTCCAACTGATGTGCCTACTACAAAGCCATCGATAACGTAAAGAGGATCACTACCAGCACCCAATGAGCCAATGCCACGCACTCGTACTTCAAATTGACCCCCAGGAGTACCAGCTTTTTGCTTTACTGTTACTCCTGCAGCCCTGCCTTGCAATATTTGATTCAAGTTATTAGCGGGCTGCTCACCGATATCTTTCATATTTATTACTGACACCGCCGAAGTAATGTCCTGTTTGCGTTGCGTACCGTAGCCAACAATAACAATTTCGCTTAAAGCTTTGGAATCGCTTTCCAAAGAAAAATTGATAATTGTTTGATTTCCAACTAAAATCTCTTTCTTCAGATACCCTACGTAGCTGAAAACTAAAGTTGAATTCCTGTCAGCATCTAATTTGTAATTTCCGTTGACGTCAGTTGAGGTGCCTTTTTGCGTTCCTTTCACCAAAATACTCACTCCAATAAGGGCGTCGTTCTTTTCATCGACAACTCTACCCGAAATCATTTGCTGCGATAAGGCACTAAATGACACATAAGCCATTAAAAATGCAGTGTAAAAGGCTTTGATGAACCTTTGAAATAATAATTTTTTTTTCATAATCTAGGAAGTTTTTTTGTAAAAATGAAAATAAATTTGATAAATAAATTGGTACTATTTGGTAAATAATTCAATCTTAATATTCAAATATTAGTATATCACAGTAGAAGACAGTTAGTATCAAAAGGTGCAAATTTGAAAGTACTTATTTTTATTATTAATAAGCTTTTTTCTGAATATTTGATTGATTTGTAAAATAATTGTATTTTTGCGAGGAAAAAAATAAACTTTATGATATTTCTTTTGCACAAAATGATATGAAGCTATTTAAAAAATACTTTAATGGAATAAATAGTGACGAAGACAGCACTTTTGGTTTGAATATTTTAAGTATTGGCTATAATATTCACCCAATTAATATGCCTTATCCTGATTTGAGCCACCCTGAAAATTATCATTTGGATTGGGAAAAGGGAAGGAGTTTAGCTGAATATCAGATTATTTATATTTCTAAAGGTGAGGGTTATTTTGAAGCGAATGGCCAAAAGCCACAACTTATTGAAGCGGGTACTATTATTTTAATATACCCTGGAGTTTGGCACCGATATCGACCAAAAGAAAATACCAGTTGGGAGGAATATTGGATTGGTTTCACTGGTAATTATGCACGACATTTGTTGGAACAGGAATGTTTTAGTCCCAGAAATCCTATAATAAAGATTGGTTTCAACAACGAATTTATTTTGGCTTTTTCAAAGCTGATTGAAGTTGTTGAAAAAAACACCGATACATTGAAGAAACTGTCAGCTTTTTTGTTGATTCAAATCTTAGGAATTGTATATGCATCGGTTTTGCTTTTAAATCAAAAAAGAACAAAAAAGGAAGATTTAATTCATGAAATACTAAATTATATTCATGAAAATTGGAATAGAAAAATTGATTTTGAAAAATTGGCTAAAAGCTACAATGTAAGCTATATTTGGTTTAGAAAGTCATTTAAAGAAGTGCTAGATACCTCACCAAATCAATACCAATTAATGCTTAAAATCCGAAAAGCTGTAGAAATGATACGAGAAACTAATTTTACATTAAGCGAAATAGCCTACCAATCGGGCTTTGAATCAGAGTTTTATTTTTCAAGAATATTCAAACAAAAAATGAACTATAATGCATCAGAGTTGAGGAAGAAAGTAAAGTAATTTATGATTTTTAGTTTTTTTTAAGACTTTTTTCAAGTAGGTCAAATGACAAAAAATGCAATCATAAACCACATCTCATTGTATGCCTCAAAAAATTAACCCAAGATATAATCATCTATAAACCATTCGCACTTCTTTTTTAAGTAAAACCCAGCCATTTCTCCATACAAAAAGCCATCAATATGTGCCCAATAGGCCACGCCGCCCTCAAGAGTAGTTGCAGAAGCTAAGGAAACAAAGCCTGAAATGAATTGCTGCAAAGTCCAAATACCTGGAAAGTAAATAGCTGAAACATGAAAACTTTTGAAGAAAAGCAGAAATAAAACCTTAATTTGACTTTTAGGATACATAATCAAATAGGCGCTCAACAAGCTGATATTGAGACAGATACACCTACACACGAATATTACTTGTGGGATACAAAACCGCATAACCGTAAGAGGCAATTACTCCGCCAACTATATAAAATAGAAAGAATTTGAAATGCCCAACTGTAGCTTCAATATTATCGGCAAACACGCAAAGAAATAACATATAACCGATAAGGTGGCCAGCCACCATGTGAAAATATAATCTTGAGCAGCATGAACAAGTCTTTCCCTACCATAATTTCGCTTGGAATACTACCCTTAAGTTGTATCAAAATTGTTTTGAGGCACTTGATCAAGGCTAACTTCAAATAAAAAAACGGCTATATTAATTACAATAAATATATAGGTTAAAATAGTTGGATGGCCATGCTCGACATTTACATCCCCAATAGGAAATAATACAATTTTTATAATAAAATTGAGCTATAACAGAACAAATTAATATTAATTTGATAGCTAAAAGTGTTTTGTAAAATGACGATTTATAAGAAAAAGAACAATAAATAAATGGTACTAATTTGAAAAACAATCTTAATATAGTTTCCGTTATAAATATAATTTTTCAATGTTAAATGATACGCAATTGAGAATACCTTAATTTTATTTAATGTATTTTATTACCTAAATTGTATCGTTAAATTACACTCTTTAAAAAATATGGCTGATTTAAAACAATTGAGTGGTGTATTAGGTGAAAAGGAAGCCATTCATTTATTGCGCCGAACTACTTTTGTGAATTCGTGGGCAACTATAAAAAGTTTCATTGGAAAAACTGCCGATGAGGCCGTAGATCTGCTACTCAACAACGCCTTAAAAAACTTAAGCCCCCAATCGCCTCTTTGGATTGATAATAGTTTTGAAAATCCTTGGAAAAAACCTGAAAAGGAACGCCAAGCTGCCAACGACCAGCTTTATAAAACTATTTACGAGCAAAATTACGAGTTAAAACGCTGGTGGATAGAGGTAATGGCAAAGGATGAGGTGAGTATTCTGGAAAAAATGACGCTTTTTTGGCATGGTCATTTCACCACAAAATTCAGCATTGACCAGGTGATGCCGGCACAATTGATGTATAGGCAAAATGATTTATTTAGGAAAAATCACCAAGGTAATTTCAGAAATTTAGTTGAAAAAATATGCTATGATGGCGCAATGGTAATTTATTTAAATACGCAAGACAGTACTTTCAAGTCGCCAAACGAAAATTTTTCAAGGGAATTATTGGAGCTATATACCACTGGTATTGGCCATTATACTGAAGACGACGTTAAAGAGGGGGCCAAAGTTTTCACAGGAATTCGTGCTAATTTTTTCTCAGATGAATATACACAATATGGTGTATATAAGCCTTTTGTACTAACATATGAGCATGACAATTCGGACAAAACTTATTTGGGTGGCAAATTAAAAGGAGGCGTTTATCGCACACCTGACGAAATATTGACGGTTGAGGTTCCAGCTTTGGTTGATGTCATCTTCAAAAATAGAACAGATGCTGTTGCTAATTTTATTTGTGAAAAGCTTTTTAAATACTTTGTATATAGTAACGAGAAAAAGAAAAACCCCGAAATTATTGCCCAAATGAGCAAAACTTTTATTGCTAATAATTTTGAAATAAAGCCTGTGCTAGCTGAATTGTTAAAATCGGAATACTTCTTTAGTATAAAAAATATTGGCATACAAATAAAAACGCCTGCTGAAACGGTGGTTGGCTTTACGAAACATTTCAATGTAAAAGGCGACTGGAAAGAATGGGTGATGGTAACGATGGGGCAAGAACTTTTGAATCCGCCGAATGTGGCAGGCTGGCCGGGTTACAGAAAATGGGCTGATACACGCACCTACCCTTTTGCCTTACAGCAATTGGCCAATTTCATGTGGAATCAGGATGACCTCTATATGGTTAATTGGGTAAAACAGTTTGCGGACTACAATTATCCTGATAAATTGGTGAATCAAGTGGCAACTTTGTTTTTGGCAAAACCAATTAGTTTGGCTCAGGAAGAAAAGTATAAGCGTTTACTTTTGGCCGGCAGCCCCGACTATGAATGGTAAAATATTTTAAATCTGCAAGGAACAGCTTCAAATAGAATAAAGCAGTTTATAATTGCTTTG
>JANMZR010000264.1:0-7041 GCA_031383555.1 Cytophagaceae bacterium | reverse complement strand
TTTTTTATAAAAATAATTTTGTTGCATAATTACAAAAACTGATTTTAATCATATTTTTCTTCTTTTTTTTAAGGTAGTTTTGTGTAAAAAAAACAAAAATTTTATGGCTATTCTTATTTTCTTTATTGCCCATTGGTATTTATCCTTATTTTCTCAGACCTTCTTTTTACACAGGTATGCAGCGCATCAAATGTTTCTAATGTCAAAACGTTGGGAAAAATTCTTTTATTGGTTCACTTTTATTACTCAAGGATCTTCATTTTTAAGCCCAAAAGCCTACGGTATAATGCACAGGTTACACCATGCCTATGCTGATACGGAGAAGGATCCTCATTCTCCTTCGTTTTCAAAAAACCTTTTTGATATGATGTTGAAAACTAAGAATTTTTATAATGATGTATTGTATGATAGAGCAGGGATTGAACCGAAATTTTTGAAAGGGGTCCCGTTTTATTCAAAAGTTGAATTATTGGGTGATAGTTGGGTGAGCCGAATAGCTTGGGGGGCTTTTTATGTACTTTTTTACCTATATTTTGCTACTGCAACCTGGCAATATTTTTTGCTACCCATTCACTTTTTAATGGGCCCTGTACATGGTGTAATTATCAATTGGTTTGCTCATAAATATGGGTATATTAACTTTAAAGTTAATGATACTGCCAAAAATTTGCTCCCATTTGACTTTTTGATGATGGGCGAATCCTACCATAATAACCATCATAAATTAGGAGGTAGGGCAAATTTTGGCATAAAATGGCATGAGTTTGATCCTACTTACCCTATAATACTTTTGCTAAATAAATTTGGCGTTATTAAGCTAAAATTAAATAATGATTTGAATTATATGTAAAATATTTTACGGTTAATCCATTAAATCAAGGCTAGGCTATTGCTCCAAAAAAAATCAATATTGCCTTCAGTTATATCTTTATGATCTGTGGCCTTTACTTTACATTTATCAAAATAATTTCCAGATTCGTTTTTTATATTTTCTAAATTGGTTGTGGCTAAAAAAACGGATGTAGCCGCTCCTTGCTCGGGTGAAATCATAAATACTTTAAAAAACTTGATTAATGCTGCTAACGGGCCAGTATAATTGCTGCCAAAATTGGTAGCAACCACCCCAGGATGAAGTGAATAGGCTCGTATATTTGTTTCCTTTAATTGTTTTTGTAGTCCTTTTGTAAATAATATATTGGCCAGTTTTCCATCTGCATAGGCGTCAAATAAACTTAAACTTTTGTTGTTTTTTAGAAAAAAACGAGAAAAATTTCCCATTTTATGGGCGGTAGATGACACGGAAATAATTCTAGCCTCTGCTGAGTTTATTAATAATGGTAAAAGTCCATTAGTAAGGGCAAAGTGGCCTAAATGATTAGCAATGAATGATTTCTCATAACCATCAGCTGTGAATTCAATCTTATTAGGAGAATAGCCCGCATTATTTATAAGTCGATCAATTTTAGAATATTTTATTGAAATATTATTTACAGCTTGTTTTATTGATGCTATATCGGCCAAATCGGCAATTTCATAACTTATGGAAGTATTTGGGGCTGATTTTAATATTACTGCGATAGCTTCTTTAGCTTTCGATTCACTTCTCACCAACAATATAAGTTGATATTCTTTTTTAGCTAACTCGACCACAGTAATTAATCCTAATCCAGAATTTGCGCCGGTTATCAAGGCAGTCTTTCTGCTCATTTTTAATGAATTTTTTACAAATATTGTTTAATGTAATTCTGGGTAGTTAATAATCCAATAATAATGTCATCTTCTGATTTTTCGAATACTTTGTCTTCAAACTCAATTACAATTGGGCCTGAATAAGCTGTCATTTTTAGTTCCAACAAAAACAGCGACCAATCAATATCACCTCTTCCGGGCAGTTTAGGCGTATGGTATTCCAAAGGGGTTGCCAAAATGCCTACTTTATCAAGCTTTTCTCGGTGCAATTTTGCATCTTTCAAATGCACGTGAAATAGCTTTTTCGAATAATCTTTAATATGTGAGATATAATCCATTTGCTGCCAAATAGCATGTGATGGATCATAGTTTAAACCTAAGAAATCTGAGTTTGCAATAGAAAATAATCGATCCCAAATAGGTGGCGAAATGGCCATATTTTTGCCATTGGGCCATTCATCTTGTGTAAAAAACATTGGACAATTTTCTATTCCAATTTTAACGCCACATTCCTCAGCAAAACGTATAATTGGTAGCCAATTTTCTTCAAAAAGCTTAAAATTTTCCTCCAAACTTTCAAACTGGCTTCTGCCAATAAAAGTGTTTATAATAGGAATAGAAAGTTTTTGTGCTGCTAAAATTATTTTTTTTATATGGGCTAGATAAATTACTCTTTTCTCCAAATCTGTATCCAGCGGATTAGGGTAATAGCCTAATGCTGAGATATATACATTTTTACTTTTAAGGTAATCTTTGATTTTCTCTACATCAAAATTATCTACATCAATATGGGTAACGCCAGCATACCTGCGCTCAGCTTTGCCTTTTGGCCAACACATAATTTCTACACATTGGAAGTCATTTTCACTCGTAAAATCTATGACTTCTTCAAATGACTTTTCAGGAAAAATAGCGGATACAAAACCGAGGTCGAACATAGTAAAATTTCTATTCAAAAATACAAAATTATAATTTTTTCCTAATTTTTAAAAACAAAAGGTTGCTTTATGGCTCTAAATAGGCCTATCAATATTAAAATACAGACAATAATCATAGCAAGAGAAAGTGAAATAAGTAATGATGAAATTAATATTTCTACCACCTGGGTACCTTCTTTTCCACCTGCCAAAGGCATCATTTTTCCAGCCCCCGTTACTGCTGCAATAACTACAGCCACAAAGTTTGCGAAAGAGCCATAAATTGCAACCCAAAATGTAATTTTTAACCATTTATCTGTTAACACCAGTTTATTCCAAATAAGGCCAAGAATCACCAAAAATATGCCGTTCATTATTCCTTCAAGATGTGCCGATAACCCCATTCTTTTATTGGCCAATATCGGCATGAACAATGCAATAATTAAACCAAATAAAAACAATAATATACCAAAAAATAAAAGCCAGTCTGAATACCTTTTGTTTTGAATAATACTTTCCATATAAGAATTAATTTATGAGTAATTTAAAGTTAACATTTCAAATTAGATAAAGCTAAATACCTAGTCAAGTTTTTAAAAAAGGTTTTGTTATAGTATTACTCAAACCTCTTCTCCTTAGTTACACTGTTCCAATCGTCTGTTCTAAAACCGTTGGCAGGAAAACCCTCTGAATTAAAGAGATTTACGTCATCAGGTGCATCTGCCCAAGCGTAACGTACGGCTACTGGTTTTTTCTTTTTTTGATAAATTACTTCTACTTTATTATCAATTATACTTGCTTTTGCATAGCTAAAAACTTTGTCGTCACCCGCAATTTCAAAGCCTTTCAAATAACCAAACCTGTCTTTTACCATCAATCCTTTACCTATATTTTTATAAGTAATGATGGCCTTACCTTTTTTGAAAGTTACTGACTCAAACATCGGTCCTGAAGGCACTACATCCATACCATAATCTTGCTTTAATGCCGTGGCAGCTAGTCTTTTAGCTACATCTTGTTTATTGGTTGGATGGATGTCTTTTGGGTCGCCAATATCGGTTGTAACTGCTTGACCTGTTTTTGGAAGGCTCAAAGTCATGGTTTGGGCCTCACGCAGTTCTGCCCATGGGCTGCCTGTATTGCTATTTTGATAACTACCAAAACTACTCAATTGCACCCAATAAAAGGAAAATTCGTCATTCCAATGCTTACGCCAATCATTAATCATCAATGGGAAAGAATGACGATATTGATAAGCCCGCCCAGCATTGGATTCGCCTTGGTACCAAAGCGCCCCTTTTATAGCAAATGGAATCAATGGAGCAATCATTGAATTGTAAATTGTAGTGCCCACATTATTGGCTGAATGCATATAATCATGTTTTTCGGCAAATGAAGGCATCAATTTCCAGTTTTCTGAAATATCAACTCGTTCACTTTCGGCAGAAATATATAAATCGGAAGGATTGCCCATTAAGCCCAAGCCGAAATATTTGGGTTCAACCATGTTTTCAAACTTCACAACCAGTTGATTGCTTCCTGTTTTCCATGCATTGGCAGGCAAACTATATTTTCGCAAACCATTAATAGTGGTATCAGCCACCAATTTCCCATTAATATAAATTTGGTTTTTACTATTCTGAATACCTAGGCCCAAAATTGTACTTTTTGCAGCCATTCCTGCCGAAATATCAATAGTTTTAGCCATAAAACCTTTTCCTCGATAGCTAAAAAGCCCTTTCCAATCCCATTGACCAATTGGGCTGGCCGCATTGAGCCATTTCGTGTAATCTACTCCTAATTTTAAGTATTTAGCCTCATCATCTGCAGAAGGGTTTATTGCTCCTGATCCAAAAATAGTAGTTCGTAACTTCCTGTCGGTAATTACGTCGGCCTCCAACCAATTATTAGGCATATTTTTGGCATAAGTTTTTAATTCTGTGTCGTTTAGCATAGCTTCTTTGCTAATCCAGCCTTCAATTTGTGAGCCACCCCAACTGCTATGCAAAAGACCAATAGGCACACCAGTTTTCTGGAAAATTTCTCTTGCAAAAAAGAAACCAATTGCTGAAAAATTACCTACTGCTTCTTCAGTAGAAATTTTCCAATCACCTGATTTTAAGTCGGTTTGAGGCGTCATAGTAACCTCATGTTCTACAAAAAAGTGTCTGATTTTTGGGTAATTTGCATCCTTTTTTTCTTTTACAAAATCTTTTGCCGATTTCACCTGCCATTCCATATTTGATTGGCCAGAAAGCAACCAAACATCTCCAATTAAAATGTCATTTACAGTTAAATTGCTTGTACCATCTTTTATAGTTAAACTATGAGGACCACCAGCTTCCATCGTTGGCATTGTAACTTTCCAAGCACCGTTTGCATCGGCCTTTACTGTATTTGTGCTGCCACCCAATAGAACTGTAACTTCTTGATTAGCAGCTGCCCAACCCCAAATTGGAATCGGTTTTTGACATTGTAAAACTACATGGTCAGAGAAAAGTCGGGCTAATTTTAATTGTGCATTGGAAAAATTGGCGACGAAAATAAATAGGACATAAAGAATTTTTTTCATAAAAATTAAAATAGAAATGGTGTTTTAAAATAAAGGATAAATATAATCAAGGTTTTTGGAAATGATGGTATTAGCTATAACGATTGCGTAAAAATAGGTTCGAAAACAACTGTTTTTCTTCCAGTTTTAAATTGTTTTATTTATATATTTGTCGAATAATTTAGCCAAAATGTTTTGATTTTTTTTGAAATAAAAAAAAACTTCCAAACCTAAAAACTTCCAAACTTTCAAACTCAGAAAATGATACATACAATGCGTTGGTACGGCCCCAACGACCCTACTTCTTTAATGGATTTGCGCCAGAGCGGCTGCACAGGTGTAGTTACTGCATTGCATCAAACACCTGTTGGGGAGGTGTGGACGGTGGAAGACATTAAAAAGCGAATCGCAATAATAGAAGCTCACAACCATAAATATGTACCACTGCATTGGAGTGTGGTGGAGAGCTTGCCTGTACATGAGGATATTAAGCGTGCTTTGCCAAGCCGTGATCGTATCATCGAAAACTATAAAACTTCGCTACGCAATTTGGGTGCTTGTGGAGTAAAAATTGTTTGTTATAATTTTATGCCCGTTTTGGACTGGTCACGTACCGATTTGGCCTATGAAATGCCTGATGGCTCACGGGCATTACGATTTGTTTGGGAAGATTTTGCCACTTTCGATTTACACATTTTAAAACGACCAAATGCTGAAAAAGATTATAAAGAAGAAGTGCAAAAAGCCGCTAAAACAAATTTTGAGAGAATGACTGATGCTGAAAGGCAAAAGTTAACCAACAATATGCTTTTGGGCTTGCCAGGTGCTGAGGAAAGCTTTAAATTAGACCAATTTCAGGCTCATTTGGACACTTATGCCAATATTGATGCTCAGAAATTAAAAGAAAATCTCTTTTATTTTATCAGTCAAGTGGCTCCGGTAGCTGAAGAAGCTGGTGTGGTTATGTGCATTCACCCAGACGATCCACCAAAGCCGCTTTTGGGCTTGCCAAGAATTTTGAGTACCGAAAATGATGTAGATGAACTCTTTGCCCGTACCAATATCAGAGCAAACGGGCTCACTTTTTGTACGGGTTCCTTTGGGGTTCGAGCTGATAATGATTTACCAAAAATGGCAGCAAAATTTGCAGATCGCATTCATTTTATACATTTACGAGCCACAAAAAGAGAAGAAAATCCTCTTAACTTTCACGAAGCCGACCACCTAGAGGGCGATGTAGATATGGTGGCAGTAATTAAAGAAATATTGATTGAAGAAAAGCGAAGGAAAAACAATGGTCAATTTGATGCACAAATTCCAATGCGACCAGACCATGGCCACCAAATGATGGATGACCTCAATTCCAACAAAAAAACCTATCCAGGCTATACCGCAATTGGTCGCATGCGTGGGCTGGCGGAGTTGCGGGGGGTTGAGAGGGCGTTGGGGAAGATGGTTTAATTTTTGATTATATTTGTAAAAAAATAAAAGATGAAGCCAATTACTAAAAAAATAGCTGAAGAATTTAAATTGCAATTGAAAGTGCTTTATGGGGATGAATTGTCCGAATTAATACTATTTGGTTCACAAGCACGTGGAGACTTTGATGATGATTCGGATATTGATTTTGCCATAATTTTAAAAAATGAAAAAACAAATACACCAAATGAAATTAGTAAGTTAAGTCCTTACACATCTGATTTATTAATAAAATATAGCGAATTAGTTTCTATTTTTCCAACTTCTATATATAAATATAACCAATCAAATTTGCCGATTTTTCAAGAAATTAGAAAAGATGGTATAAAAATATAATGGAAAACTTAGATCCAAACTTACCGTTTCAAAAGGCAGAAAGCACTTTAGATACAGCTCAGCATGATT
>JANMZR010000290.1:0-10953 GCA_031383555.1 Cytophagaceae bacterium | reverse complement strand
TAGAACTAAAATTCAGTATGCAATTGAAACAGAGACGGTTAAGATTAATGATAAAATTACAAAGGCAAGCTATCAAGTAAAACCCGATGATATAATTACGGTTTCATTGACCTATCCGCCACGTGACAATACTGTTTTGGCAGAAAATATTCCGCTTAATATAATTTATGAAGATGATGAATTGTTAATAGTCAATAAAGCACCGGGAATGGTTGTTCACCCAGGTTTTGGGAATTGGTCTGGCACTTTGGTCAATGCTTTGAAATACCATTTTGATAATCTGCCAACAGGCAGAAACGGCGAAATTAGGCCCGGCCTGGTTCATAGAATTGATAAAGACACTTCTGGCCTATTAGTTATTGCGAAAACCGAGTTGGCAATGGCACATTTAGCAAAGCAGTTTTATGACCATAGTATTGAACGTACATATCATGCAATAATATGGGGAAATCTGAAAACTGAGAAAGGCGAAATTGAAGGCCATATTGGTCGTAGCCATAAAGATAGAAAAGTAATGCAGGTATTTCCTGATGGTGCTTTTGGTAAGGAAGCAAAAACACATTATGAAGTTTTGAAAAATTTACGATATGTTTCATGGGTAAAATTAAACCTTGAAACAGGTCGATCACACCAAATAAGAGCGCATATGAAGTACGTCGGCCATCCCTTGTTTAATGATGTAACTTACGGTGGCGATAAAATAGTGAAGGGAACAACTTTTGCAAAATTCGAGAAATTCGTTAAAAACTGCTTTGAAATATGTCCTAGGCAGGCTTTGCATGCTAAATCGCTAGGGTTTATTCATCCTAAAACAAAAAAGTTTGTGCAATTTGATTCGGAATTACCCTCCGATTTTTCAATACTTTTGGAGAAATGGGAAAATTTCGTGCAAAATGATTAACTAAATGACAAAATGACAAAGTGACAAAGGGGCAAAGTGACAAAGTGGAAATAAGTAAGGAATTTGACTTAAATTGAGGTAATTACCACTTATACAATTTCACAAAGGGTAATCTAAAGCTGTTTTATACCCTCTTTTTAGCCATTCCCCTGACAACAGAAAGAAAAAATTTTGACAATTTGAAACTTAATAAATCTGCAACTTAAAACACTCACTCACTCTGCATCTTTGCAACTCTGTAACTATGCAACTAATTTATAAAAAATGAATTTTACAATTAGAAAAGGAACAAAAACTGATATCGAAAGTGCATACAATTTAATTATTGAATTAGCTATTTTCGAAAAAGAAGAAAACCAGGTTACAAATACAATAGATAAAATGCTAGAAGATGGTTTTGGGGAAAACCCTATTTATGGATTTTATGTGGCAGAAAATGAAGGGATTATAGTAGGAATGGCGGTGTATTATTTCAGGTATAGTACATGGAAAGGCAAAAGATTGTTTTTGGAAGATTTGATCGTAACAGCATCAATGCGTGGGCAAGGTTTAGGTGAATTATTGCTAAAAGAAATCATAAGCGAAGCTAAAAAAAGTAATTGTACTGGCTTGATGTGGCAGGTGCTTGATTGGAATGAGCCTGCGATTAATTTTTACAATAAATTTGACGTAAGGTATGATAAAGGCTGGTATAATGTGCATCTTGATTTATAATTAATTGACTCAAATGCTATATCAAAACATATTTAAATAATGCAAAAAAATCAATTGATTTGAATATTATTTAAATTTTCATTATTTTTACGAAGATTAAATAATTTTATTACGATTCTTAGAAAAAGCTTGATTTTTCCATTACAATTGCTATTAATCGATTTAATTAAAATTACATCATCAATCTAATTATTAAATTTTAAACTTTTTATCCAATCTTAATTATGAGAAAATCAACTACTATTTTTTTTAGAAGTACTGTATTTGTACTCACGCTTTTCGCTTCCACTGCAATTTTTTCCCAAACCAAAATTTCGGGTAAGATAAAAGACAGTGGCACAAGTGAAACACTTGCAGGTGTAAACATTCAGGTAAAGGGAAAAGTTATTGGCACTACAACTGATGGCAATGGAAACTTTTTTTTAATTACAAATACTCCAACACCTTTTACTATTTCCGTTACATTTGTTGGCTATACCACACAAGAAATAGCAATAAATGGCGATAAAGTAGTTAATATTAGCATGAACGAACAGGCTATTCAAGGCCAAGAGGTTGTTGTTTCCGCTTCAAGAATTGAAGAAAGTGTGATGAAATCGCCAGTTTCAGTAGAAAAAATGGACATTCGTGCAATAAAAGAAACTCCATCAGCTTCATTTTATGATGCACTTGCCAATATCAAAGGTATTGATATGACCTCTCAAGGCTTATTATTTAAGTCAATAAATATGAGAGGCTTTGGCGCAACAGGTAATCCTCGAACTGTTCAAATGATCGATGGAATGGATAACTCAGCTCCTGGACTAAACTTTCCGGTTGATAATATAGTGGGAATGCCTGAATTGGATGTTGAGTCCGTTGAGATTTTACCAGGTGCAGCATCTGCACTTTATGGACCAAATGCTTTACAAGGACTTATTTTGATGAATAGTAAAAGTCCTTTTCTTTATCAAGGTCTATCTGCGAATGTAAAAACTGGTATAATGAGCGCTGACAATCGTGCGGTGAAAAATACTCCTTTTTATGATGCAGCCATTCGTTGGGCCAAATCATGGAATAATAAAACAGCTGTTAAGTTTAATTTAGGATATATTACTGCGAAAGATTGGGAAGCTAATAATGCAACCAACTTAAACGTTGGGGGAGTGCAAAATGGAACTCGTGGTGCTGGTGTTAATTATGATTATGATGGTTTGAATGTTTATGGTGATGAGATTCAAGCAAATATGTTAACTGTTGCCAACGCTTTAGTAAGTGCAAAAATATTACCTTCTGCTGCAACCGCATTAGTTCCAAATATACCAGTAAGTAGAACTGGAATTTTAGAGAGAGACTTAGCAAACTATGACACTAAAAGTTTAAAATTAAATGCGGCAATTCACCATAGATTGAATGAAAAATTAGAATTGATTGGTCAATATAATTTCGGACAAGGTACTACTATGTATACTGGTACGGGTCGTTACTCATTGGCGAACTTTAGAATGACTCAGGCAAAAATCGAACTAAAAGGAGATGCGCTAACTTTAAGAGCTTATACAACTCAAGAGCGATCAGGTGAATCTTATTTTACGGGCTTACAGGCAGTACAAATGTTGAATGAAGTAAAACCACATGCAACCTGGTTTGGAGAATATGTAGGTGCTTTTGTACAAGCCCGTTCTGGCGGAGCTGCTGAAGCGGCCGCTCATGGTTTGGCAAGAGGTGTAGCTGACAAAGGATTGCCAACTCCTGGTACTCAAGCATTTGAAACATTAAAAAGCAAATATGCCAAAAAATCAATTGTAGATGGTGGTGGTTCATTTTTAGATGAAACCAATTTGTACCATTTTGAAGGTATCTATAACTTCAAAAATAAAATCAAGTTTATTGAGCTTTTAGGAGGTATTAATAAAAGAATCTATGTTTTAAAGTCTAATGGTACCTTGTTTGCTGATAAAAAAGAAGGTAGAGATGGTACAATACCCATCAATGAATTTGGTGCATTCTTACAAGCAGGTAAAAGTTTGTTTTCAGACCATTTGAAATTAACAGCCTCATTACGTTATGATAAAAATGAAAATTTTGAGGGACAATTTTCTCCTAGATTCTCAGGTGTGTATTCATTTGGTCAAAATAATTTACGTTTCTCCTACCAAACTGGCTTTAGAATACCAACTACACAAAACCAATATATTGACTTAAGAACTCCAGCAGGGACATTAATTGGTGGTTTAGCTGAGTTTGATAAGCGTTATAATTTGGCAAATGGTATTGCGGTTTCAGATTTAACTGCTGCAAATATTACAAAATATGCCTCAGATCCTGCTACAATTGCACAAGCGCAAGCCTACGCTACTGCTGCTGTTACCGCTCAAGCTACTCCTGCTATTACCGCAGGTATTACTCAAAAAGTTAAAGAGGGTGTAACAGCTGCCATTACCCAACAGGTTACATTAGGTGTTACTGACGCAATTACAAAACAAGTTCAAGCAGGTGTTACCGCTGCTATTACTCAACAAGTTACAGCAGGTGTAACAGCTGCAATTACCCAGCAAGTTACAGCAGGTGTAACAGCTGCTATAACCCAGCAAGTTACTACAGGTGTAACCGCCCAAGTTGACGCCGCAGTATTGGCTGGAACCATAGCCGCTATGGATGCAGCTGCAGCAATAGCAGCTGGCGTAACAGCCGCATTGCCAGCAGCAATTACTTCTAATTTAGCGCCAGGTGTTGCAGCTGCTTTACCAGCTGCCTTAACGGCAAATTTGGCTAATGGTGTGGCAGCAACTTTACCAGGTGCATTATCAGCAAATTTGGCTGCTGGTGTAGCGGCAACTTTACCAGGAGCATTAGATGCTAATTTACAAAAAGGTATTGACGCAACATTGCCAGGAACATTGGCAGCTGTTTTTCCAGGAGAATTAGCTAAAGCTTTGGCCGCAAATGTGCCAGGTGTAACAGGACAAGTATTGCCAGCATTTGCATTGGCCAAAATTCCAAAATACAAAGCAAGAGCCTTGCGTCCTGAAAGAATACAATCATGGGAAATAGGCTACAAAGCCTTGATTGGCAAGAGATTATTCTTTGATGCTTATTACTATTCAAGTTTATATAAAGACTTTATCGGTGGTACTTCAATTGTTGTTCCTACTGCAGCAGCTGGCCCCGGCCTTCCAATTGAATCAGGTGCAGGTGGTGCTTCAACAAGATTAGCTTATTCTCGTCCTTCAAACACAACTGCTGAGATCACAGCCTCAGGTTATGCAGCAAATTTAAGTTATTCATTACCAAAAGGATATAATATTGGTTTTAACATTGCCAATAACGAATTAAAAGGTTTTACACCAACCGCTGAGCAACAGTATGCTCAATTTAATACGCCAAAAAATCGTTATAATTTGATATTTGGAAAGCGTTTAGGATCTGGTGAGAAAATAGGTTTTAATGTTACTCTTCGTAATCAGGACGCATTTTTATGGGAGTCAGGATTTGTCCAAAGTACAACGACAACTGTACCACTTTTTACTAATACGAAAGTACCTAAAATTACAAACTTAGATGCGCAGGTTAGTTTTAAAGTACCAAGCTTTAAGTCAATTATAAAAGTAGGCGGAACTAACATTGGTTCAAAACCATACTTCCAAGCTTTTGGTAGTGCATTAGTAGGCTCAATGTATTATGTATCGCTTTCATTTGATGAATTGTTTAATAGATAATTTCTTATGTATCATTTATAGCAAATTCAAGTATATTTAAACTGCTAGGTGGTCTTTTTATTATATTCATTTTGGGCTTTATTATCTAAGTCAAATTGGAATTATTGCTCACCCAAACTTAAATATAATATATAAAAAAGGGGACAGATATTGTCCCCTTTTTTTGTATTTTTACAATTATAGAAATTACAAAAAAAATAAAGAAAATATTATATAAATACTACATTAATCTAAACATAAAATTAATTGAAAACTAAAATTACAGGCACTGGTACCGTTTTACCCGAAATGGTTGTAAAAAACAGCTATTTTTTAGAAAGAGAATTTTATGATAAAGAAGGTGTGAAAAATGAAAAGCCTATGGCAGAGGTAATTGAAAAATTACAAACTATCACTGGAATTTCTGAACGTCGATACGTCCCTTTCGATCAAGATTCTGTGCCATTTATGGCAGAAACTTCTCTCAAAACTATTGCTGATGCAAAACTAGAAGTTAACGATATTGATGGAATTATAGTTGCTCATAATGCGGGTAATATGATAGTTGGGCATAAAGCCTGGCATCCTGTTCCCAATATGGCAGCCTTATTGAAAAATAGAATTAACTCCACCAATCACGAATGCTTTGCTTATGATATATTATTTGGCTGCCCGGGTTGGGTGCAAGGTATTGTGCAGGCACACCAATCGATACAAATGGGGGAGGGAAATAATATTTTAGTAGTAGGGGTGGAAGTAGCCTCCCGTTTGGTTGACCCACATGATTTAGATTCAATGATATTTGCAGATGGCTGCGGAGCTTGTATTGTTTCAAAAACGGATGATTCAGGCAGCGCTGGATTTATTTCATCGGCTACTTTTTCTCATGCCAATGACGATATGACAAGTATTTATTTAGGTAAATCAAATAATGAACCCGGCCTTGTTGGTGCTTGCTATTTGCATATGAATGGAAAAGAAGTATATAAATATGCGACTACTTGGCTACCCCAGGTGATCAAAAAGGCCCTCGATAAAGCAAATATGGACGTTGATGATATTGATATGTTTTTATTTCACCAAGCCAATGGCAAAATGCTTGCAGCTATTGCTAATAATTTAGCTGGATTATATGGTAAAGAAAATTCATCCTTTGAAGGTAAAATTCCGGTTATTATTCAGTTTACTGGAAATACATCTGTTGCTACCATACCCACGATGCTTGATTTGATAATGAAAGGGAAGCTTGACGGCTATTCAATTAAACCTGGCAATAAAGTTGTATTTGCCTCAGTTGGCGCTGGTATGCATTGCAATGCGGTTGTTTATCAGTTTTAGAAAAGTTTGAGAGTTTGAAAGTTTGAAAGTTTGCGAGTTTGTTATTTTGATTGAGAGTTTGTCAGTTTCTATTAACCAATTACCCAATAACCAATTAACCAATTACAAATCATGTTAAACCTTTCAGTTATTCTCGAAGATAGTGCAAGGCGCTACCCAAACAAACCAGCATTTACATTTGCTGATAAATCATTAACCTATTCTCAAACCAATGCAGCTGCGAATCAAGTGGCTAATTTATTGATCACTAATGGAATACTGCCTGGTGACAAAGTTGCTTTAAGTTGTTTTAATTTGCCTTATTTCCCAATTATATATTTCGGAATTCTCAAAGCTGGGGCAGTAGTAGTGCCTTTAAGTGTATTGTTGAAAGAAGATGAAATTGCCTATCATTTATCCGATTCTGAGGCCAAAGCTTATTTTTGTTTTATTGGTTCAGTCGAATTGCAAATGGCAAGTATGGGTTACGAAGGTTTTAAAAGAGCGGAGAAATGTAAAGACTTTATTGTCATAATGCCAAATGCAGCCGATTCCTCACCATTTGAAGGTATTGAAACTTTTGGTCAATTAATAACAAATCAACCTTATACTTTTGAAACTGCAAGAACATCAGCTGACGATACTGCCATCATAATTTATACATCGGGCACAACTGGAAAGCCAAAAGGTGCGGAACTTTCTCATTCAAACCTTTTTTGTAATGCGGTGCTTTGTGCCGATTTATTTCAAAATACTGCTGACGATCGCACCTTAATTGTGCTTCCATTATTTCATATTTTTGCAATGACTTGTATGATGAACGCCAGTTTATATAAAGGTGGCCATGGTATTTTATTGCCAAAATTTGATGCAGAAACGGTATTTACATTATTAGAAAAACATGAAATCACCATTTTTGGTGGTGTGCCCACCATGTATTGGGGTTTGTTGAATTACCAAGGAAAAGAATTTGACATCCAAAAAATAGCAAAAAACTTAAAAATGGCAGTTTCTGGAGGTGCAGCTTTGCCAGTTAAAGTATTGGAAGACTTTCAAAAGAAATTTAATGTATCAATTTTAGAAGGATATGGCATGTCGGAAGGCTCCCCTGTCGTTACTTTTAATCAATTGGCTTCAGGTACAAAACCTGGCTCAATTGGTAAACCAGTTTGGGGTGTCGAAGTGAAATTGGTTGATTTGGAAGGAAATGAAGTGCCAGTCGGTGAAAAAGGTGAGTTGCTTTATCGTGGACATAATGTAATGAAAGGCTACTATAATAAACCGGAAGCCAATACCGAAACGATAAAAAATGGCTGGCTACATTCTGGTGATATTGCAATAAAAGATGAAGAAGGTTTTTATTTTATTGTGGATCGTACCAAAGATATGATTATACGTGGAGGCTTTAATGTATACCCCCGTGAGGTAGAGGAAATGATGATACAACATTCTTCAGTTTCACTTGTTGCAGTAATTGGAATTCCTGATGAGCAATTTGGTGAAGAAATAAAGGCTTATGTTGTATTGAAACCAGACCAAAATGTATCTGAAAATGAACTGATTGCCTGGTCGAAAGAAAAAATAGCAGCTTATAAATATCCACGATTTGTTGAATTTTTAGAAGCATTACCAATGAGCGCTACTGGTAAAATTTTAAAAAAAGAATTGAAAAATAGATAATTGAAATTTGTAACTAATTAATAATCTTATTTTTAAATTAGCTTAACAAATCAGGTCTTAATCGTCTTGTTCTTTCTAAGGATTGCTCCATTCTCCAATCTTCAATTTTTGCTTCATGGCCAGAAAGCAATATATCTGGTACTTTCAAGCCTTCCCATTCAGCTGGGCGTGTATATACGGGAGGTGCTAATAATCCATCTTGAAAGGAATCTGTTAAAGCTGAAGTTTCATCGTTGATGGCACCTGGTACAAGCCTAACTATTGCGTCTGTCATAGCTGCAGCGGCTATTTCTCCTCCTGAAAGCACATAATCTCCAATGCTGATTTCTTTAGTGATAAAATGATCTCTAACCCGCTGATCGATACCCTTATAGTGTCCGCAAAGTATAATTATATTTTGCAAAAGTGATAAAGAATTAGCTTTTTTTTGGTTGAAAACTTCTCCATCTGGTGTGGTGTAAATTATTTCATCATAATTTGTGGTTTTTTGTAAAGCACGAATACAATTGGCAATGGTTTCTATACCTAAAACCATCCCAGCACCGCCTCCAAATGAATAATCGTCAATTTGCGCATTCTTTTTTGTTGAATAATCTCGAAGGTTTATAACATTTACTTTAACGACATTAGCATTTTGTGCACGCTTTAATATTGAGTGCTCAAAAAAGCTATTCAAAAGATTGGGCACACAACTTATAATATCGATTTTCATGATTTTAAATTTTTTTTATTGCCCAGGGGTTAGGAGGCCTTTTCATCCAAATAAATTTCTATAAGTCCATCCGGCAAGTTGACCACTAATTCCTTTTTTTCATGATTGGCTTTTAAAACATGCTCATGGCTAATAGGAATCAGTACCTCTTTTTCCATATAATCCATTGCTATTAGGTCTTGATGTGGCTGATTATAAATAGTTTTAATTATTCCTAAAGCACCTTTGTGCTCGTCAACTATCTGATAACCAATGATTTCGTGATAATAAAATTGGTCGTCCTTCAGCTCATCCAATTGGTCAAGACTTAAATACAAAGTTTTGCGAACTAAAGGTTCAGCATCTTCAATTCTATTGATTCCTTCAAATTTCACGATGGCTTTATCAACATTAATCCTTATTCTTTCAACAAAATGGGGAATTAACTCGCCATTTTTCTCAATTAACAACCCATCTATTTCAGCATAATCTGAAGGATTGTCAACATCTAAATGCACGCCAACTTCACCTTTAAGCCCATGTGTTTTTACAATATAACCCACTTCGTAACAATCGTCTTTTGTCATTTTTATATTTTCAAAATAAATGAAATACAACTAATTTCATATAAAACAAAAATACAGACCCATTTTCATAAGTCTGTATTTTTTTTCTTTTCAAAAAAGATATTTTTAGGCTTTAGGAGCTTCATCAGTAGATTCAACCTCAGCTTGTGCCTCAGCTACTACTTCTGGAACTTCCTCAACAGCCACCTCAGCTTGTGTCTCAGCCACAACTTCTGGAACTTCTTCGACAGCCACTTCAATTTGTTCTTCAGCCACTACTTCTGGAACTTCTTCAACAGCCACCTCAGCTTGCGCCTCAGCTACTACTTCAGAAACTTCCTCAATAGCCACCTCAGCTTGTACCTCAGCTACTACATCTGAAACTTCCTCAATAGCCACCTCAGCTTGTGCCTCAGCCACTACTTCTGGAACTTCTTCAGCAACTACCTCAGCTTGCGCCGCAGCCACTACTTCTGGAACTTCCTCAACAGCCACCTCAGCTTGCGTCTCAGCTACTACTTCTGGAACTACGTCAACAGCCACCTCAGTTACTACATCTTCAGCAGCAGCCTCAGCCGCTACTTCTTGAGTTTCTTCAGCATCAGCTACAACTTCTTCTACTACGGTATTTTTCTTAACAATTGCATCGGCTCTTGCAGCGCTAACTTTAATTTCAGCTTCCTTACGAGCTTTTGCTACTTTATCTTTCTTATCAGCTAGTCCTTCAACTTTTCCTGATATTTTAGATGCTTTTGCGTTCATCCACTCTTCCAAACGTGCATCAGCAACTTCTTGCGTAATTGCACCTTTAGCGACACCAATTGCAAGGTGTTTTTTGAACAATAAACCTTTATAAGAAAGCATCGCTTTCACTGTTTCGGTTGGTTGCGCACCTACCATTACCCATTTAAAGGCTGCATCATCTAATAAATTGATGGTTGCTGGATTTGTATTTGGATTGTAAGTTCCGATTTTCTCGATGAAGCGACCATCACGTGGTGCTTTTGAATCGGCTACTACGATGTCATACATCGCTAATTTTTTACGTCCTCGACGTGCTAATCTGATTTTAACGGCCATAATGAGCGGTTTTAGCGAGGGAACCCGTCCCTCTGTGTTTTAAAATTTGAGGTGCAAAATTAGTGAAAATAATTGGAAAATGCAAAGGATGGTGTGAAAATAGTTTTTTTAGGAGGCAATGAGGCAATAAGGCAAGGAGGCAAGAAGGCAATAGAGCAATTAGACTTCTTTCGAATAGTGGGCTTAGTATTGACATAAACTTAAATTGAAATTTACATTTAAATTGCAGTCATTTCTCTTTGCCTCTCTGCCTTTTCTTACTCTTTGCCTATTTAAAAACTCTTTGCCTATTTTAAAAAAAAGATTAAGCCGATAAGCCGGGTTCTG
>JANMZR010000249.1:0-4066 GCA_031383555.1 Cytophagaceae bacterium | reverse complement strand
CACCAATATCTGGCACGGCCATTCTGTCTAAAGTTTGCTTTTTAGCCACTTTTTGCCATGCTTTTAGACTTGTAAATACTTTATTTCTGAAAGATAATTTAGGCAGTTTATTCCCTCTCAAATTACTTGCAAATTCTCCATATAGTCCTATTATACTTATACTTTCTTTGGTTGAATGTGTATCTTTCATTTGATTTGGATTTAGTATCGAAAAGCCTTTTTGACCATTTAAAGTGGATAGACCTATCAAAGCACCTGCACTTTTTTTCAAAAAATCACGTCGATTTTTAGGCATACAATTTTTTTAGAACTTATATTAAAAGATTATAAATAAACACTTTACATGCAATTTGGATTCCACTCCAATTTTTATTTTGTGAAATTGTAAATAATTATTCATTAATCAAATAGCCAATTCTATTATTTGTAAAACAGTATTAAAAACACAAATAAAAGTATCATTTCTTGAGTTCAATTTACTGTAATTTTGAACCCTAATTATTCTGGTTTTTTACTTTAATTTTGAATTTCTAAAAAAAAGAAAATAGATATTTGGTTAAAAAAATAGATTAAAGAAGATGGATATTTGTTCATCTTTTTTTTATTTTTTAAATAGCGAAAAATCAACTACTTTAATAAAATTTTAAAATTTCTAATTGTAGTACAGTACCATAAACACAACTAAAAGTATTAGATTTTGGTCTTATAATACTATACTTTTGAAATAACTTTCTAAATCAAAATGACAAAAACCAATAATTTCGAAGCTGGAGCCGCCGAAGTTGATATAACACCTACACTGGGCACTATTATTGGAGTCGATTTCTTGCCTGGTTTTACTCGTTTTATCCATGATCCTCTTTTTGTTAAAACGGTCATTTTCAAAGATTCAAGTCTATTTTCAGCTGTAATTATAGTTGATATTTGTATTATGGATTCCGACTACATGGACGAAATAAAGCAGTATATTTTTTTTAATACAAATATTCCTCCTTCAAATATATTATTAGCCGCAAACCATAACCATGCTACTGGATGTGTGATTAATTTATTAGGTTGTCCTGCGGATCTTTCATATAGAAAAAAGCTTCCCAGTTTGATCCTAGAATCAGTTGGATTAGCTTTGAAAAATTTAAAAATAGCCAAAATAGCCAATAGTTCTATTTTAGCGCCCGAGTATTTGCTTTGCCGTAGATATGCGATGCAGCCTGATTATCAAGCTGTTAACCCAGTTACTCGACAGCTAGATCATGTAAAAACAAACCCTTTTGGGGGAGAAGGTAAAATAATTGGCCCCGTCGCTGAAACCGATCCAGAATTATCTTATCTGGCTATTAAAGATTTGGAAGATAATTGGATTGCTATTTTAGGCAATTATTCAGTTCATTATGCAGCTGACTGGCCTGCCGACACAATTACAGGTGATTATTTTGCAGTATTCGCTAAACAATTAAAAGAAAAAATCGGTGCCGAAGAGTCGTTTGTAGGCATAATGACCCAAGGTACGGCTGGCGATGTAAATATTTGGGATTTTATGCATCCCGATCGATTACCAAAAGAACATTTTTCAAAATCAAAACTAATTGGCACTGATTTGGCCAATAAAGTAGCTGCTTCATTGGAGCATTTAAATTGGGAATTAGATCCCAAAATTGAAATAGATTTTGAACAAATTTCATTAAAAGTTAGAAAGCCAAATAAAGAAGAATTGAATTTGGCTATTAAATCTTTTGTAGAAAATGATTTCCAAAATCTGAATTTGAAGCTAGATATGGTACAGCGAATATATGATCGGGAGCAAATACTTTTGAATGAATATAATGAAAATTCAAGTCAAACATTACAAATCATAAAAATCGGCAACCTTTTGATTGGGGCGTTGCCAGGCGAGTTTTTTTCAGAAACTGGTTTAAAACTAAAGAAATTGCAAAATAAAAACCGCTATTTCTCAATCTGTTTGGCAAATAGTTATGGTGGATATGTACCTCCTGCACATGAAATTGCTAGAGGAGGCTATGAAACATGGCGGGCCAGGAGTAGCTTTTTGGAAGAAAAAGCCGAAGAAAAAATAAGAGAAAAACTTTCAGTATTGATTCAAAAATTAAGCTAATATGCTCAAAATAAGTCAACTATATATTTATCCTATCAAATCTTTACCCGGTATTTCTATTATAAAAAGTGAGGTAACTGATCGTGGGTTAAAATACGATAGGAGATGGATGTTGGTAGATGAAAACAATAAGTTTTTAACACTCAGGGAATTCGCCAAAATGGCTTTATTAAATGTGAGCATTGCGGATAATTCTTTGATTGTTAGGTCAATAGAGTTTGATTCAACCATAAAGATCCCATTAACAATTGTTGAAAACTCAACCAATGAAGTTACAATTTGGAATGCCATTGTAAAGGCTCAAATTGTGAGTGAAGAAGCTAATGAATGGTTTTCAAAAGTGATAAAAACAAATTGCAAGTTGGTTTTTATGCCTGAATACAGCATGCGACCTGTTGACACAACCTCTGGTTACCATCCAGAAAATAAATTCACCTCATTTGCTGACGCATATCCATTTTTGTTGTTAGGCGAAGCTTCCATGAACGACCTAAACGAGCGCCATGAAAGCCCTTTTTCAATTCTTAGATTTCGCCCAAATATTGTGTTTGAAGGTGGCAGGCCCTATGAGGAGGATACTATTGAAAACTTCGTAATAAACGGTATCAATTTTACTGGTTTGGAAAATTGTGCACGTTGCAAAATACCAAATGTTGACCCAGAAACTGGTATATCAAGTGTAAAAAATGAGCCACTTAAAACGCTTTCCAAATACCGAAACAGAAATAAAAATATAGAGTTTGGTAGAAATATAGTGCATTCTGGCACTGGAATAATTAGCGTTGGTGATGAAATAATTTTACAATAAACACAAAAAAAAATAATGCTAAAAATGAAATTGAAAACACTTGTAATCCTCTGCTCTTTTGTTGGAAATATTTTATTTATTTCTTGTAAAAATTCGAATAACGAAATGTCAGATTTAAGCCAAAATGAGGTTCCTCCTATTGACAAATCTTTAGCGATAAAACCACCGATGGGCTGGAATTCATGGGATTGTTACGGCTGGACTATAAATGAGGCTCAAGTAAGAGCCAATGCAGAATACATGGCAAAAAATTTGAAACAGCTTGGTTATGAATACATTGTGATTGATATGATGTGGTATGGTGACGAAAAAGCAAGTAGTTTTGAGGATTTTGCACATGAAACAATTTCAAAAACGCCTAATTTTAATATCGATCAATTTGGTAGACTTTTACCAGATACTTTAAAATTTCCTTCTGCAAAAAACGGGAAGGGTTTTAAGCCTTTGGCTGATTATATCCATAGTTTAGGTCTCAAATTGGGGGTCCACCAAATGAGGGGGATGCCTTGGAATGCCACAAAAGATACTCGTAAAATAAAGGGTACTGATATTTTGGCCTCTTCCATAGCCCAACCTGATAGTGGTTGCGTATGGTACGATGGTATGTATGGGGTTGATATGAAAAAACCAGGTGCACAAGAATATTACAATTCCATTTATAAATTATACGCTGATTGGGGTATCGATTTTGTAAAAGTAGATGACGTTACTAATGTGCCCGAACTTGAAGCAATAAGTAAAGGGCTTCGTTCATCTGGACGAAAAATGATATTAAGTGTTGTGCCCGAGAATATACCATATGATAAATTAAAAGAAAATACCCATATGTCACGTACAGGTTATGACTTTTGGGATGTTTGGGAAATGTTGAAAAGAGGCTTCCCAGCAGCAAATCAAGCTATAAAGTATACTGAGCCAGGTTTTTGGCCCGATTTGGATATGCTTCCTGTAGGAAAAATTGGTATAGGTCTTTCCTATAAAGGGCCTTTCGCTCGAATATCTAATTTTAACGAAAATGAACTACACACGCTTTTTAGCCTATGGTATATTTCAAGAATGCCCTTAATGATAGGAGGGAATTTACCAGAAACAGATCTACTAACTTTAAAATTTTTAAAAAATGATGAGGCATTAGAAGTGAATCGGAA
>JANMZR010000229.1:0-2662 GCA_031383555.1 Cytophagaceae bacterium | reverse complement strand
AGAAGCTAGGTAAGGGAATGAGCCTAAAAAAGTTTTATCGTTTGCAGCTACATTGTCGCTAGTTAAGCCAGGATTAGCCATAAAATCAGCACCTCCAAATATTAGTAATAATTCAACATCAATTACGTCATCGGCCAAAGCACGACCCGTAAGTAAGTTAGTACCATCGTAAAAAGTAGTTGCTGGGGCAGTTGTTGAAGCATTAAGTACATCTGTTGCTAATAAACCAGTAAATGTAGCTGCATCTTGCCCTAAGGCATTTATTACATATCCAAAAGCTGTTAATTTAGCTAAAACTTGTGGCGAAAAGGCCGCTCCCATAGCCGAAGGTGCAGTTGTATTAAACTTGTCTTTATCAGCAGCACCAATAAATACTGTGTTTATTGCAGGGCGTGCCATATGGTCAGCTTGGGCGTAAACATCAATTTTATTGTTTGAATTATTTTCAGGTACCAGATCATCTTTTTTGCATGAGCTGAATATTACTAAGCCGAAGGCAAAAAATAGTATTGATTTTATTGTAGTTTTCATTTTTTTTGATTTTTTAGAATTTCGTTTTTTTATCTATTAATTAAATTTTGTTTCTTGTTGTAGCCCAAACACTTATGGCACCTGAAGCAGGAGCTCCTAACATACTTTTTGGCACCTCAATTATTAAGCTTAATACATTTGTTCCAGCAAAAGTGTCTTTACCAGGTTTTGCAAAACTTGAGGCAGTTCCAGCAATTACTTTTTTGAAGGCATCTAAGTCAAAGAAAAAGGGGTCGTCTCGTGGGCCAGCAAAAACTGAAACATTGTTTTCCTTTCCAATTTTCGGCGATTGGCCATAATCAGTTACTTGAACTGAGGCCATTTGGCGACCTTCAATTATGCTTTGAGTACCTAACATACTCGGCTTAATTGGACCATAAACAGTCACTTTTTTGTTTTGGGCATCATATTTTCCTTGAATCACCAAGTCTTCAATATTATCGCCATTATTGTCGATACTAAATTGAATCAAAGTGTTTTCATTGAATTTTGCAGTGCCTGTTGCTCCTGGGCTTAATAAACCTTGTGTGTTAGCCACAAAAACCATGTTGCTTTTGTTTTCGCCTTGAAAAACATACAAGTCGGTAATGTCAGAGGATTGACCAGTAACATTTGGAGAGTCGATATGGTCGGCTGCATAAATAATGCCGGCCAAGGTAAATGCGCAACCTAATAGGATTGCTGAAATTTTTACTTTTTTCATTATTGTTTTTTTTTAATAAATTTTGTGGGAATAGTCCCGATTGGTAATGTGTAATTCAGGTTTTTACTTATATTGAATTATGGCATACCTACGTTTAAGTATTTACATTTGGATTTATTTTGAAATTGTAAAATGAAGAGAAATGTATTTTAGCCGACAAACTAAAAAGTTAGATAGCTGATAATTAACCCTTTAATGTTAAATTAAAATTGTAATTGCTTTAAACAAAATTTGAGAAATATTGTTTTGAAATGAATTTAGATGTGTTTATTTGGTGACGATTATATTTTTTTGGCAAAAAAAAACCGCCTCAAATTGAATTTTTAAGACGGCTTTCAAAAGAAAAATTTGATTTAAAAAGGAGATGGTCTAGAAATTAAGAATGCTTTTCAATTTGATTAGAGGTTAAATTTTCAGCCTCTTTTTTTAACTTTCCATAAGTAAATGGAGCAAGCATGAGGCCCAGAAAGTCTTTGGGGTAGTTTGGCATTTCTTCAATACCTATTTCGTCAGATGGCTCTTGCCCTTTTGGTAAGTAAAAAGTGCCAAATAATAAGTCCCAAAATATAACATCGCCACCATAGTTGGAGTGGGCTACCGCATGGTTTTTGGAGTGATGGTAGCGGTGATTTTTTGGTGTGGAAAAAATATAATCGAAAAAACCAACTTTCAAATCCATATTGGTGTGCTGAAACCGCCCAATTACTCTACCTAATAAGTTGGTAACAAATACAATTTCGACAGGGGCTTTAATAAATGCAAAAGGTATGGCCCACATTATTGATGAAACCAACCCTTCAATAGGATGCGACCTTGTGCCATTGAACCAATAAAGTCGCTCAGAAGAGTGGTGAACGGCATGCCAACGCCACATAAATTCGTTTTCATGCATCCATCGGTGGTACCAATACCTAAAAAAATCCGCAACGGAAAGTAGCAATAACACCTGCACGTAAGGGTGAAGTTGAGTAGGCCATATGTCGTATCCAATATTTGGTGAAATTTCTTGCACAACCAATGAAATCGTGGCCAAGCGAATAGGTGTATTTATATAATCACCCCAAAGTTTTTGACCGCCAAATAGCATGAAATCTGTTGGTGTGTCTTTATCGCCCAGCCATCTTCTGCTAAAAGGAATAAGCCTTTCCAATGGCGCGCAGAGTATTCCAAGGCAAAGTAGCATAATAATTGAGCCTAAAAAAGTACGACTGTCGTAGCCATTTTTAACTAACATAAAACCAATAGGAATGGTCGAAAATATGAATATCGGGTAAATAGAAACTTGCATTATCTTTTTCAAAAGTGTGCCTTCTAATTTATATGATAATGGATCTAGTTTTTCGAAAAACCATCCCGGTGGCTGAGGCCGCTGCTCTTTGTCGTCTTCCAGATGTAGGCTACCTGACGCTGACCCTCGAGCACGAGATC
>JANMZR010000244.1:0-5379 GCA_031383555.1 Cytophagaceae bacterium | reverse complement strand
AAAGAATAGCAGCCCAAAATCCCATTATTTCAATATCTTGTTTTTTGGAAAATATATGGGGTATACTAATTGGGTCGTCAACTATAAAATCAACTTGATTAAATTGTAAATATTTAGTTTCCAATAAGTTAAATAAAATATCAAATTCAACTAATTTCAATTTTTTAGTTTATTTGATATAAAAGATATAAATTTTGAGGGCAATGAGAAAAGCCATACTAGAATATTGAACAGTGAATAAAAAACAATTACAATAGGATATGACAAAATGAAAATCACATTGAAAACACTTCCTGCAAAGCTAAGATCACGTTTTCTCTTTTTCATTTTCTGTTATAATCTCTTAAATTTTGATTTATTTATTGAATATAAACTAAACAAATTTTACTTAAGTTTGTTAGAATTACGCTTCTCATGAGCAATCCATATTAATAATTCCTTTATTAAGGCCTAAAATAATTACCCTTAAAAGATAAAGCCAAAATTATAATGAATAATGTATTTTGGCACGAAATTTTTTGTCTACTGGTGAAACCCGTTCCATTGCTTTTGGTGATAGTTTAATAATAATATTTTGATTTTGATCTAGTTCTGGCAAACGGCCAATCACTTTTACCCAAACAGAGGCTCCATTCGATTCATTCCTAACCTCCACCAAAGTGCCTAAAGGGGCCGATTTATGAAGTGCTAAATATTTACCCGACTTACTCTCCACTTGTATTAATTCGGCAATACCCTCTTCAATTTTAAGTTTTCTTTCTGTATCGCCACTCTCAAGGTTAACCGGCATCACTGTGTCAGTAGCCGCTTCTATTTTTGGTACTACCTTTACCACCTCCTTAGCTTTAACTTCAGTTTTCGGCAATTCCTCAATTGCCTTTTTAGGTTCTATTTTCTTTTCTGCTATTACTGGCTTACTATCCACAACAATTTTGTCTGACTTTTTCAGCTCTTCTTTGCTTATTTCAATTTGCTTTTCTGTAACTTTTTTCTCATTTATTCTAACAGGCTCTTCATTTTTCGGTTTAGTTACCGCTATTATTTCACCCTCTTGCACAATTAATATTTGGCCAATCTGCACACCATCTGAATTTAAATTATTCATTCTTTTTAATTGAGCCAAAGTCAACGAATGTTTTTTTGCAACTGAAAAGAGCGTCATTCCTGGGCCTACTTTAAATGTTTTGGCTAAAGTTCTATTGGCAACTGCTTCTGATTCAACTTCTTTTTTTGGAACTTTACTTTTTGAAACATCAGTCGTTTTAGTTTTAACCGCAACACTCTCTTTTATTGGTTTAACATAGGGAACTCTTATAATTTGTCCAATTCTTAAATCTAATGGCAAATCTGGATTGGTTGACTTAAATTCATCTAAACTAGAACCATATTTTCTTAATAACGCAAATAAAGTTTGGCCTTTTGTAACTTTATGAATTATATAGTTTTTCCCATCTTTCCTTTCAAGTCTGAGGGAGTCTAAGGTTGAAGCATAATTTGTATGAATACTAATTACTAACAGAAAAGAAGTTGCGAATATTAGTTTGTTCATGATTATTTATGAGTAAAATAAATTATGTAGTCAATTAAAAGCCCATTTTTTTAAATAGCTTTTCTAATAAATTAATCTTAAAATAAGGAAAAGGATAAAATTTTATTAAAAACGAATATTTGTTAAATAATATACAAAATTAAAATAAATTGGGTAATAATATTTGTTTTTGGTAACAATAATTTAACATTGTAAACAAATACCGCTAATTTATTTTTTAACTTTGTAATAATACACTATATATTTATGCCAAAAATACTCGGAATTATTCCCTCCCGGTTCCCTTCGACTCGCTTACCAGGAAAACCACTCTTAAAAATTGGTAGTCAAACTATGATTCAACGGGTTTACAATCAAGCTATTAAATGTACATTTCTTGATGATGTTTTTGTCGCAACAGACCATGAAGGTATTTTTGAGCATGTAACAGCATTTGGAGGAAAGGTGGTGATGACTTCTGTAAACCACCAATCAGGAACAGATAGATGTTTTGAGGCATTAATGAAAATTAGAAATAATTACGATTATGTGATAAATATTCAAGGTGATGAGCCTTTTATATTTCCAGAACAAATAGAATTATTGGCAAATTTGCTGGATGGTGATACCGAATTGGCAACTCTAATAAAAATAATTGATGATTTTAAAGAATTAACGAATATTAACATACCTAAAGTTGTGTTCAATAAAAGGTTTGAAGCAATGTACTTTAGCCGGCAAACAATACCTTACATTAGGGATGAAAATATAGTTAATTGGCTGGATACCAAACTGTTTTATAAACATATTGGCATTTATGGTTATAGAACTGATATACTTGAAAAAATCACAAAATTACCTCAATCTGACTTGGAATTGGCCGAAAAATTGGAACAAAATAGATGGATAGAAAATGGATATAAAATAAAAGTAGCCATTAGTCCGTATGATAGTATAGGTATTGATACAAAAGAAGATATTGAGAAGGCTCGAATGAAAATTTTGAAAAGTATAGGCTAACAATTGTTATTTTTTAATGATTATAGCTATTAAAAATATTATAATAAAAATAAAAACTAAACAAATTACTAAACTTACAAAATATGCAATATTCAATTCTCTGGGCCGATGATGAAATAGATTTACTTAAACCATATATTCTTTTTCTAGAGCAAAAAGGCTATAGCATCACTCCAGTTAATAGCGGCAATGACGCTTTGGAATTAGTTGAAAATCAAAAGTTTGACCTTGTTTTTTTGGATGAAAATATGCCAGGTATGACGGGACTTGAGGTGCTACCTAAAATTAAACAGTTACGGCCAAATTTGCCAGTAATCATGATAACCAAATCGGAAGAGGAGCATATTATGGAAGAGGCAATAGGATCAAAAATAGCCGATTACCTCATAAAACCGTTGAATCCTAATCAAATACTGATAGCTGTAAAGAAAATTTTGGATAATAAAAGGTTGGTTACTGAAAAAACTAATTTGAGTTATCAGCAAGACTTCCGAAATATTGCCATGCAATATCAGGATAGAATTGACCATAATGAATGGGCTGATATTTATAAAAAGTTGATATACTGGGAGTTGGAATTAGATAAAACGCAAGATAAAAGCATGGGCGATATTTTAGCCATGCAAAAAGCTGAGGCCAATAATAATTTTGGGAAGTTTATTGAGGAAAATTACGAAGACTGGCTCAACGACCCAAAAATGGATAAACCATTAATGAGCCATCAATTGATGCGTAAAAAAGTATTTCCGCTATTGCAAGAAAAAAGCCCCATATTCTTTATATTAATCGACAACCTACGTTATGATCAATGGAAGGTAATTG
This sequence comes from Cytophagaceae bacterium, assembly GCA_031383555.1. Classification (GTDB taxonomy): domain Bacteria; phylum Bacteroidota; class Bacteroidia; order Cytophagales; family Spirosomataceae; genus JANMZR01. Next base: position 2,009 of record JANMZR010000244.1, on the reverse strand, counting down.
AGTTGTTACTAAGTGATTACTTCACAGTGGAGGAAGAAAGTAGCTATTATTCAATATTGCCGACTTCAACTCAATTTGCAAGAAACGCCATATTTTCAGGTATGATGCCTTCCGAAATGGAAAAACAATATCCTAAACTTTGGGTGAATGATACTGAAGAAAACGAAGAAGGATTGAATATGCATGAAGAAGAATTTCTACAAAATCAGATTACGAAAAGCCGGCTTACAGCAAAAATGAGCTACCATAAAATATTGAATATAAATCAAGGAAAAAACTTGGTTGATAATTTCAATAATTTACTAAAAAATGAGCTTAATGTGATAGTATATAACTTTGTTGATATGCTTTCGCATGCCCGTACCGACATGAATATGATTAAAGAACTGGCACCAGACGAAGCTGCATATCGCTCAATATCAAGTAGTTGGGTGCAACATTCAGCAATAATGGATTTTATCATAAAAATTGCCAAGCATAAAGGCCGACTAATTATTACCACAGATCACGGTATGATTCGAGTTACAAATCCTGTAAAAATAATTGGTGATAAAAGTGTAAATACCAACTTACGTTACAAGCAAGGCAAGAATTTGAATTGGGAAAATGGCAATAAACTAATGGTTTGTAAAAGCCCTGAGCGGTTATTTTTGCCAAAAATAAATGTAAGCACAACCTATGTATTCACGAAGGAAGACAACTTTTTTGCCTACCCCAACAATTACAATCATTTCGTAAATCACTATAAAAACACCTTTCAACACGGTGGAGTAAGTTTGGAAGAAATGATTATTCCTTTTGCATATTTATTGCCGAAATAGAATAAAAAAGGGATTGGCATTTACCAATCCCTTTTTTATTTTTTAAAAGATTATTAAACCAAGCTATTTACAATCTTCTCCTGTGTAATACCTTCCGCTTCTGCTTTAAAGTTTCTTACTATTCTATGCCTTAAAACTGGCATGGCAACAGCTTTAACGTCTTCAATATCAGGTGAATACTTGCCGTTAATTAAGGCATTACATTTGGCACCTAAAATAAGGTTTTGCGATGCACGTGGCCCAGCTCCCCATTCCAAATATTTATTAGCAAGATCAGAGGCAAGCTCTGTATTTGGCCGTGTTGAATGTACTAGTTTAACTGCATATTCAACTACATTATCAGCAACGGGTACTTTTCTGATAAGCTGTTGAAATTCAATAATTTGATCTGCTGAAACTTGTTTTTCAACAATATTTTTGAAGTTTGAAGTAGTAGCTTTTACAATGTCCAATTCGGAGCTATAACTAGGGTAGTCCAAAGTAACCATAAACATAAAACGGTCAAGTTGCGCCTCAGGCAATGGGTAGGTTCCTTCCTGCTCGATTGGGTTTTGAGTGGCCAATACAAAAAATGGCTTTTCAATTGGAAACTTTTTACCCCCAACAGTAACAGCATATTCTTGCATTGCTTCTAATAAGGCTGATTGTGTTTTAGGAGGTGTTCTATTTATTTCGTCAGCCAATACAATATTGGCAAATAATGGACCTTTTATAAATTTGAAATTGCGCTCTTGGTCCAATGTTTCAGAACCCGTAATATCTGAAGGCATAAGGTCGGGAGTAAACTGTATTCTGTTGAAACTCAAGTTCATGGCATCAGCCAACGTATGAATCAATAGTGTTTTGGCCAAACCTGGCACACCAACTAACAAGCAATGACCCTGACAAAAAATTGCCGTAAGTAGCAATTTTACAGTTTCATCTTGACCAATAATTACCTTCGTAATTTCATTGAATAATTTGTTATAACTAATTTTCAGTGCTTCCACTGCCTCTACATCTGAATTGTAACTACTCAAAACTTAATAATTTAGGTTGTGTGAATTAATTTTTATAAGATTGATAAATTATTTTTTCTTGAGATATACAAAATAATTAACTCAAAAATAGCAGGAAAAATCTGAAATTAGTTATAACAAATTATTCAATGAAATTACGAAGGTAATTATTGGTCAAGATGAAACTGTA
>JANMZR010000140.1:0-10213 GCA_031383555.1 Cytophagaceae bacterium | reverse complement strand
CAGAAGGGATTATTTTGTTAATGATGATTAATAAATAGGACTTTCACGTAGGAACACGCTTAGGGGCGTGTTCCTACAAATACCGTTATCTATTAATCAAAATCCCTTTTGAAAATTATTCAAAAGGGATTTTTTTGTGTTTTAAAAAAATGTGTCGTTTCAACAACTCTTAAAAAACTTATTAGGCTGCTCTTCCAGCATCGCTTCAATTTGCTTTGCTGCTTTTGTGATTGAAAGCCCTCCAAGATTTGTACAGCGCAAAGTATGATGAATTTGGTCACCAACTGCTTTCATCGTTTCAATCACCTCATCTAATGGAATAAGTTGCTCATAATCAGATAAAGCCATATTAGCACAAGATACTGCATTGGTGGCAGCCATCACATTTCTGCCTAAACAGGGTGCCTCTACCCTATTGCCGATTGGGTCACAGATAATACCGAGTGAATTTTGTAAAGCTAAGGATGCAGCCGCAATAGATTGTTTTAAGGTACCACCTTTCATGCCCACAATAGCGGCTGCGGCCATGCCTCCACCAGAACCTGTTTCTGCCATACAGCCGCCAACTTCGGCGGCAAATGTGGCATGAGCAGCAATGAATACGCCAATTAAACCAGCCGCTAACATTGCTTTAACTATGTCCTCTTCAGGCAAATCTAATGAATGGGCTGTGCCGAATAATGCACCAGGCAATGCACCACATGAACCAGCTGTGGGTGCCGCAACAATAACACCCATCGAGCTTTTCACTTCCATCATCGCTGACACGTACATTATGATTCTGTTATTGGCATCGCCACCAACCAGTTTTTGAGCGTCAAATTTTTCTTTGAATTGTAGCGATTGACTACCTAATATTCTATCTGTGTAATGGGTGCCTTTCAAACCCAAATCAATGGCATTTCCCATGATATGGATAATTTTACGCATTTTTTCAAAAACCTCTTCGGGTGAAATATTGCCCCTAGCGGCTTCGTAATCCACTGCTAATTCCCACAAGGCTTTGTCTTTACTTGTATTATAGTTCATCATTTCATTACAAGTGATGAAAGGAACTTGCATATTTTGTCGAGCCATTACTGGCAAAACAGGTTTTAAGCACTTTATAAATGTCACACTCTTCATCGCCTTCAATTCTTCACAAATAAGGGCATCTAAAGGTGTTTGTGATTTAATTTCAATAAAAGAAAAAGGTCCATTATGAAAGACTATTTCATCATAAGTAATAGAAGCTATTAGGAAAGATATTATTTGCTCTGGGTCTGAACAATAAATCAAGGTTTCAAAATAGTCGCCCGCCATAGAAACGGGAAGGCCATCTATTTCAATGACTTCAATCATGCCACCGCCTGTTGAGATAGCAGTCAAATTCCTTGTCTCTTTATCGTTTTTGAGCCTTATTTTATAGGTATTGGGGTGGTTGGCATTTATATCACAGATACTAATTGTGAAATTAATGCCAGCTGTCATTAAGTATTTTTCAGATTCCGGCAAACGCTCATCATAGGCTTCCCATCCTAGAAAACCACCGAATAAGCCCATATCTGAGCCTTGGCTTTTGTGGGTCGTCGCCAAAGAGCCATTAGGGTCAAATTCAATGAGGATGTCTTTAATGTGTTCATCCATGAGGTCTCTACACAGACGGGCAATACGCAAAGATGCTGCACAATGAGAACTGGAAGGCCCACGCATAACGGGACCGATCACGTCATTGAATATACTAGGATAGTTTGTCATTTTAGTTTGATTTTCAGATTTGAAAATATATCAAGTTGCTGCCACCGTTTTTCAAGGTAAAAATAACTTAATTTTAGCTTTTATAGTACAAAATCCTATATTTAATCCCAAATCTTATTTCTAGGCTAATTTCGAGGTTTAAAAACTCTTCACAATTCACAAGGTAAGGCTGGCTGTGATTACTTATTCAATGATTGCTTCTGCCTCCATTTCAACTAAATATTCTTCCCCAATCAAATTAGCTTGTACCATTGTATTAGCGGGTTGAATTTCCCTGAATCGGGCACCATGCGCTCTGGCAATGGGCTCCCAATCATCCATATTTCTAATAAAAATGCGTGTTCGCACCACATCATTCAAATTGCTTCCCAATGATTGCAAGGCGCCTTCGATTTTATCAATAATAAAATGGGTTTGCGAAATTGGGTCATTGCCCCCGATAACGTGATTACCATGCGTTGCGGTTGTGCCAGAAATTAAAATGCGATTGCCTTTTTTAACGGCTCGACTGAAGCCTGCAATATCCTCCCAGATTGTACCACTTAAAACTTGAGTGCGGTTGTCATTGCCAATTTTTGTATTATATGGCGCTGGAAAACTTTCAATATGATGGCTCAAATCACCAGAAGCAGTTAGGAAAGGTGGTTTTCGGTATTCATCGCCACAATCTCCGCTGATAGGTTTTAATTGAGCCAAAGCAGTTTCAATTTTAAGTACTTCTGAATCCAATAAATTAATGCCGAAAAGCTGTAAATTAGAATTTATATGTGCACTCTTGCCAAGCCTTGCGCCAATTATTATGCCTCCCACACCTGTTTGGGACAAAATATAAGCACTTGCAATATTGGCAATGCCCACGGATTTATTTTTCGCTATTTCGGAAAGCGTTTTTAAGAGCTCCTGAAAATTTTGCCAACTCCCTGTTTGGTCAATAAAACGTTTATATTTCATTTCTGACCAAGTTGTCAATTGCTTACTATCAGGTTCTGGAGTATTGAGCCATTTTTCACTTAAAAAACCACCCGCCACTGTTCCAAATGCCAAAATTTTGGTACCAAATTCTGCACTTAAAGCAAGCATATTTTGCTTGGCTCGTTGGTCTAAAAGTGAAAAACAAACTTGATTTGACACCACTTTTATACCAGAGTTCAAAACCATGCTTAAATGAGCCGTATCGAAATTTGTTAGGCCCAAATGCTGAATTAGGCCTTCTTCACGGAGTTCTTGAAGCCAAAATAATTGGTCTAACCAAGTTGGATCGGCATAATTCCATGCATGGTATTGCAGTAGGTCCAGTTTGTCTAATTGCATTCTCTTTAACGACAACTGGACAGCCTCTCTTACGGATTCTTTACTTGATTTGCCAGGTGTCGGCACCCATTTGGTCAATAATTGAATCTGCTCTTTAGGAACATATTTTTTATGTAACCGACCAACAATTAATTCTGATGAACCATAGTGGTCTGCCATATCAAATGAGGTCAATCCTGCTTCAATATAAGGCAATAAGGCTTTTGCAGCCTCATCTAAATCTAAGGATTTGCCGCCTCTTTCCATATCAGCGACTTGCCATAAGCCTGTCAGTATGCTCGATATTTTCAGGTCAGGTGCTAAAAAACTATGCTTTTCAATCATGATTATCTTATTCTGCTGGTAATTCATTAAATAAACTTTTCAAATCCACCCCTTTTTCTTGTAATTTCTTCAACTGCCAAAAATATATTAAAGTAGCCATACCCATAACAATCAGCCAAATATAAGTTGCATGAAAATACCATTGAGCCATCGAAGCATTGAGGTCTTTCCAGATATGAATTAATAAAAACCCTGTCAAAAAGAAAATACCCAATATGGCTAATACCCTTCTCAATATTGGAGTAGTTAAAACCTTAATATTTTGAGCAATGGCCTGATTTTTTTTGGGCAATGTTAATAGTGTAACACACATCAATAAAAAGTTTACTAACATACTAGTGACCATAATGTCAACGCCCAAGAAAAAATCGCCTGCAAAATGGCTACCCAATATTCCTATGCTTGCCATGATTCCACTGAGTAATAAAGCTCTGATTGGGGTTTTTGTTTTTGGGTTTATTTTAGCGATACTTTTCGGAAAAATACCATCTTCAGCCCATGCAAAAAGCAATCTTGAAACGGACAATAACATGGCTGGCAAATCGTTGAGTAAGGCAATAGTGGCGCCCACGAGTATGGCAATACCCCAAGTGGGTGACAATAACACGCTAAATAAGCCTGGTGCGGAAATATCTTTTTTCACAGCTTCCGAAGCGATAAACTGCCACGGTATAGCATGATAGACCGCAGCCGTAAAAATAAAATAAAAACAACCCACCACAATAACTGCCAACGCAATTGACCGGGGTAAAAGTCGTTCTGGATTTTTGGCTTCGCCACCTGCCTGTGCAATTGAATCAAAACCAATAAAACTAGAAAATAGTACTGCAGCAGCAGAGAGGAATGTTTGCCATTCAAATACAGAATCGGGTTTACTAAATAGCGACCGACCTTCTTTTGCTAATAAAGCCGCTTCAAAATCTGCATGATTAAAGCTAAATCCTGCAATAATTACAATGCCTCCCAATACAAACATCAAAACCATCAAAGGGATTAAAGTGCGCTCATAAAATTGAAGTCCTTTCATATTGATACCAACAAAAAGCCAAAGAAGCATTAAGGCTAGGCTAAGCCTTATCCAACCAGTTTCTAAATAGGTAGCGGTTGTTTTCCAGTCTAAAGCAAGAGCAATATCTCTAAAAAAGGGAATTAGCACATAACAAATCACGCCAATCACAATGGATAAGCCAAACCATTGTGAAAAACTGGCAACAAAACCTAAATAGGGATTCAAACCTCTACTGGCAAAAATATAACTCCCTCCTGCTCGTGGCATGGCTGAAGATAAGCTAGCATAAGCAAAAGCCGCCAATAAAGCTGGTATGGCCGCTAATAAAAAGGCAGGCAACACATATGCCCCAATACCCGGAACGTTTCGCTGAATCATAATTGGCACAATATAAATAGATGCACCAATCATAGAGCATATACCAGTAGCAGTTAAGCCTAACAGACCTAATTGGCGAGATAGGTTTGGGTTATTGTCCACTGGACTATGTGAGGTTAATTCTTTAATCATTATTATACTTTTGTTGAAATTATTGACAAAAGAAAGAAAATAAATCCTATTTTTGGATTTATTATTTAAAAAAATCTGGCTTTATCTTTAAAAAAGTAAAGGAAATCCTAATAATAATTTTGGATCTTGCATCTCATTTGGAAGTAGGGTCTATTTTACAAAAAATCTAAATTTATAAAATGATACAATTCATTTGGCTTTCATTAGCAATATTGACTATTTGGTTTAGTACCATATTAATCAAAGATTTTTTAAAGCATAAAAATAACCTTGAAAAGGTCAGTTGGGTAAAAACTGGCTTAATCGGTTTTGTAGTCAATTTTTTTGATGTTTTAGGCATTGGGGCATTTGCACCACAAACGGCTTTATTAAAATTTACAAAACAAACTGAAGATAGGCTTTTGCCTGGTACGCTCAATGTTGCCAATACTATTCCTGTCTTAATCCAAGCCCTTATATTCATTACAGTTATTGAAGTAGAACCAATTACCTTAATTCTCATGTTACTTTCAGCTGCTGCGGGTGCTATATTAGGAGCGGGTATTGTTTCAAAATTGTCTGAAAAGAAAATCCGTTTTACAATGGGGTTTGCTTTACTAATTACTGCCAGTTTTATGCTTGCGGGTAAAATGCAATGGATTCAAGGCGGTGGCACGGCTATAGGTTTGTACAATGGAAAATTGGTGATTGCCGTTACCGTTAATTTTGTTTTAGGTGCGCTAATGACAGCAGGTATTGGGCTTTATGCACCCTGTATGGCATTAGTTTTTGCGTTGGGTTTATCGCCGCAAGTCGCATTTCCTATTATGATGGGTTCATGTGCATTTCTTATGCCACCCGCCTCAGTTAAGTTTATCAAAGAAGGCGCCTATAATCGGAAGGCCGCAGTTGGCATGGCATTACCAAGTATAATAGCCGTCTTGATTGCTGCATTAATTGTTAAATCATTGCCCTTAGATACACTTCGGTGGTTGGTGATTATAGTTATTGTTTATACATCAATAGTGATGTTGCGTTCAGCTTATTCTAAGTAAAAACCCTTTTTTAAACAGGTAATGAAAATTACATTAAGGAAAATGAATTATATTTATTGCCAAAAATTTCCTTATATCTCACCTCTTCTAGCAATTAATTTTTCTGTAATTTCTCTTGCTTTCGCTTCTGTTAAGTCATAAGTCCACATTACCCACATGGCTATTAAAGTACCACAAATAGGAATGCCCGAGAAAAAAAGCCTCAAACCAGTAACTGCGCCTTCAGGTTGTGTTGCGGCTCCTGCTTTAAAAGCAACAACGGACATAATTACGCCAGTTAATAAGCCTGCTATAGCAAAACCAAACTTTACCATCCACCAATAAATAGCACCAAAAATCCCTTCTCGTCTTTTGCCTGATGATAATTCATCCATATCGCATACATCAGCTGTCATTGACATCATCAATGTAAATAAACTTCCAATCCCGAAAGAAAAGAATGGTAAAGCAAACAAAAACATATAGGGCTTACCTGGAATAAAAAGAAACCAAAGTAGAATGTAACCAAAAATAGAAATGGCTTGACAAATTAAAAAGGCTCGCTTTTTCTCCATTTTTTTTGACATCCAAGCTACAATTGGTATTACTACAAAAGTAGTTGCCAAAGCACCTATACATCCAAAAAGTGTAGGCCAAATACCTGCATCGGCCGTATTGCCATTAAAAAGATAGTAAACTACAATAAAAAAAGTAAAACCAGCGACTGTATTAAATGCATTAAAAATCAGGAAAGTGGCAATACATAGCTTTTTGAAAGGCTTATTTGCAAAAGCTTCTTTGAAACTAATAAGTATCTCTTTTAAACTACCTCCTATTGTTCTAAAAGTTAATGGCTTTAAACTTTCATCATTTTTTGTTGACTTGCTTTTAATAAAAATTGCTGGTACCATTGCCAATATCATACATGATATACCCACCCAAACTGCCAGTGTTCTTGTGGCTGTATCTGCATTAGGAAACCATTTTGGGTCATACATTACCACCCAAAACCATGGTGCTATTACCCAAGCCCATTGCCCAATCCATTGTGAAATAGCCATGATGTTGGTTCGTTCGTGAAAATCATCACTCATTTCATAACCCATAGCCACATACGGAACACTAAAAATAGATAGCCCGAAGTAAAAAATAAATGACCAAAAAAGAAAAAAGTAGAAGTTATAATTGACACTATTTTCTCTAAATAATTGCCACATTATCACAAATGAAATACCCATAGTAATCGCTCCAAAAAACACATATTGTCTTCGCCTTCCCCAAACAGATTTGGTATTATCTGAAATGAATCCCATAATTGGGTCAAAAAAAGCGTCAAATATTCTGGGAAGAAAAAATAAAATGCCCCACATCCAGGATGGCATGCCCAAGTTTTCAACCAATACGACCATAAAAATACCTAAAGCTGCAGGAAACATTTGGTTGGCCAGCATTCCTAATCCAAAGGCTATTTTTTGCCCCATTGGCACTATCGTTTCGGTGTTAGAAGTAATATTTGACATAGCTAATTGTTTAGAGTTTTATAATTATTTAAAAAATAGAGGACTTATTATTTAAAATTGTCCTCGGTAAAATCTATTCTAATTTGACTGATTTTGCCAGTCCTCAGAAATATCTCCTCACTTTTTTCGATATTTAATTCAAAAGTATCTGATAAATGTTTTGAACCATTCTGAAATATAATTTCCATTCTATTTACTTCCGAAATTTTATAAATGATTGGTACTTGGCAAAAAGTAAAAGCTAAACTTCCTTTCTCTAAGCTAATTGAAATAGGTTTGTTTTCTATATTTAAAAATTCTGCCTCTTCTGGTTCTGATAAAAATTCTTTTTTTTGAAGAATTGTTGGATGGAACTGAAGCCCGCCATTTTGTATTATTATTCCTAATTCACCAATTCTTGTTAGTATATCTTCTTTCACTTGGCCGGTCATTCCTGGTTGTTGGGCACCTCTATGAAGCGGTGTATGCGAGTAAGGATCAGTCGGGAAAGCACCATAAACTTCGGGTGTTTTATGCAAGCCTATTCCAGCACCAATTGCCTCATAATGAGCAATTAACCCTTCGATTATACTAGAATCTTCCTTATGATTGATGGCTTTAAAACAAGCCTCTTGCACAGCTAAATGCAGTTTTGAAACCATATGCCAATAAATAGAACCTAAGCCTTCGTAGGCAAAAAATGTACCTGAACGGCCAGTAAATGCTTTATGATTAAAAACGTCTTCAAAAATCTGTGAAATAGCAGTTGATTCTTTTTCAACTAATTCTTTATAAGCTTCTTGTTTACCTAAATTCGATAAAGCTAACTTTAAATTGCTCGAATTATTGAAATTTCCATTAAAATGATAATGGCCATTAATGTCTTGATTAATTACTGAATAGTCGTTGTCTTTTAGTAACTTTTTTAACAAAATCGATTGCTCTATTTTCTCTTTTGGTATGGTGTTTTTTTCTAAAAACTTAGGTAATTCTTTGTTTGGATATAAGATATAGCTATTTTGATCGGGGCGGTATAATGCACTATTTTTTAAATTATTTAAAATTTCTAAGGTTTCTTTTGCGTCTAAATAGCCAGAACTAATCACTGCAACTTGGCCTTCCAGCATTTCTGACAGATTGGATATTACGATTCCGTTGTCTTTCAAAGACATTAAATTGTAGGCATTATACAAGTTGTCTTTTCTTTTATTCACTTTTATGGAATGGTTAATAAATTCCAAACTTATTTGTGCAAATTTTTTCAAACCAGCCACCGAAACTGTTTCTTTTGAACCTGAAAAGCCAATTGTATAAACCTTTTGGCGATAATCCGAAGCAGCTTTACCAAGTGAATCTAAAATTTTCTTTCTGTCAAGGTCAGAAATCGAGTTTTGAAGCAGATGTTTACTTTCATTTAATGAATCTAATAGAGTATTATAAAAACTTATCAATTCAATAGAAATCTTTATATTTTCAATTTGGGAACTTTCAAGAAGTTTAGTAAAGAAATCTAAAAATCTTCTTAAATAGTATAAAGTAACCATTGAAACACCATTACCCACCAAAGCATTGTTAGCATCATTCCATTCTGGTCGCTGAGTGTTCATCCAAATACCACCTTCTGGTATAAAATTTGACATTTTGGACAATAAGGTTGCTAATATTTTTTCTATAAAATTAACGTGGTATATTTTTTCATTTTGATCGATCATTAAAGTGCCATCAGCACCTAAATTTTCTCTTTTTTTATTAATTTCAGCATCCCATTTATGATCAAAAACTATTGTCTCTTTTGGGTTTTGCAAAATATCTTCATAGGTTTTAATACGATAGGGAACCGCTGCATACACAAAAATATCATCACCAAAAAAAGAATTTAGCTTTCCAGGCTTGTATTTTTCTATAAATTCTAAAAATTTTAAAAGATAAATAACTTGATGGTCACCCCAATAACCAATATATGACCATTGATTATCAGGTTCAATAATTTCCCAGTCAAACCCCGATTTGGTAACTCGATAGGGGTTATAACCATCAAAAGTAGTCGCATTTAAAAACTTAAAAATCATGCCTTCAATAAAATCAGGAAAGGCTAAAGCTAAAGCTTCCCAGTTCTGAAAAATATCACGCCAATTACCTTGATAATCAAGAATTTTTGATCCATCAATTTCACTCCTGGTATTGATCGAAAATTTGTTCCAAGGACGGCTGGGGTCGCCGTGCCTACGACTGAATTTTAGCGGTAAATATTCTGTTGAAAGGCGCACTAAATCCACATCAGAATGGTCAGAAATCAAAAATTTAATATCTACATAAGAAAACTCAACTTTTAATGCATCAATAAATAACTGATTTCTTAAAAAAACATCTTGATTGGCTTTTGACAAATAATTTATAAAATCTTGCTTTTCTATTTGATAATTGTAGTCAAAAATACCACCACGCATATTATTAAAAAGTACATTTGCAAAATGGCGACTGTCTTTTCTTTTGTCGGCTGTAAATTGCAAGCCATCCGCTGAAGCATTGAGTGAAATCAGATTCACTTTACCTAAATTAATGTCTGCAACTAATTGACTTTCAAGCGTTTTATCATTGATAATTGACTCGCATATTTGCACAACTTGAGACTGATTTTGATTCACATTGGCAATAATTTTCCAATTTTTGGTCGATTTTTTAGCCAATTTTATTTCACAAGAAACAAAATAGGCACCTTTTTCACCTTTTATATCGGTTTCAGATTGTAATTTCTGTTTTTTTCTGAATGCAGCGACTTGTAATGAGGAAAGCAAATAAGTAGGATTTTC
>JANMZR010000093.1:0-3535 GCA_031383555.1 Cytophagaceae bacterium | reverse complement strand
AAATAAATTATGGTTAAAATCTAGACGAAAATGAAGATTAAAACATCAACAATTTTAAAAATCATTGGACTAATGAGAATAGTCCGAAATAATCATGAAAATAACTTAGAAACAATGTATTATAAATATTATCGAAACAATAATATTTGAATTAAAAAAACATAAATTGTAAAAAATGAAAAAATTATCACTATTACTTATCTTAATTATTTCATTTACTTCTTGTCAAAAAGAATTGGATGAATTTGGTTGCTGGGAAATATATTCCAAATGCCCTAGTGAACAATATGGAGGTTCTAATGAAGTTTGTGGTAAAACTGAATCAGACATCAAACTAATCATTCAAGAATTTAAAGACCACGACAAGATTTATAGTAAAGAAATATGTACTTACAAATATAAATTCATAAAATGAAACTAAAAGAAATTATATCTAAGTTTAAAAACAAACTTAGATATAAAAAATGAGTTCAATACTCTATATATGTATTGTTTGCATTTCGGTCAGGGAAATTTCAACTTATTTGAAGACTATGATATTGAATTGTAAGTAATTAGCGAGCTCTTAAAATTTAGACACATTTTTATTCAAATATTTATAATGAAATATTAGGTAGTTAGGTTTAGACTAATTTTACTCATTAATTTAATTTGAATATTCAAACAAACATTCTTATTCAAACAATTTCATTTTTTCAATTTGTTATTTAAATCGAAAAATCTAGTAAAAAACTTGTATTGTAACATAAAAATTATCGAATATATTTCAAATCCTCATTCAAAGGGGTCATTTTGGGCATTAATAAATGGACGAATCCCAAAATAATTAAATAGGAGGTGCCTGCAAACACAAAGGCCCAAAAATAGCCTGTATTATTGGCTGTGTCAAGCACAGAACCCAAAGCAAAATCGGCAAGAACGGCTACTGCCACGCCAACCATTTTTCCAATTCCAATTACTGAAGCAATTGCTTTTTTAGGGAAAACATCAGGCACTAAAGTATAACCATTGATTGACCAAGCCTGGTGACCAGCCGCTCCGATGCCGATAATAAACACGGCCAACCATTTGCTGGTAATTATAGGCACCAATGTTACTGGTAAAATAATGATAGCGCAACATAGCATGGTAATTTTTCTGGCTTTATTGATAGTCCAACCAATTTTTATAAAATACCCAGAGATATAACCTCCGAATAGGCTGCCCACATCGGCCAATAAAAAGATAACTAAAAACGGCAAACCTATATTGTTAATGTCAACCCCGAAGCGTTCACCGAGAAATTTTGCGCCCCAAAAAAGATAAAACCACCATACAGCATCAGTTATGGTTGTCAGAGAAAATGCCCATGTTTCTGGCATTGGCAAGAGCCTTTTCCAAGATATTCGTTCTTTTGTTTCTATTTCATCTTCCTCTGTAATATAAGACAATTCGGCAGGGGAGATTTTTGGGTGATGTTCAGGTTTTTGATAAGTTTTTAACCATAGAAATACCCAGATTGAACTTAAAATCCCTGTAAAAAGGAATGGAATTTGCCAGTATTTGCCATCAGGGGTAACAATAGCACCTACAATGAAAGGAGCTAAAATAGCTCCAACGCTGGTGGAAGCATCAAAAATTCCATTGGCAAAGGCTCTATCTTTTTTTGGGAACCATTCTGCCACCGCTTTGATTGCAGCTGGAAAGTTACCTGCCTCGCCAATGCCAAGCCCAAAGCGAGCCATTATGAAACAAATAAGTCCAAAAGCTGGTTGAATCACAGCATGTAACATGCCAAATAGGCTCCAAATTACTATCGAGACTGTATAGCCTTTTTTTGTACCAAATCTATCAATAATTCCACCCATGAATAGCAGCCCAAAGCCATAGGCAATTTTGAAGGAAATCATGATAGAGGCATAGTCTTTATTGGTCCAATTGAAAAGTTTTTGAAGGGCTGGAGCCATAACACCGATGAGACTTCTATCGAAATAATTGATAGTGGTCGCCATAAAAACCAATGCCAATATTCGGTAACGATAAGTGCTTAGTTTATTAGTTTCAGCCATTTTGTTAGTTTAGTTTTTTGTGTACACTACTTTGCCTTCAAGTATGGTTTTTTCAATCATAATCTTCTCATTATCAATAGAAAAGAGTATTATATTGGCCAGTTTTCCTATTTTTATTTCACCAATATTATTTAAGTCAATAGCATTCGCTGGGTTTTTTGTGGCCATATTTATGGCGTTTTTCAAGCCGCAATTGGTGGCTTTCATCATATTTACAACACATTTGTCAATGGAACTTGCGGCACCCGCCAGTACATTTTCTGCCGGATATTTAGCTACATTTTCAGTGAGTAAAATTGTTTTTCCATCACGTATATACTCACCAGGTGCGAGCCCAGCCAGATCGAGGGCATCTGAAACTAAAATGGTATTTTCTTGCCCTTTCATTTTGTAAAAACATTGTAGTTCCTCAGTATTAAGGTGAAAACCATCCGCAATAATTGTGGCTGAAAGCTTATTATTAGCAAGCTGTGGCCATAAGGGGTTTTTATGGCGGTCAATCAAATTGGCGCAACCATTTCCTAAATGCGTCGAAAGACTTGCACCAGCATTTACAGCTTCATTTATTTGCTCTGTACTGCCATTATGATGGCCTAATGAAACCTTAATGCCCGATTTAATACAGTTTTGAATAAATGGAATGGCTCCATCGCTTTCTGGTGCCAAGGTGATTAATTTAATACCATTTTGAGCCACTTTTTGCAGTTCAGCCAGCTCTGTCCAGTCGGGATTTCTAATATATTTCTCTAAATGCACGCCTCTAAAGCCTTGTTTTGGTGAAATATAAGGCCCTTCCAAATGAAAGCCAGGGATGGATTTACTTAATTCGGCATTTTTAAATATTACAGAAAGTAGTGTAAAGCTATCCACTAAATTTTTTTGATTGTTGGTAATAACTGTAGGTAAAATAGTAGTTACACCCACTTTTTGGAGTTCAAAGCAGGCTTTCTCAATAGCCTCTAATGTTAGGTTTTGGTCTGAAAAATCTACACCCATGAAACCATTTATTTGCAAGTCAATTAGACCCGGTGCCAAATAGAATTTATTGGCGGCTACTTTTGTTTTTCTGGAAATCTTAATAATTTTTCCATTTTTTACAGAAACTGAAATCGGATGGTTATCAGCATAATATATGCCTTCAAATACTAAAGTTGAATCAGGTTTCATACAAAATGTATTAAAATTTATTAAAAATAGAATGGGCAGAAATAATAAGAATTGCTTTAACATCAATTTCAAAATTGAGAAATTAATTTCAAAAAATAACAATTTTTATTTTTTTATTTATCAATAATATTTGGTCTAAATTTGTTCAACATTCTACATAAATGAAGCAATTCTTCTTATTTCTGCCCATTCTGTTTTTAATAAATTTTAATACATTTTGCATGAAACCTGATTCAACTTTAGTATTTGAAGGCATATATTATGCTGATAACCATCCGATTTCAGTTTCTGTAAAAAATGGAAAAATTATTAAGATTTCC
>JANMZR010000232.1:0-2175 GCA_031383555.1 Cytophagaceae bacterium | reverse complement strand
TTTTTTCTTGGGGAAACTTCAATGAAGGTATTTTTTAAATTGGAATTTGACTTTTTATTTTCAAAAGCAATATTTTTATTATTTTTGCTTAAAATAAAGGCACCTTTTATGCTTTTATTTGAGTTGATTTTATTTGTTTTTTCAGAATTATTATTTTTTAAAAATTCTACAGTATTTGCACTCAACTCATTTGATTTATTTTCAATATTAGCTGAAATTATTTCCTTTTCAAATATTTCATTTTTTGATGAAAGTAAATTTTGAGAACTGCCATATTTACTTGAATTTTCAGCTTCAGAAATAATTTTTTCAAACTCAACTTGTTTGCTAATCAATTGCTCGTTTTGTTGTTTAAGTTTCTCAACTTGTTTGGCTAAATTATTATTTGCAAAATACTGAGAAACACCTAAAAACAAGGTGCCAATCAACGCAATTGAGGCTGCAATTTTAAAAATACTGCTGTTTATGGCACTTTTGCTAAGAGCCATTTTTGTTACTGCATAATTCTGGAAATTGTCCCAGTCTTTTTCTTGAAACTTGGGCTCAATATCCTCCAATTTTTTCCGAATTTTATCTTCGAATTTTTCAGTTTTCATAGAGTTTATTTTTGAAACTCGGTTGATTAATTTTTTTTGGATAACTTTCTTTGATCATTGTTTGAAGTTTATTTCGTGCTTTCAAAAAGTTCGTCCTTGATGTTACTTCATTGATATGCAATTGATCGGCAATTTCTTTATGACTATAACCATCCACTGCATACATTAAAAAAACGGTTCGATACGATACCGAAAGCCTTTGCACCATAGCAAGAATGTCCTCAGCGGCTAGGCTATCAAAGGCGCTTTCTTCATAAAACACGCCTTCATAATGCACATCGTCATATTCATAAGTTATTTTCTCCTTTTTTCTGTAAAAATCGATACATGTATTCACCAAAATTGTTCGAAACCAAGCTCTAAATGACTTGGATCGATCATATTTCGCTATATTTTTAAATACCTTCATAAATCCATCATTCAAAACCTCTTCGGCGTCTTCCCGATTCGACGAATACCTTAGGCATATACTTTTACCGTAGCCAAAAAACATTTTATACAATGCCTTTTGCGACGACTCAATTCCTGCGACACAAGAATCAATTATTGCTTCAATATTTTCATTCTCAAAACTCAAATACTTGATTTAGATTGACTCACAAATAAACATAGAATAGACACACTAATTACGAATAATTGCAAAATTATGTTGCCTTTACTATAAAATTAAATATTTATTGAAAAATTTTACAATAAAAATCCTTTAAAAAATGTTAGTTCAAATGAGAAATATAATTTGTTAGTATAGATTTATTCTCTGAAATCAATATTTTTTATTTCTTTTCTTTTATTTTTTTAGAACCCAAGGCAACATTTATTGTAAATAGTCAGTAATTGATTTTAATTACAAAACAATGTCACAATTTATACTAATATTATTGATACCATTTTGCCCGATTATTCAATTAATTGGCCAAGCTGACTCTGTGAAGGTTTCAAATAAATATCAAAACGATAAAACAGAATATTTTTTTGATAACAAAAAGATAAATACATTGGGTTTATTTATTTCACCAGAAATTGGAATAGGGAAAATAAATAATATTTCGGCACCTATTGCTGGAGGTGCATTTATGCTGCTTGTAAATAAAAAGTTGGGTATAGGGTTTGCTGGACAAATTTCGGGTAATCCTCAGAATCATAAAGAGCTTTTAAAACTCGGTTATGGAGGTGTCAAACTTGAATATACCATAAAACCTAATGGAAAAGTGCATACTAGTTTTCCATTAATAATTGGAACTGTTTTTGCTAATAAAGATAATTCGCCCTATCAATATGGCAATTCGAATAGGCCAAAACCTGCGAATTATAATTATGACAGTCACCCAAAAAATAATTATTTTTTTATGGTGCAGCCTGGCGTAAATATTGAGGCAAATCTGATGAAATATATAAAAATATTTGCGGGAGTTAACTATAGGCTGGCAACAAATAATAAAAACATGCGTAATACAAATATAACAGATTCAATTGCTGCTAAACAGGTATCTGGTATTACTGCCACAATTGGTTTGAAATTTGGATTATATGATTACAAAATAAATAGAAAAGACAGTTTAAAAAGAAAAAATAGTTAAAT
>JANMZR010000060.1:0-73522 GCA_031383555.1 Cytophagaceae bacterium | reverse complement strand
AAAGCCTTTTGTTTGGGAAGCCCAAAAACGTGGAATTATTTTCGATATTGGTTATGGTGGTGCTAGTTTTAACTTTTCTCAAGCCATACCAGCAATTAAATCAGGTTTTTTCCCCAATACTATTAGCACCGACCTACATACAGGTAGCATGAATGCAAGTATGAAAAACATGCTGGATGTGATGTCGAAGTTTTTGCTGATGGGTATGGATTTGAACTCCGTAATAAATGCAAGTACCTGGAAGCCAGCCCAAGTGATAAAAAAGGAAGAATTAGGACATCTATCAATTGGAGCCATTGCCGACTTAGCAATTTTGAATATTAGAGAAGGTAATTTTGGATTTTATGATAAAACTGGCTTTAAATTAAATGGGGATAAAAAATTTGAATGTGAAATGACGATAAAAGGCGGTAAAATAGTTTATGATTTAAATGGAATTGCTGAGCCAATTTATAAGAAATAAGGCAGATTAAAAATTAATCTTTGTTTCTTTAAATTAAATTTAAAAAATTTTATTAATCAATCAACCTATAACAAAAATGGAAAAACAACGAAGATCATTATTTAAAAAACTGATTGGATCATTTGTGGCAGTTACTGGCTTTAGTGCCCTTTCCAAAGCTAATAATTTAGAGGAAAAAACAGCCTTAAATATTGTAAAAGAGCAAGATGTGCCACTTTTTTCTGGTGCTACCAAATTAAACAATATGGTTTTTATTGCAGGTAAAGGCGCACATTTTAATGGCGATATAAAAGCCCATACCGATCATGTTTTGAAAGAACTTGAAAAAGAACTCATCAATGCAGGCTCTTCCATGGAAAAAGTTTTGAAAGTAACAGTTTACCTTAACGATATTGCTGATTATAAAGCCATGAATGAGGTTTATAAAGGCCGTTTTGGAAAAAAACCTCCCGTTCGCTCTACCATAGCAGTAGCAAAAGGAGGTGTACCTGGTGACTCACTTGTGGAAATGGATTGCATTGCATACATCTAATTTTTTTAAAATATGAAACGAAGAAATTTATTAAAAAACCTCTCTGCAATTCCTTTAGTGGGAATTTCAGGCAATATTATTGATAAAGAAAATTACAATATTGCGCCAAGTCGGAATCTTTTTAAAGAACTAAGCATCCGCACATTTATCAATGCGGCTGGTACATATACATATATGACAGGCTCTTTAATGCGGCCTGAGGTGGTAGAAGCCATTCAGCTTTCAGCAAATGAATTTTGCCTTTTAGATGATGTGCAAGATAAAGTAGGGGAAAAAATTGCCAACCTTGTTAAATCAGAATCTGCAGTGGTAACCGCTGGCTGCTTTTCGGCCATGACTCTTGGCCTTGCGGGCGTGCTTACGGGAATGGATCAGAAAAAAGTGGAGCAGCTTCCTTTTTTAGAAGGCACTGGCATGAAATCGGAAGTAATTATTCAAAAAGGTCATAATGTAGGTTATTCTCAAGCACTTACCAATACTGGATGTAAAATAGTTTTCGTTGAAACTATTGCCGATGTAGAAAAAGCCATCAATGAAAAAACTGCTTTACTTTGGTTTTTAAATATTCAAGCAGATAAGGGCATCATCATGCATGAAGATTGGGTGGCTCTTGGCCGAAAACACAATATCCCCACCATGATTGATATGGCTGCTGATGTGCCTCCAGTAAGTAATCTTTGGAAGTTTAATGAAATGGGCTTCGATTTAGTTTGTGTGTCCGGTGGAAAAGCTATTCGAGGGCCTCAAAGTGCTGGAATACTAATGGGTAAGAAAAAATTAATTGCCGCTGCCAGACTTTCCATGCCTCCAAGAGGTTCTACCATTGGCCGTGGGATGAAAATAAATAAAGAAGAAATTATTGGAATGTACGTGGCGCTTGATCATTATTTAAAATATGATCATGATTCGGAATGGAAAGTTTGGGAAGCTCGAATTGCTAAAATGGAAAATGCCGTAAATAATATTTCAGGTATAAAAACAGAAGTTTTAGTGCCAAAATTGGGCAATGTAACTCCCACTTTGCATATTACTTGGGATAAAACAAAATTGAAAATTAGCAGTAAAGATTTTCAGGAAAAGCTAAGAAATGGTAGCCCTTCCATTGAGATTGTAAATAATGGGGACGAACATATAAGCATTACTTCGTGGGTGATGAAAAACGGTGAAGATAAAATAGTCGCCCAAAGGCTTAAGGAAGAATTTTTAAAAGTTAGTTAATTTTTTTATCTGTATTTTTTAAATGAATTATATTTTTCGAGGTGTATTTATCCTAATTTTAGCTCCTATTTTCACCCAATTTACAAACAAAAATGAACCAAAGGTTGACCCTGATAATGGAGGTTTAATGCTTCCAGGTGGTTTTGAAGCATTAGTAGTAGCGGACAGTTTAGGCGCAGCAAGGCACTTGGCTGTTAATGACAATGGCGATATTTATATTAGGCTTAGGGCTTCATCACCAACGGGAAGTAATATTGCATTAAGAGATGAAAACAACGATGGAAAAGCTGATATTATTAAAAGATTCGGGGCCTATACCAACTATTTAGACAATAATGGTACAGAAATGCATATCCAAAATGGTTATTTATACCATAGCAATACGGGTCAAATATTTCGTAATAAGCTCATTAAAAACCAATTGCTCCCCGATACAACCACTGAATTAATACTCACCGACGATTATTTGAATGACCCTTACGGTTATAATCACACTGCTAAAACCTTAACTTTTGATAAAAAAGGACTTATGTACGTAACCTATGGCTCGCCTGGTGATGTATGCCAAATTCAAGATCGTGTACCCGGCCAACCAGGAGAATATCCCTGTCCGCAATTGGCAGAACATGCTGGAGTATGGACTTTTGACCCCAACAAACAAAATCAAACTATCAAAGACGGAAAGCGATTTGCTACTGGTATTAGAAGTGCTGTAGCTATTTCTTGGAACAATGCGGATGACAATCTTTATTTAGTGCAACATGGCCGTGACGATATGCACAGAACTTGGCCAAAATTGTACAATAAATGGCAGAGTGCTATGCTGCCTTCGGAGGAGTTTTTACGGATAAAAGAAGGTTCAAACGCTGGTTGGCCTTATTATTATTACGACCACATGCAAGGTAAAAAATTATTAAACCCTGAATATGGTGGCGATGGTAAAAAAGCGGGTAAAGGAAAAGAATATGAGCAACCTCTAATGGCATTTCCAGGGCATTGGGCACCTAATGATTTATTATTTTATACTGGCAGTCAATTCCCAGAGCGATATAAACAAGGAGCTTTTATCACATTCCATGGCTCCACCATACGTGCCCCTTACTCGCAAGCGGGTTATTTTGTGGCTTTTGTTCCTTTTAAAAATGGTTCACCCTATGGTAAATGGGAAGTTTTTGCCGATGGTTTTTCAGGAATTGAAGTAATCCCCAGCACATCTGATGCACATCATCGCCCAATGGGGCTTGCCCAAGGCCCTGATGGCTCCATTTATATTAGTGATTCACAACAAGGTCGCATTTGGCGAATTCTATATAAAAGCGAAAAAGCTAAATTTGGCTCAGCACAATTAGTAGAAATGGAAAAAAGAAAATTAAGTGCGCATATCAAAACACCAGATATCATAAAGGATAATTTAGAAAAAGGTAATGCTAAAGGTGGTGAGTTGCTCTATAAAACTTATTGTGTCAACTGCCACCAGACAAATGGTGAAGGAGATGGTTTGCGCTACCCATCGTTGGTAAATTCTGAATACGTATCTGGAAATAAAACTAGGCTAATTAATATTTTATTAGAAGGAATGAACCAACAAATAACCGTAAAAGGAAAGCAGTTTAACGATATAATGCCAAGTCATAGCTTTTTGTCAAATAAAGATACTTCACTGCTGCTCAACTATATAAGAAGTAATTTTGAAAATAATGCCAGTGAAATTTCAGAAAATGAGGTGAAAATTGAAAGAGGCAAACTGAAATAAAAGGGTTTTGTAAATTCATTTCTTTTGGCATTTTAAAATTGTTGAAATAGATATAAGTCAAAATTGAATTTCTTTTGCTTTTTTACTTTAAAAATTTCATATTTCCATAACAAAAAGGCCATTTAGAAAACAAATATATTTTACTTTAAAATAGCATTTCAAATATTTTCAAATAAAGTCTATTAAATCTATAGATTAATATATTATCTTTGTTAAATAAGAAAATATTTTAAACTATATTTATAATTATTGAGTTTAAAAAATAGTGATTTAAGAAAAGTGAATTAGCTTACAAAGTTAAAAAAATAGGTCAATCGGGCTATAAACCCATAAAATTATATTTAGAATGCAAAGTTTTAGAACAGAATTAGAGAATCCTATTGTTGAAAAAGACATTATTGATCTGGAAAAAAAAATAAGACTTTTCAAAGAAGGGAAAATTCATGAAGAGAAATTTAGAAGTCTTAGATTGGCCCGTGGTGTGTATGGCCAACGCCAGCAGGGTGTTCAAATGGTACGAATAAAATTGCCATATGGCAAAATGACTTTGTCTCAGTGGAAGCGGATTGCCGATGTTTCTGATGAATATTCAACTGGTAATTTGCATTTAACTACCCGTCAGGACGTACAAATTCATTTTGTTTCATTAGACAGAACTCCTCAGCTTTGGGCAGAATTGGAGCGTGACGATATCACCCTTCGTGAAGCTTGTGGTAACACAGTTCGCAACGTAACAGCCTCACCAACAGCAGGTATTGACCCAAATGAACTTTTTGATGTAAGCCCTTATGCCGAAGCAGTTTTTCAATATTTTTTAAGAAATCCTATTTGCCAGGAAATGGGGCGCAAATTCAAAATTGCTTTCTCAAATACCGACGCTGATACCGCACTTACCTACATGCATGATTTGGGTTTTATCCCAAAAATACAAAATGGAGTTCGTGGCTTCAAAGTGATGGTGGGTGGCGGATTGGGTGCTCAACCGATGATGGCTTTTGTCGGTTATGAGTTTTTGGAAGAAAATCAATTGATTCCATTTTCAGAAGCTGTGATTCGTATTTTTGATCGCCATGGTGAGCGAAATTCTCGACACAAGGCCAGATTAAAATATCTAATACAAAAGATAGGCGCTGAAGAGTTCATGAAAATGGTGGCTGAAGAAAGAATTGCAATTAAAACAAAATTCTTTGAGGTTGATACTAACATTTTAATTCCGGAAAATATGGTAGACTATTTGCCTACAAAAATTTCTACACACAAATCAGAGGATGAAGTTTTTAGTAAATGGCTTGAAACCAACACATTTGAGCAAAAGCAAAAAGGTTGTTTTGGGGTATATGTGCGTGTTTTGAATGGCAATGTGCATTCTACCGTTTCTCGCTCGTTAATCGAAAGTTTATCTGGCTATATCGCTGATGATGTGCGCATTACAATTAATCAAGGGCTACTTTTAAAGTTCGTTCCTGAGGCCAATTTACCTTACGTTTATGAGGTTTTGAAAGCGCATGATTTGGCAGAACTAGGTGCAAACTCTATTGCAAAAATAACAGCTTGCCCAGGTACCGATACTTGCAATCTGGCGATATCTGATAGTACAAATATCACTTCGAAACTAGAGGATGTAATTGATTCAGAATTTCCAGATTTGATCAATAACAATGATATAAAAATCAAAATCTCAGGCTGTATGAATGCCTGCGGCCAACATTCAATGGCACATATTGGCTTTCATGGATCAAGTTTAAAAGCAGCTGATAAGCGAGTTCTACCTGCTTTACAAGTGCTTTTAGGGGGTGGTACTTTGGGAAATGGCCTAGGCCGAGTGTCCGATAAAGTGTTAAAAGTGCCTTCGAAACGTGGCCCAGATGTATTAAGAGTATTGCTCAACAATTATGAAGAAAACGCTACCGAAGGAGAATATTTCAATGAATATTACGACCGAAATGGCGAAAAATATTTCTACAATCTACTGAAACCATTGTCTGATTTGACTACTTTGGTTGAGGATGATTTTTTGGATTGGGGTCATTCTGAGCAATTTGTTACTGAAATTGGAGTGGGCGAATGCGCCTCTGTAATCATTGATTTGGTATCAACTTTACTTTTTGAAACCAAAGAAAAATTAGATTGGGCAGAAGCTGCTTTTGCAGAAAAGCGATTTGCGGACAGTATTTATCATGCTTATTCTGTTTTTATTTCAGGGGCAAAAGCGTTACTTTTGGATAAGTCAGTAAGTTCAAATACACAAAGTTCTGTGATTACAAAGTTTGATGAAAATTATGTAAGTTTAGGTGAATTTGATTTAAATGGTTCAAGTTTTTCAGATCTGGTATTGCAAATCAACAAAAACGAGCCATCAGAGGTATTTGCCTCTGAATACTTGCAATCAGCACAAAGTTTCTTTGAAAAAGCTGCTAAATTTAGAGAAGAAGCGGTAACAGCTTAATATAAATTGAAATTTATTTCAACGTTTTTAAAAAGAAAATTTTCAATAAAGAATTTTCAATACTCAATTATCAAAGGGAAAGTTAAGAATCTTCAAATTGAAAATTGAGCATTGAAAATTGAATGTTTTTTTAATTAATAATTTGGATATCAAAAATAATATCTCCCCCAAACTCACCCTCGTGGGCGCAGGCCCAGGCGACCCAGATTTGATTACTTTAAAAGCCTTAAAAGCTTTAAAAGTGGCCGATGTGGTGCTTTATGATGCCTTGGCTTCGCAATCTTTATTAGATTATTGTAATCCAGATGCTGAGTTGATATATGTAGGAAAGAGGGCTGGTGAAAAATGTGTTTCACAAAATTATATTAATTTCCTAATCGTTGAAAAAGCTTTTGAGAAAGGGCATGTAGTTCGCTTAAAAGGAGGTGATCCATTTGTATTTGGTCGTGGTCAAGAGGAAATTGAGGCTGCACAAAAGCATGGTATTGAAACAGCGTTTATTCCTGGAATTTCATCTGCTATTTCTGTACCTGCTTTAGCAAACATTCCAGTTACTGCTAGAGGCGTTGCAGACAGTTTTTGGGTAATAACAGGTACAAAATCTGACCATTCTCTTTCTGACGACTTGGAAATGGCCATGAAATCAAAAGCAACAATTGTACTTTTGATGGCCATGAATAAAGCGGAGCAAATTCAAGAACTATTTTTGAAAAACAATTTTGGTGAAAAATTGGTAGCGGTAATTCAGAATGGAGCAACAAAAAATCAGAAAATAGGGACAGGAAAAATTAAAGATTTGCTGAAAATTATTACTGAAAATAAATTACAAAATCCAGCTGTGATTATAATTGGGGAGGTAGTGAAGTATAGTGGCCCCCATGCCCCCGAATGGGGTAGCTCCAAAGAGCTTTTGAATGTTATGGCGCATAAATAAACATTTGAATTTTAAAAAAAATTTAGATTGAAATCAAAAAATTTATTCCATTTTCCAAAATAATATGAATATCGATGGCGTAAAGTCTTCCTATCGGGGAGATTCAGAGGGGCGGAACAACCTATTTCCAATTTTCCTAAAACTTGAAAACCTTAATACTTTGATTGTGGGAGGTGGAAATGTGGGTTTAGAAAAGTTGAATGCAATATTAAATAATTCGCCCCAAGCAAAAGTAACTTTAGTAGCGCCTGAAGTAAAGCAAGAGATTTTTGTATTGCAAAAAGCCCATAAATATTTGGTAATTTTGCAAAAAAAATACCAAACCAGTGACTTAGAAAATAAGCAATTAGTTTTGGTAGCAACTGATAATAAGGAACTTAACAACCAAATAAAAGCGGAGGCATTTTTGGCAAATATTCTTTGCAATGTTGCCGATACACCTAATGAATGCGACTTTTATTTGGGTTCAGTGGTTCAAAAAGGCAGTTTGAAACTAGGGATTTCTACCAACGGAAAGTCACCAACTGTTGCAAAAAAAATAAAAGAAGTATTGAATGAAGCATTGCCCGAAACTGATCTGGAACAACTTTTGGATAATGTTGGGGAAATAAGAAAATCACTAACTGGTGATTTTCAACAAAAGATAATTGAATTAAATAATGTTACAAAAAGTCTTGTTTTAGATAAAAAAGCTTCAAATATGAGTGAAGATATGATTCCTCAATTGGAATTGGCAACCCAAGGCCTTAATTTAGTCGATTCTTTGGCTTTTATTGCAGATAAATTTGCAGGAAATTTGGCCTTCTCCACCTCATTAGGGCAGGAGGATCAGGTAATTACTGATGCTATTTTCAAAAACGACCTACCAATTCGAGTGTTTACATTGGACACAGGTCGACTTTTTCAAGAAAGTTATGAGTTGTTGGATTTGACTCGGGCTAAATATAAGAAGCCTATGGAGGTCTTTTTTCCAGAAAATAGTTCAGTGCAAAACTTGGTAAATTCAAAAGGCATGAACAGCTTTTATGAGTCAGTTGAAAACCGAAAAGAATGTTGTTTTATACGAAAAGTGGAGCCGTTAAACAGAGCTTTGGCAGGCGTATCTATCTGGATTACAGGCCTTAGGGCTGAGCAAAGTGAAGGCAGGAATGAACTGTCAGCATTTGAATTTGATGCTTCCCGCAAAATAATTAAGTTCAATCCTTTAATCAATTGGCATTATGATGAAGTGTTGGATTATTTAAAAACCAATAAAGTACCAGATAATCCTTTGCATAAAAAAGGTTTCATCAGTATTGGTTGCCAGCCCTGTACCCGTGCCATTACGGAGGGTGAGCACCCTCGTGCAGGAAGATGGTGGTGGGAAGATAGTAAAAAGGAATGTGGGTTACATAGTAATTGATTTCGGAATTGGGATTTTAGATTTCGGAATTCAAGAAAAAATTATATGGACAAAGCAGAATTAAAAGCGAGAACTAGAAAGTTTGCATTAAGAGTGATAAAAATGGTTGATGCATTACCAAAAAATATGGTCTCTGATGTTTTAGGTAAACAAATATTAAGGTCAGCAACTTCGGTTGCAGCCAATTATAGAGCTTCTTTAAGAGGAAGATCAACCGTTAAATTTATTTCTAAAATTGGAAAAGTGGAAGAAGAAGCTGATGAAACTCTATTTTGGTTAGAAATGATAACAGAGGCAAAATTACTAGAAGTTGATAAACTGAAAGACCTTATAAAAGAACTATGAATTAACTGCGATTTTTACATCAATAGGTAAAACCGCAAAAATTAATAAAAATAAAAATGTTGCAAGCAAATAATTCCGAAATCTCAAATCCGAAATCTCAAATCCGAAATCTCAAATCCGAAATTCCCAAACATGGTTATTTCCCTCGTGAGCTAGAAGATGAAGCAATCTATATTATCCGTGAAGTTGTGGCGCAGTTTGAGAAACCTGCTTTACTTTTTTCGGGTGGAAAAGATTCTATAACTTTGGTGCGATTAGCTCAAAAGGCTTTTTATCCGGGTAAAATTCCTTTCCCATTAGTTCATGTTGATACAGGTCATAATTTCCCTGAAACTATTGAATTTAGAGATTGGCTAGTCAAAGAAACTGGTGCCGAATTGATTGTTCGCTATGTGCAAGACTCTATCAATCAGGGCAAAGCAAAAGAGGAAACGGGAAAATATGCTTCAAGAAATGTACTTCAAACCGTTACACTTTTGGATGCTATTGAAGAGTTCAAGTTTGATGCTTGCATTGGAGGCGCTAGGCGTGATGAGGAAAAGGCCCGTGCGAAAGAACGTATTTTCTCTGTCCGTGATGACTTCGGCCAGTGGGATGCCAAGCGTCAGCGACC
Organism: Cytophagaceae bacterium; assembly: GCA_031383555.1. Lineage (GTDB taxonomy): Bacteria > Bacteroidota > Bacteroidia > Cytophagales > Spirosomataceae > JANMZR01. The sequence continues at coordinate 63,816 of JANMZR010000060.1, read as the reverse complement.
AGAGCTTTTCGATATGCTAAATGGACGAATTGCCATTGGTGAAAATGTACGAGTGTTTCCTATTTCAAATTGGACAGAGCTAGATGTTTGGAATTATATTAAAGAAGAGGAAATGGCGATTCCATCCATATACTATTCACACAAACGACAAGTAATTGAGCGTGATGGTATGCTTTGGGCTGACTCTGAGCACCTTAACAAAGATGCTGACGAAATTCCGTATGAAGCTACTGTACGATTTCGTACCGTTGGCGATATGACTTGCACGGCCGCAGTAGCCTCAGAAGCGATTGAATTAGAGGATATTATAGGTGAAATTTTAAGTGCTGAAATTTCAGAAAGAGGAGCTAGAATTGATGATAAAAGAAGTGAGGCAGCGATGGAGAAAAGGAAACAACAAGGGTACTTTTAATAAATTTTCAAAATTATTGTACAATATATTGTACAATATGAACTATTTATTTTAAATTTGTGAAAAAAATAAAATTATGCTGGCAACAAGCTATTCGAATTTCAGGCAGGATTTAAAAATGTTTTTTGACAAGGTAAATACTCAACATACGCCTTTGCTGGTAACCAGAGCAAAGGGAGAAGATATTGTTGTACTTTCAAAAGCAGATTATGATAGCATGGAAGAAACATTTTATTTGTTAAAAAGCCCAAAAAATGCTACTATATTATTGAATAGCATTGAAAAACTAGAGCAAGGAAAAGGAAGTGAAAAACAATTGATTGATGAATGAAAAAGGTGTTTTCTGATGAAGCATGGGAGGAATACCTTTATTGGCAAACCACTGATAAATCAATTCTCAAAAAAATAAATACATTAATTAAGGATATCGAGCGAAATCCATTTGATGGAATTGGTCAACCTGAGCCATTGAAGCATAATTTATTAGGTTGGTGGTCAAGGCGAATAAATCTAGAACATCGGTTGGTTTATAAAATTGAAAATGTGGCAATATTAATTGCGCAGTGTAGATATCATTATTAGATAAATTAAAACGTTAAAAATACCCCATATTATAGGCTAAGGGACAATGGATATTTTAAGAATTGCTACTGCAGGTAGCGTTGACGATGGAAAAAGTACTTTAATCGGCAGACTTTTGTACGAAACAAAGTCGATTACTAAAGACAAGATTGAGGCTTTAGAAGCAGCCTCGAAACGTAAAGGACTTGATTTTTTGGACCTTAGCCTTTTAACTGACGGACTTATTGCCGAGCGTGAACAAGGTATTACTATTGATGTAGCCAATATTTATTTTAGCACGCCAACACGAAAATACATCATTGCAGATACCCCTGGCCATTTCGAATATACCCGAAACATGGTAACAGGTGCCTCCAATACTAAGGTTTCCATGATATTAGTGGATGCAAGAAACGGCGTTTTGGAGCAAACTTTCCGCCACTTTTTTATTGCTTCAATGCTACGCATTCCTAAAGTTATCGTATGCATCAATAAAATGGATTTGGTTGGCTATTCTGAAGCAAGATTCAATGAAATAAAAACGGAAATATCAAAATTAGCCTCGAAAGTTTCGTTTGATGGGCAAGAGATTACCTTTATCCCAATGTCATCGCTTTATGGCCAAAATATTTCAGTTCCTTCAACAGAAATGAATTGGTACGATGGCAAAACTTTGTTGGATGAACTCCAAGCCACTACTTTTGATGAAACTAAAAAGCCAGCTCGCTTTCCAGTTCAGTTTGTAGTTCGCCCAAAAACAGACGAATTTCATGACTATCGAGGCTATGCTGGAAAAATCGCATCTGGTTCATTTTCAGTTGGTGACGAAATAAAAGTATTGCCAACAGACCAATTAACTAAAATAGCTACCATTGAAAAATTTGGCGAAAAGCTAGAAAAAGCTGGTGCAAGAGAATCAGTTGTAATCACTTTAGAGCGAGATGTGGATGTGAGTCGAGGCAATATGTTAGTAAAAACTAAATCAACATTAGAGCCTTTAAAAGAAATCACTGCCAAAATATGCTGGATGGATTCAAATCCGTTGGTGGCTGGCAAAAATTATACTTTACAGCACGGCATCAACGAGTCAAAAGCTAAAATTATCAGTATCAATAAAAAGGAAGATGTGGTAAAACAAGAAACCATTGATACTGTTTCTGAATTGAAATTGAATGAAATTGGGGAAATCACTCTAAAAACTGCCAAGCCAATTTTTGCCGATAAATTTGAATATAACCCTGCTAATGGTGCTTTTATATTGATTGACGATAGTAATGGAACTGTTGGAGTAGGTTTTGTTGTCTGAAAACTGTTAAATTAATTTTACTACCTGCTTTAAACTCAATGAATCATTTTTATTTATTAATACTATATATTGGGGGCTTATCCTTATTTCTTTGAATAATTCCTCTTGCTTCAAGGTCTAACTTCACGGTTTCGCCATACCATTGCGTATTACCTTTTAACGTAAACTGCACTTTTAGGTGTAACTTTTCCATCAATTCGGTATGTGATAAACTTTCCAATTCCAAAATTTCAATCATTGCTTTTTTTACAATTTCATATTTTTCTAAAACAATAATTTTATTGGTTTTACTGCTGTTAGGATGGAGCGTCTGAATTTTTTCTTCAATTTTCATATAATAATAAATTGGGTTTTTTATTGCATTCGTTTTAGTTGCTCACTTATTAAAATGGTTTTTTCAAGCCTCAAAAGTCTCGTTTTTTCACTCTTAGCATTCATTATCCAATGTATCATTACACGTTTGTAAGAAGGAGCTTGGTTATTAAAAAACTCCCAAGCAATTTGGTTAATTTTAAATTGTTGCTCAAAATTTGAATCAAGTAAAACTGGCTCTTTTTCATAGGAATATATTCTAGAACTGTTTTCAGTTCTAAAATCGAATGCTTTTTGTCCCTCTGGCCTCATTAGGCCCGATTTTTTAAGCTCTTCAACTTTTTTTATATTGATATCGCTCCAAATACTATTCTGCTTTCTAGGAGTAAAACGTATACAATAACTACCATTACCAATTGACCTTCTTACACCGTCGATCCAGCCAAAACAAAGTGCTTGGTTAACCGATTGCGACCAAGTCATTGAAGGTTTCTGGCTGCCAACTTTATAAAAACCAACTAAAAGTTCCGTTTCCGAGCTATGGTGGCTTTCCAACCATTCTCTAAATTTTAATTGGGTTGGGAAAAAAATTAAGTCCATTTTGAATAATTTTCATAATATTTACCCTTCACTTAGGCTTTTGCCATTCAAAATTTGTTCTATATACTTTTCAACCCTTGCAGTACGAGTTTGCGATTGTTTGGGCTGAGAAAAATGTAGGATATAGCCTCTCTGTCGGCTGGGTGTCAAAGCCTCAAATGCAACTTTTAAATTGGGAAATTCATCTAATTTATTTTGAAATTCTTCAGGAATAGGCTCTGGATTTTTCTTGAATTCCACTTTTAAGCCGGCTTTTTCTAGTTCAATAGCTTCGTAAATATATGCTTTTATAGTTGCTTCAATTGGAGTAATATCTTGAATATTCCTAAACTTAAATTGGCGAGCTGCCTGCGAATATTCACCTGCTTTACTCAAAAGGCCATTTTCATCAGTCAATAAAGCACCTTTAAAAAAACTGACTGAACAATATTCCTTAAAAGCCGCTAAAATTAGCACGTTGTTTTGTTGAAAAGTATAAGTTGGCATGCCCCATTTTGACTCCTCGATTAACCCGCAGGATAAAATAATTTTTCTTAGCATTACTAATTCCTGTGACCAAGTATGTACTTTGCAGGCAGGTGTTCCGCCAAATGGGCAGCGCCCACAGCCATCGGTGAAGTATTCATCAACTAGTGTAGTCATTTACAAATCTGTTAAACCTTTACCATTTAAAATGGACTGTATCCAATTTTCAACCCTTTCTGTTCTAGTTTTTGATTGTTTGGGTTGAGAAAAATGCAATAAATAAGCACGTTGCCGGCCAGGAGTTAATGCCTCAAAAGCTGTTTTCAACTTGGGCATTTAGTTTAATTTTTTTTGAAATTCTTCAGCGATTTTAAATTCTGTTGCCTTTTTCAAACCTACTTTTAGTCCAGCTTTTTCCACTTCAATGGCTTCATAAATATAAGCCTTCAGAAGGGTTTCTTTTTCCAAAACTTCTTGCACATTGGTAAATCGAATCTGGCGGGCAGCCTGAACATTTTCGGTTTGTTGGATTAATAAACCGTTATAATCATTTATCAAAGCCCCTTTAAAAAACAAATACGCACAATAATCTTTAAATACATGTATTAATATTATATTATTTTTTTGAAAAGTATAGCATGGACAGCCCCATTTCAACTCTTCAACAAGTTCAATTTCTAGTGCTATCCGCCTTAATTGCGTAATTTCCTCTTGCCATGCTTTGGCTTTATCAAAATAAAAATCAACTTTTGGATTCATTTTCCAATGTTTAATAAAAATAATCAGCATTCAAATTTAGTGAATAAAGCAACTTTACAAATATTTAAATGATGTAAATACGAATAAATTGGCCTTTGAACTTAAAAATTTGAAGTATGGTTTTTTATAAACCTATACAAATAAGGTGCCTTATTCGCCGCTCCAGTGAATTTCTTTTCCAATCGCTCCAACACATTCATATCCAATATTTTTTTCTGAAAATTGTTACGTGCAAAAGGTTTATAATAAACTGCTTCATAAAGTTCTTGTACCTCATTCATGGTGAAAGTTTCGGGCAAAAGATTAAAGCCAATGAGCTTACTATCAAGGTTTTGTCGGAGTGAGGCCAATGCAAAATCTACCATTTCATTATGGTCCATTATCATTTTTGGCAAACTATTTACATTATACCAATCGATTGATTCATCAAAATCAGTTTTTACGGGATTCACTTTATCAATGTCAACCAATGCATAATACCCTATAGAAACGAATCGCTTCCCAAGCCATTCAAAATTATTATCTTCGAAAATAGCCAGTCCTTTCAATTCATTTTTGGCTTTTTTAAGGTTTTCAACTACCTCAGTATTTGCCCGAGTGGCATTGCCAAATACATAATATTGCTCCAAATAAATGTCTTTTAGGCCAGTGCGCTCCTCTAAAATTCTTCGAGCTGATTCGTCAATACTTTCGTTTTGCATAATGAAACCACCAGGCAAAGTGCAATAAAGTTGGTTTAGTTTCAATTGTGGCACCAATACTTTTAGTTCCTGGTTTTTATAACCAAAAATTACGCAGTCGATTGACAGTTGTTGGATAATATTTTGTGTTATTTCCATTATTAAATCTACTTTTTCATTGTCATTTTTCAAAGATAAAATAAAATTAAAATATATTGTCTTTTTTTTAGATAATAATAATTTTGTTTTTTATATTTGTTGAAAATTATTCCGTTTCCTGTTCTTCAAAGGGGAATCTGTAATTACTAATGGAAATATACTTTTTACGAAAGATAAAAATTTCGGCATAGGGAATGACCATGCAGTGGCCTGGCATAAAAATATTGGAAAAGGTAAATCATATTATACCTCAATGGAACATGATGAAACCAGTTGGAAAGCCGAAAATTTTGTAAAATTGGTAGAAAATTGAATTAATTGGACCCTAATAAAAGCCAACTAAGCCACACGAAGGAATGTGACCATGCAATCAACCTCAACAATATTTTCCATAAAGATTTTAATTACACAGAATAAAAAAAATTAAAATAATCAAATATTAATCAATTTTTAAACAAACAAAACAAAAATCAACAATGAAAAAAGTAAGCTTAATTATTATTGTATTATTTTTTGGAATCGCCCTTCAAGGTTATTCACAAGCAGCTGCACCTGCTGTTACAGCTTCATCAACGGAATTTTTCGTAGGAAAATGGGATGTTGTTATATTGGGTACGCCACAAGGTGATGCAAAAATGACGGTAACATTTTCACGAAAAGATGGAAAGTTAATTGCTGATATGACCGATTTAGAAGACCCAACTAAAACAAAGCCAATGTCACAAGTTGAAGAAGAAGAAGGAAAAGTGACAATATTCTTCTCAGCGGCTGGTTACGACTTATCGATTCCGTTCGAAAAAGTGGACGACGATAACTTAAAAGGTAGAATGATGGATATGTTTGATTGCACTGCCAAAAGATTGAAATAAATTATATTTTACTGAAAAAGAGGTAGTTAATTTATTTTAACTACCTCTTTTTTATGTTATTTTTAATTAATTTAAACCCTCAAAATCTTATCCATCTTGCGCCCCTTCGCAAGTTCATCGACTAATTTGTCCAAATACCTCACTTGTTGAGTTAATTTATTTTTGATTTCCTCAATCCGATAACCACAAATTAAGCCAGTAATGAGCTGAGCATTTGGATTTAATGAAGCTTGCTGAAAGAACATTTCGAAAGTCACTTTTTCATCTATAAGCTCTTCAATCCTATTTCCATTATAACCCGTAAGCCACTCAATTACTTGATGCAATTCTTCTTTCGTTCTTCCTTTTCTCTCAACTTTTGCAATATAAAGTGGATAAACTGTGGCGAAAGTCATTTTTGCAAATCGTTCATCATGATGGCTTGTATTGTTCATTTAATAGTTATAATGTTTTGACTTGTGTTAAATGTAAGTTCTGAATTTTCAAGCTCTTTTTTTAATATTGGTAAAGTTGATTTGCCTAGACCGTTTAATTTTAAAATCTCTTTCTCGGAATAATTAGAAAGCTGTTTCAATGTCATAATGTTAGCATTTTCAAAGGCACGTCTAGCAGGTGCAGTTAACAACGATAGAAAACCACCTTTTGGCTTTTTTGCTTCTTCACAAATAGGACAGCTGGGGCAATCACTACTTTTGTAGAATTGATGGCCTTTTTTACATTTCCGTAGTGTTTTTTCTAAATGAGCTTTCATTTTAATCGTTCCAATATACCCTTTCTTTTAACAACGTTTTTATAATCCCATTGAATTTCTCTTGATTTTTTGAGCCAACGTTTCAAATTTATTTCTTCGATTTCAGCAGGATTATTAAAGAAAATGGAGGCATCCTTAAATTTTTCCCCTCGAATGTTTAAATCATTTTCTTCAAAGTCGGCACCACTCCAAAACATGAGTCTTAAACCAGCTTTTTGTTTGCTATAACCAACAATTGGGTTACCATCCAAAAACCAAACTGGATGAGCATGCCAAATTTTGCTTTCTGCCTCGCTCAGTTCACCGTCAATAATTGTTGCCAATTGGTCACAAATTTCCCTGTATACCGAGGCATGCCTATCATTATAGGCTTTAATTTCCATGTTCATTGCTATTAGTTTGATAATGAGCCGTCGAGCTTAAATTTATAGCGCAAATTTTTAGAACTAATTTAACATTTAACTTTAATATAACAAAAAAGAGACCGGTAAATAGGTCGGGCAATTCCTCGTTAAGGTCTGCCAGGTTAAAAGGAGACACCTAGCCCTTGCTGAAATAAAAAAATTATTATTGGTTATTTCTTTTTCTTAGGCTTTGGTTCTGGCAATTCAATTATGGTAATGTTAACCAATTTTTTCAACCAGTCACGGTTGTCCAATTTTTCATCAATTAAAAAATTGGTCTTTGCTCCGGGATATGGTGCCACTTCCACTAAATCACTGCCTATAAATTCCCTACCTGCTTGAGTTGGTTTTATAAAAAGTTTGTTGTCGCAAACTAATGCAAACAGCTTTTCATTGAAATACAAGGCATATTCGCCAAACATTTTCTTGAAGCTTACCTGATTTATATCAATTTGGCCGATAATATAATCGACAATTTTCTGTTCTGTAGCCAAAGTTTTAGTTTAAATATATGTTAAACAATTAATTTACTAATTTATCCAAGCCTTCCATGTTTCTTTTTAGCACTAGCTCCACATCTTCATCCATAGCATGGCCAATAATGCCAATACGGCCGTTATAGCCCGATTTTTTTATTATTTTAATCATTTCTTTTTCAGATTTACCTTCACCAATGGGTAATATTTGGCCTTTTTTCAGGTCCATTCCATCCAAATTTACAGCCACTAAATAGGGTTTTATAGTTGTAAACATAGCGTGAAAGCGGTTAATTTGGTGGTGCCCATGATGAAAACTATACACCAAACCCAAATTTTTCTGGCCAGAAGCCTTGATGATTTCAATTTCGTTTTCTGGCTCACCAAACCAGTCGCCATGATTATAAAGTGCAATTTTAAGGCCTTTCTTTGCTAAATAAGGTGCCAAATATTTTAAAAAGTTCGCCCCTTTTTTTACTTTTTCAAAATGGTTGAGCCCTTCAAAAAAATTATTATTGAATCCCAGCCAGATCGTAGTTTTTAATTTTTTATCTTGCACAATATCAATAATCCGTTGGTTGTCAGAGCTTAGCGAGCCAATTTTATCAGTTTTGTTATCAATAAACATCCAAACGGCTTCCATTTTAATATTGTTTTTTCTGGCTAAATCAATCTCTGTGGTAAAGCTTTGAATATGCTCTGTGCGCCAGTCATAGGCATATTGTTTAATTCCAAGGTTTTTCAGCATTTCAATACGGGCTTCTGGCCCACGTTTTACTTTGTCGAATGGCACTATACACCAAGCAATTAAGTTATCTTTTTCAAAAATACTTTGTGCATTATTTTCAAAAAAGATTAATAAAAGTGAGATGAATATTATGTATTTTTTCATTTGTAGGTTTGGTATTTTTATTAGTTCAAAAATAAATTAAAACTTTTTACTCCTTTTGATATAATTGGCAATCACCGACTTTGCCTTGGTTAGTCCTTTTGGCGGCGACGCCTAGTTCAACAACAAACATCTTCAAAATTAATGTATTTTTTGGTTTTGTGCTATTCAATGCTTTTCGCTTCGAAATATTGTTGGTAATACTTGGCAATGGCTTGCAGATGGTAATACGGCTACTTGTAGTGTTAGAACAAATGGCCGAAAGCCCGACAGTTTGGATAGCAAAGTCGCTAGGGGGCACTCCCAAACATTTTTCTTCCATATTTTCCAAACTTTATTTACCTTTAGCCTGTTACTTATTTAACTTCGGAAAGGTTAAAAAACCTTTCCGAAGTTATCGTCTTAATTTAACTATAAATTAATCATTCGTTTATGCTGGGATATCGCTTTTCGGAATTCGTGCCGAAGGATAAAGAGGACGGGAAAAAGGCCAAATTTGATCATTTGTTAGATATTTTTAATCAGCTGATTACTATGACAGCTGGTGATGCGGGGCAAGCTTTGAGCTGGCTAACACAGCTTGATAAGCAGTACAATCTGACTGATGATAGTTATGGAATCGCTGATTTTATTGAGGATTTGAAAGCAAAGGGTTATTTGCGTGAGGAAAAAGGTGAAGGTCAAAAGCTTGAACTGACATCGAAAGGTGAGCAGAGTATTCGAAAACAAAGTTTGGATGAAATTTTTGGGAAATTAAAGAAAACAAATAGTGGTGGCAACCATCGCACACCTTATAATGGTGAAGGTGATGAACAAAATACCGATAGGCGTGACTACCAATTTGGCGATGGTCTCGATCAGATTGCCATGACCGAAAGCATACGTAATGCTCAGATTAATAATGGTTTAGAAGCTTTTATGCTCACCGAAAATGATCTGGAAATTATGGATAAGGAGTACAAAGCCCAAACAAGCACAGTACTCATGATTGACATTTCGCATTCGATGATACTCTATGGTGAAGACCGTATCACTCCAGCAAAAAAGGTGGCAATGGCCCTTTCGGAGCTCATAATGACTAAATATCCGAAGGATACACTGGATATAATCGTGTTTGGTAACGATGCTTGGCAGATTCAAGTTAAAGACCTGCCTTATTTGGAAGTGGGTCCCTTTCATACCAATACGGTTGCTGGTTTGGAGCTGGCGATGGATCTGCTCCGCCGTCGCAAAAATAAGAACAAGCAAATATTTATGATTACCGACGGCAAGCCAACATGCTTAAAAGAAGGCCTGAAATATTACCAAAATTCGTGGGGTTTGGATCGTAAAATATTAGGGAAAACATTGAATTTGGCAGCTCAATGCCGCCGTTTGAAAATACCAGTGACTACTTTTATGATTGCCCGTGACCAATATTTAAAGGAATTTGTGCAGGAATTTACCAAAATAAACAATGGGAAAGCTTATTATTCATCACTAAAAGGTCTTGGAGAGTTTATTTTTGAGGATTATGCTAGCAATAGAAAGAAGAATATGAGGTAAGGGAAATTACGATATCGGATTTTTTGAACACTTAAACTAACAAACAAAAAAACAACAAACAAAAAGTTAATGATTAATACCAAAATATACAATATCGGTGAGCTAAAAGCAACAGGCTACCAACCAAAAACCATTAAAGACGAACTTCGTGAAAATTTAATAGTTGCGCTAAAAAATAAAGTTAAAATATTTGAAGGTATTTGGGGATTTGAAGATACCGTTATTCCTGATGTAGAGCGGGCAATTTTGAGTGGCCACCATATTAATCTTTTGGGCTTGCGAGGCCAGGCCAAAACCCGTATTGCACGCCTGATGGTGAATCTTTTAGATGAATATGTACCAGTGGTGGAAGGTTCGGAGCTCAATGACGACCCTATGCATCCGTTATCTCGCTTTGCCATAGATTTAATTGCCGAAAAAGGCGATGCTACGCCCATCACCTGGCTACATCGCAGTGATAGATATACTGAAAAATTGGCCACACCCGATGTTTCAGTAGCCGATTTGATTGGCGATGCCGACCCAATAAAAGCGGCAACTTTGCGATTGCCTTATTCTGATGAGCGTGTAATTCACTTTGGACTAATACCCCGCTCACATCGTTGTATATTCGTTATCAATGAGTTACCCGACCTGCAGGCTCGAATTCAAGTTTCACTTTTCAATATTTTGCAAGAGGGTGATATTCAAATTCGTGGTTTTAAAATTCGCCTTCCATTGGATATTCAGTTTGTATTTACGGCCAACCCTGAGGACTATACAAACCGGGGTTCTATTGTGACACCATTGAAAGACCGTATTGATTCTCAGATAGTTACGCATTACCCCAAAAATATCGAAATCGGCAAGAAAATCACCTTGCAAGAAGCAAAAATCAAAGATGAGCAATCGGAAATTGTAACAACAAATAGCCTGATTGAAGATTTGATTGAGCAGGTAGCGGTGGAAGCCCGAATGAGCGAGTATGTGGATTCGAAATCAGGCGTTTCAGCCAGAATGACTATTTCAGCTTATGAAAACATGATTTCAACAGCAGAAAGAAGAGCTTTAATCAACTCAGAAGCGAAAACTTATGTACGTGTAGCCGACTTAGTAGGTGTAATACCCGCAGTTTGTGGTAAAGTGGAATTGGTATATGAAGGCGAAGTAGAAGGTCCAGTGATTGTTGCTCAAAATTTAATTGGAAAAGCGATTCGCAGCCAATTTTTGAATTATTTTCCTGACCCTGAAAAAATAAAGAAATTAGCCAAAGATAAAGCTAACAAAAACCCATATTTACCAATTATTCAGTGGTTTAGAAATGGAAATACTTTGGATATTTTGAACGATTGTACCGACAATGATTATGCGGCACGGTTAAATGCTATTGACGGATTAGATAGTTTGATTGAACGTGTTTATCCTGATATTTTGGGCCGTGAAAAGCTATTTATGATGGAATTTGTATTGCATGGTCTAGCCGAATATTCTATGATTTCAAAAAAATCATTAGAGAAAGGTTTGGTATTCAAAGACTTAACAGATTCACTTTTTGATTTGGATAAGCTGAGTTTTGATGAAGATGAGGAGGATATTTAAAAATAGCGATGAGTTATTAGTGATGAGTATTTGAAACTAATTAAACTATTAACACAAATTATCCATTTTATAAAAATTCTTCTCGTTTGATTTTTTTAACTTTACAAAAAAAATAATGGAATCAAACGAAGTAAAAAAAATGAAAGTGATTTATTCTAATCAGAGGATTTTGTTGGGAAATCCTAAAAAAAACTGAAGTTGAAAATTATTTTAAAACATTAACTAAAGAACCAGATTATGATTCACTGAGCTCTTCTTTAATGGAATTAGTTGATGTTATAAAATTGCCAGAAGATTTTGATGAAAAAAAAGAGTTGTTGAACTACCATTAAAAAAAGCATTTTTGATAATAGTTTTTGTAGATTTTAATAAAATTATTGATTTTTGTCTGAAAGAAAACCATCTTTAAAATTAGAAATAGATAACTTTTTTATGAAAAACTTAATACCATTTTTATTTCTCGTTTTATTCGTTAGCCTTTCATTTACAGATAAAAATATTACTCAAAATAATGAGCCTGGCAAAGAAACCTACGAAACCTTCTGTATAGCATGCCATCAGGCCGATGGTAAAGGCCAGCCGGGTGTAAATCCGCCTTTAGTAGGAAGCGATTGGGTGAAAGGAGATAAAACTCGCTTGATTAAAACTGTTTTGCAAGGCCTTAATGAGCCGATTCAAGTTGATGGCATAAAATACACCAATGCCATGCCAGCTCATGACTTTCTGGAAGATGCTGACCTAGCTCAATTACTTACTTATGTACGAAATAAATTTGGTGAACTACCTGATTCTGTGACAATTGATGAAGTAAAAAAGGTAAGAGACTCGTTAAAATAATTACTGCGAATAACAAATTTTCGAACTAAATATCCCTAGTGCTATGCGAAAAATTAACCTAATCCTATTTGTTTTATTATTTGCATTTTTAAATTCATGTTCAGAAAAGAAAGAGAATTTTAGCCCAAAATTTAAGCTGACTCCTGCTGAAAAAATTAAATTTAATTCATTTGTAGATTGCAATATGGCTGAAGTCTGGATTCAAGATACTTTTCGTATTTTCCCAGGTAAATATGGCGAGGATCCACTTTGGGGTTATTCAGAAAATTTAAAATATGCTAGCGGAAAAAATGCTGATGAGGTTTTTAGGTACAAGTCAGAAAATTTTAAAAGTCCAATAATGCCTAAAAACGTAAAACCCACTGAAAATGGCTTGCATGGCGCAGTTTGGTTTGAAACCGTTTTTCAAGATTCAAAAGATATTACAGGTAACACGCTTTTTGCTGTTTACCACAATGAAAATTACCCAGATACTTATCCTTACAACTCGTCTACAAAGCAAGGCTATAATAATTTGAAATGGCCTCAAGGCCTCACCGGACCAGAAAGCCCTGCGGCAGTATGCCGAATTGGAATTATGAAATCGACAAATGGTGGAAAAAGTTGGGAGAACAAAGGTATTTTTATTGAAGATTTAGACCCACGTTTAATATTAAAACCACATAATACATCAAACACATTTGCAGGAGGTGTTGGCGACCCTTCTGCCGTACAAAGTGGCGACTATTTATATCTTTTTTATGGTGAATATGGCTACCCAGGTGTATATAATGAGGTTGAATATCAAAGAGATAAGGAATCGGCTGGGCAATGTATTTCAGTAGCACGAATAGCCTTAACAGATTTGGAAAATCCACAAGGCAAAGCAAAAAGATGGAATGGAAATGCTTTTGAAGCTGATTTTAATGGAATTGGTAAACCAGTATTGTCACTAGTGATCCCAAAAAATGAAGGTGGAGGTGCTGCCTCTTCACCGACTGGAGGCTTTCATTGGGGACCATCAGTTAGCTGGAACGAATACCTCGATTGCTGGGTGATGATGATGGGCAAGGTAGTGGGCAAGTCGTGGCAAGGTAGCAAAGTTTATATTTCATTTAATAAAAATAAAGACCTTTCCATAGGGCAAAATAGCCAAGAATGGACAAAACCACAATTAGTTTTTGATAAGCCTGGTTATATTTTATGGTATCCATCCTTGCAGCCACTCAATACTGATGAAGATATAAAAGCAAAAAGAACATGCCTAAAATTGGGTAAGAAAGCCAGGTTTTTTGTTAAAAGGATAAAGCCTGGTGATGACGAGTACGCCTCAGAACATATTATTGAATTTGAGAAATAGTTAAATTATTTCCATATTAACCCTCAAGAAATTTCAATTCTACTACGAAACCTAGTAGTTATAAGGTTTTAATTTTCTTTGAAAAAAATGCCTTATTTTTACAGTTCAGTTCTAATTTTTATTTATTCAACTTTATTATTTATGAAAAAAATAATCGTTTTCATTTTAATTCTTTCTCAAACTATTTCTGCTCAAACTTCCATCAACCTTGGTCTACTCAACTGGCTACCAAAATCTCATAATTTCTGGGTGCAAGAGCAAGGCAATTTGAATATTTATGATGCTGCTAAATTGGGCGAAAAGAAAACATTTTTATCAGCCGAACAAATGAAATCTGCTGGTTTTATAGGCATAGTTGAAGGTATAGTTTGGAATAACACACAAGATAAAATTTTAATTTATACCAATTCCAAAAAAGTTTGGCGTGCCAACACTCGAGGTGACTATTGGTTTTTTGATCTTATTACTGGAAAAGGAAAACCTATTGGAAAAGGCTTTCTACCTTCCAATTTAATGTTTGCAAAAATTTCCCCAGATAACAAAAATGTAGCTTATGTTGTAAATCATAATATTTATTTGGAAAATATTGCCACTAATAAAATAACTCAACTCACTAAAGATGGCACTGATAGAATTATAAACGGCACATTCGACTGGGTTTATGAGGAAGAATTACAATGCCGAGATGGCTTTCGTTGGAGCCATGATGGCAAAAGCATAGCTTATTGGCGAGTGGATGCCCGTAAAACACGAAACCATTTGATGATAAATAACACTGACTCACTTTATTCATTTATCGTGCCAGTAGAATACCCAAAAGCTGGCGAAAAGCCTTCTGAAGTGAAAATAGGTGTTATTAATATCACTAATAAAAAAACAGTTTGGCAAAAAATACCAGGCGAAGCTGATAATAATTACATGGCAAGAATGGAATGGGCAGCCAATAATAGTTTATTAATAGTACAATTAAATCGAAGACAAAATGAGATAAAATTGTATAAGTCAGCCTCTAATACTGGCATTGCTGATGTAATTTACCAAGAGAAATCCGATACTTGGGTCGATCTTTTAGAAACTAAAATTTACGATACTTTTCCATTTATACCCGTCGAAAATGGCAAATCGTTTCTTTGGAGTTCCGATAGTGATGGATGGATGCATGTATATAAAATAACTGCAAATGGAACAAAAGAACTAATAACAAAGGAGCCTTTTGATGCTTACTATGAGGCTTTCAATGAAGCTACCAACACTATTTACCATATTTCAAGCCCAACTGATGCCACCCAGCGATATTTATACGAAACAAATTTATTAACAAAAATTACAAAGCGATCGACGCCAGCCATATTTGAAGGGACTAATAATTATACCTTTTCGACTGATGCAGCTTACGCCCGACATATCAATTCAAACATTACAAGAAACCCAAATTCAAGGTTAATATCAACCCAAAATCACGAAAAAATATTCCCTTATGGCAATGAAATTTTTTCAAAGCCAAATTTAGAATTTTCATTAGAAAAATTTAAGGTAAAAACCATCGATAACATTGAAATAGACGGTATTATGGCCAAGCCGTTAGACTTTGATTCTTCAAAAAAATACCCAGTTTTCTTTTTTGCTTATGGTGAGCCAGGTAACTCAAAGGCCAACGACGAGCCCGATTTTGAAAGTTTAATAGATCCACTTATTCCAAAAGGTTATATTGGCATAAAAATGGACAACCGTGGCTCACCACTGTTGAAAGGCAGGGAGTGGCGCAAATCGATTTATAAAAAAATTGGGGTAATCAATAGTCGAGACCAAGCAATGGCTGCTAAAGAGATTTTGAAATGGAAATACATTGATAATGAACGTGTTGCGATACATGGCTGGAGTGGCGGCGGTGCTATGACGCTCAATTTGATGTTCCGATATCCTGAAATTTATACCACAGGAATAGCAGTTGCAGCTATAACTAATCAACATTTTTATGATAATATTTACACTGAAAGGTATATGGGTTTACCACAAGATGACCAAGAAGCCTATACTCAAGCATCTCCAAATACTTTTGTGAAAAACCTAAAAGGAAACTTACTTTATATACATGGCACAGGCGATGACAATGTGCATTATAAAAATGCGGAAGTACTTCTAAATGAGCTCATTAAACATGGAAAAGTAGTGTCAGTAATGCCATATCCGAATCGTGCACACGGTATTTCAGAAGGGGCTGGTACTAGGCAACATTTAGCCAAAACATTTATAAATTATATTGAGAAAAATTGCCCTCCAGGAGCGAAATGATCAGGAAAGGGGATTTATGCATTAATATTCGAAAATTTCATTACACCTTTTAAATTGCCTTTTGTCGTAAGGTTGTGGGAATAAATACAAACAAATGTTTTTAATTGAAAATAATATCAATTCTGATTTAATCAGTTTTCTTAAAAAAAATCAAATCATTGGGGGAAATGATGAAATATTAGCCATTGAAAAGCCAGGTGAGGGCAATATGAATTTGGTTTTGAGATTAGTTACTAATCAAAGGTCAATAATTTTAAAACAATCAAGAGATTTTGTTCAAAAGTATCCTTCGATTGAAGCTCCAATAGAGAGAATTTTAGTTGAAGCTGCTTTTTATACAAGAATTGAAAATGATAATTTTATTGGTGAAAAAATGCCAAAATTGTTATCATTTCATCCAGAACATTATTTATTGGTTTTGGAAGACTTGGGTTCTAATGCCGATTTCACCTCAATTTATTCACTAAATTCAAAGCTAACTGAAATAAAAATATTGAATTTGGTAAACTATCTGAATAAATTGCATTCCCTTGATATTCAGGAATATCCGCCAAATGAAGCGCTTAAAAAATTGAATCATTTTCATATTTTCAATTTCCCATTTGATTTGGAAAATAAATTCGATTTAGATAAAATCCAATCGGGTTTACAAGAAATTGCCTTCATATATAAAACAGATGAAGACTTAAAAAACAGAATAGAACTGGTCGGAAATATTTATTTAGAAACGGATAAAACGCTTCTTCATGGCGATTTTTACCCGGGTTCTTGGCTAAATACAAAGGCTGGAATTAAAATTATTGATCCAGAATTTGGTTATTTGGGGCGACCAGAATTTGATTTGGGCGTATTTATTGCGCATTTGGTTATGGCCCGTAAAACCCAGTTTATTAGCACATTAACTAACAATTATTTAAAAAATAATACTTTTGATACTGGCCTAATGTGTGCTTTTGCAGGGGTAGAAATTATGAGAAGATTATTAGGAGTTGCTCAATTGCCATTATCATTAAGTTTATTGGAAAAAACAACTCTTTTGCAAGACGCCAAACGACTTGTTTATTCATACCAAAACACTCAAATACCTGAAATAGAAATACTTGTCAAATGAAAATGGATATACAAAATAAAAAAAACATTAAAACCCTTTTATCAAATTTTGCAATAGGTAAATTAATAATAGTTAATTTCATGATACTATTTTTAAGTTTTCCTAATATTGTAATTTCACAGCAAAGCACACAAACAACAAACCAAAAACTACAAACCAAGTCAGAACTTTACAACAAAATACTGGGCTCATTAGTAGGCTCCGCCATTGGCGATGCCATGGGTGCACCTTATGAAATGTGGCCACGAGAAGAGATATTTCAAAAGAGAGGCTATATTAATCAATTAGACACAGTTTTTAGGTATAAAGGTGCTGAAGGAAATTGGGTAACAGACCTTCCGCCAGGCGGTACTACTGATGATACTCGATTTAAAAATTTCACTATAAATTTTCTTATTGGTCAAAACCCAAACACAAATTTATCAGATAGAAAATTTGCACAAGCCATTATCAATCAATACGATAGCTACGCAAAAGAGCAACCAATTGATTCAATGAAACTCGATTGGTTGATAGAATGGGTGAAAATAGCCAAACCATTTGTGAAAAAAGATTACCTCAAATACCAACAAAATTTAATCAAGTTTTATGGTGGCGACCTAGCCTGCGGAGGCCTCTTATACAGCCCATGCATTGGAATGTATTATCCGGGCCAACCTGAAAAAGCCTATTCAGAAGCCTATTCACTTGCCCTTTGGGACCAAGGTTATGCAAGAGATTTAACTGCTCTGGCCGCTGCCATGGTAGCGGAGGCATTGAAGAAAGAACCGCAAAAAGAGGAAATTTTAGCATTATTTGATAAGCTAGATCCTGAAGGGTTTCATAAAAGTAGGTTAGTTGGTAGGCTTTCAAAAGGCGTTTTGGATAGAGCTCAATTGATTGTAAAATCTGCAAATGAACCGGATTTAGCAGGTGAAACTAATCCTGAAATAATATATAGAATAAAACAAGAAAAGGCTTTTAAACTTTTACATGAAAATAATGAAAAAATACCCTTTCATGCCGGTGAACTTATGCTGCAAATACTTACTTCATTTATATTTACAGATTTCGACTTTCAGAAATCAATCGTTTTTTTGGTAAATAACGCACGTGACAATGACACTAATTCAGCCATTGCAGGAAGTATTTTGGGTGCCATGGTTGGCTTTGAAAAGCTGCCAATAACAATGCGAAATCAGGTTATTGATGTAAGTAAAAATAAGCTAAATATTGATTTGGAAAAACTTGCTAATGAGTTGTCTGATAGAGTTTTGGAGAGAAAATAAGTGAGTTATTAATTTTGCAAAATTAAGTTTTTGTTTTGCCCATTTCAAAATAAAATCTTCACTTTAATTCCTCCTCTTCTAAAGAAAAAACGCTATTCCTATAACCTAACTATCTCAGCACCAATGGCATTCAATCGGCCATCAATGTTTTGATAACCACGGTCTATTTGCTCAATATTATCAATTACAGAAGTACCTTTTGCGCCCATGGCAGCTATTAAAAGAGATACGCCTGCACGAATATCAGGTGAAGTCATTCTAATACCACGCAATTGTGTTTTTCTGTCTAAACCAACTACAGTGGCTCTATGAGGGTCACAAAGTATTATTTGCGCACCCATTTCAATTAATTTATCAACAAAAAATAAACGACTTTCAAACATTTTTTGGTGAATTAACACTGTCCCTTTTGCCTGAATTGCTGTTACAAGCACTATACTCAGTAAATCGGGTGTGAAACCTGGCCAGGGATGGTCCGAAACAGTAAGCATTGAGCCATCAATAAACGTTTCTAATTCGTAATGGTCTTGAGCAGGAATAAAGATGTCATCACCACGAAACTCCATTTTTATACCTAGCTTTTGAAATACTTGAGGTATGATTCCCAATTCTGGAATATGGCAATTTTTAATAGTGATTTCACTTTGAGTCATAGCCGCTAAGCCAATAAATGAGCCAATTTCAATCATATCGGGCAACATGGTATGCTCAGTCCCATGCAATACTTCAACTCCTTCAATAATCAACATATTGGAACCGACACCTGATATTTTGGCACCCATTCTATTTAACATTTTTGATAATTGTTGCAAATAAGGCTCACAGGCAGCATTATATATGGTAGTTATTCCTTCAGCCATTACTGCGGCCATTAAAATATTAGCTGTACCAGTAACCGAAGCTTCATCAAGCAGCATATAGGCACCCTTCAATTGAGAAGCATCTACTTCATAAAAGCCTCCATTTTCTGCTGAATAATTGAATTTTGCTCCCAATTTCATAAAGCCAAAAAAGTGAGTATCCAATCTTCGTCGACCTATTTTATCACCCCCTGGGCTAGGTAATTTTGCCTTTTTGAAACGAGCCAAAGTGGGGCCCATCAACATTACAGAACCCCTTAAAGCTGATGCTTTTTTCTTATAATCGTCTGACTCTAAGTAGTCTAAATTAATTTCTGAGGCATCAAATTTCATTGAAGACTCGTTTATTCTTGTGCAACTAACACCCATAGCGCCTAAAAGCTCTATCAGTTGATTTACATCCCTTATATTTGGAATATTGTGAATTGTAACTGGCTCTGCTGTTAGCACCACTGCACATAAAATTTGTAAGGCTTCATTTTTTGCCCCTTGGGGCACTATTTCGCCTTTTAATTGCCTACCTCCTGTTACTTTAAATGAAGCCATTATTCTGAAATATTATTTGATTTTGAATATTACTAATTGACAAGATTATAATTAAATTTTAGATTTATAATTTCTATTTTGACCTTGATTATTTTTATCTCGCATACCATTGTTATTCATCCTATTTCTATTATTTGTATTATTATTTATATTGTTATTTCTGGTAAAATTAGTTCTATTATTGGTATTGGCAGGTCTAGTGTATCGAGGTGAATTTTCTAATATTCCTTCATTTTTTACAAAGTCTATTGCCTTTCTTAATTTCCCTTTTGAAAGGTCATCCAGTTGATTATAAATCACAGCCTCTTCAACGATTTCCTTGTTCCAAGCAGTGTAAAATGCTCTCATGAGCCTAAGCAGGTAGGCAACTGTAATAATCTGCTCTTCCTCATTAGGCTCATTTACAGCTTTTTCTATCAATAATTCAATATTTCTTCCATAATGCTTAAACTTCAAATTATGCATATTGTAAGGTACAAATTTTGGTCTTTTACCAACTGCATCAATAGGTGGAGGAGCAAAAGGGCTATCAACGTCTAGTTTAAATTCCGACATGATGTATAAATCGTCCCAAAGTTTGTTCGAATAATCTTGTGCATCTCGCATATTAGGATGCACCTGCCTCATCAATTCCGTTAAAATGTAGGCATATTTTGTTCGCTTTTCACGGTCATCGACTGTGAGTATATAGTCTACTAATTTCTGGACATTTGTGCCGTATTCTTTCATTTTTGTTTGCTTTTAAAACTATATAAGTTAATATTTCGTACTTGATTATAAGCAATCAATATATTTCAACGAGTATTTTTTTAACTTTATAACAAAAATAGAAAAATATAATTGAAAAATAGTCTTAGAAACAAAAATGGAGGTAATTATTAGCATTAATTTTTTAAAATTATGAGAATTTTATTTGGCTTTTTTATTCAAATATTTTTTATTCAAATATCTTATAGTCAACTACTTGACGATGTAATTCAGTGTTTAGAAGGGAAATCAAGCTATTTTGAAAAATCAATTAATAGCAGGCTTCACAAAGGCGGGAAGTTTCCTGGTGAATCAAAAATTGATGTTAACTATTACAAACTTAATCTTGATATTGATGTAACTTATGAATATGAAACGGGGAGTCCTTTAGTTGTAAAATATTTGAATAAAAAAGTAAGCGGCATAACAACCATAAAAGCAAAATCAATTGAAACTGGGCTCTTAAGGGCAAAAATAGACTTACAAAATACACTTATTACAGATTCGGTTTTTGTAAATAACATAAAAACTACTTTTACACATGCGGCAGCAGTAATTGATATAGATTTATTAAAAGCATATTCTTCCGAAGAGCAATTTCAATTAACAATTTATTACCATGGCACACCGGGTTCGAGCGGCTTTGGCAGCTTTACTTTTGGCACTCATACACCGCCAGGCATGAAACAAGAGCCCGCAGTTTGGAGTTTATCTGAACCATTTGGGGCATCAGATTGGTTTCCTTGCAAAGACAACCCTGCTGATAAAGCCGACTCATCTGATGTATGGATAACGGCGCCGAAATATTTTACTTCAGTATCAAATGGAATTTTAGAAGCAAAAATAGAAGGTGCAACCACCAATACCTATAAATGGAAAAGTAGATATCCAATTGCTAACTATCTTATTTCCATAGCATTAGCCAATTATGAATATTATAAAAACGACTTTAATTATGGTGGTGCAAACCCTATGCCTGTCGACCATTATGTTTTTCCTGAATACAATACAGCGGCTAATAAATTGTTGATGGACGATACCATATTTATGCTTGATTTATTTACTCAAAAATTTGGCCCTTATCCTTTTTTAAAAGAAAAATATGGCCATGCTATGTTTGGTTGGGGTGGTGGCATGGAACATCAAACTATATCGTCGATGGTAAATATAAGCTCAGGCCTTACAGCGCATGAGCTGACACATCAATGGTTTGGTGATCAAATTACTTGCCAAGACTGGGCTAATATTTGGCTCAATGAAGGATTCGCTACATTTGGTGCTTTAATATATTGGGAAGCAAAAACTGGAGTCTCTACCTATAAATCACAGATAATAAGTACAATGAACTCAGCCAAAAATGCTGTTGGGTCAGTTTGGGTTCAAAATCCTACTACTGTAGGCCAAATTTTCAATGGGGCACGATCATACAGCAAAGGGGGCATCATATTACATATGCTCAGAAATATAGTGGGTGATGTGAAATTTTATAATATTTTAAAAGCTTATTCATCATCTATTCATGCCTATGGCAATGCCACCACTGAAAACTTTCAAGCTATTGTAGAATCGGTTACAGGTGAAGACTTTAATTATTTTTTCCAACAATGGGTATATGGAGAAAAATACCCAAAATACGAATTCGGTTGGGCTGTTTTCTCAAATCCAGGGGCAAAACAAAATGTGGCTGCAGGCTATACTTTGAAATTGAATATTAAACAATTAATTAACACGCCTACTCCCTCCTATTTCACAATGCCAATTGATTTAAAAATAACCTTTGCTGATAACTCAACTGAAATATTAAGAGTTACCAACAACTCCCAAACTCAGTTTTATGAATTTTCATATGCTAAAAATATTACAGGTGTTACCTTTGATCCAGAAAACGGAATATTGAAAGACCTTACTTTGGTGCCTTTAAATTTACCTTTATCATTAGAGGAGCCTTTAATAAAAATTCTTGAAAATGAAAAATTAGCTAAAGAAATTGACTTTCAATATTCACCAAATCCTGCAAGTGAAATATTAAAAATCAATTTTGTTTTAAAAGAAATGTCCTCAACAAAAATTGAACTAGTTAATATTTATGGAAGTGTTTTACACGAAACTTTTGGTTTCAAAAGTGTTGGAAAGCAAGAATATTTAATTTATACAAAAAATTATAGCCCTGGCTTATACCTATTAAATTTGATAGTTAAAAATCAAAAAATAAGTAGAAAAATAATCATAAACCACTAATTATCAAATATTTGATTGAATACTAAATTTACCATTTTGAATTTGAATCTTAAAAAAATAAAATCGGAGATAAGTATTTTAAACGAGTTGGCAGTACCAATAATAATTGGGCAACTCGGCATTATGCTTATGGGCGTGGCCGACACTATACAAGTTGGGCATATTGACAAGCTGGCGAAAGAGTCAATTGGAGCTTCGGGAATTGCCAATGGCGTATTTATAACAATAGCAATTATTGGAATTATTGCGCTTCAAATTGTGGCCCCATTAATTGCCAAAGCCTATGCCCAAAATGATAGAGCACAAATAAAAAATTTACATCATTCAAGCCTAAAAGTTTCAGTTATTTTGAGTATTTTTTGCTTTAGCCTCATAGAGTTAGCAACCTTTAATATTGGAATACTTGGCCAAAAACCTGAAATTGAAAAGTTGGTCATTCCATTTTTGCACGTTATTGCTCTTTCGGTAATTCCTTTACTTATTTTCACTGCATTAAGGCAGCTAAGCGATGGAATGGGGCATCCCAAAATTGCTATGTCCATCACTATAATAGCATTGTTTATCAATATTATTTTAAATTATTTTCTGATTTATGGCATTGCAGGCTTTCCAAAATTAGGTTTATTTGGTGCAGGAATTGCTACATTAATAGCTAGAATTTTTATGATGGTAGCTATGTATGTGTATTTGAAAAAATCTATTTTTTTAAAAAATATTTATATTCAATTAATTGATAAAAAGGTTGAGATTCAAAATATTAAAAATATTTTCAAAATTGGTATTCCTTCTGGTTTACAAGGTTTTTTCGAAATTGCCGTTTTTTCAGCCGCAGCCATCTTAATTGGCCAATTAGGTGCAGTTCAATTGGCAGCACACCAAGTAGCTATAAACCCAGCATCAATTACATATATGATGGTAACAGGAGTTGCAGTAGCGGGTGGCATTAGAGTTGGTACTAATTTTGGAAATAGAAGTAAAATGAAACTATCTGGTTCAATTGCACTTATGATGGGCTTTATTTTTATGGCAATTTGCTGTATTATTATGCTTGTATTCAACCAATTTATTGCAAAATTATACATCGATGATGCTCAAGTATTACCTTTAGCTGCTTATTTGATTTTTATTTCCGCATTTTTTCAACTTTCTGATGGTATTCAAGCAGTAGCTTTAGGTATTTTAAGAGGAATGAAAGACGTTAACATCCCTACTATTATTACCTTAATCTCCTATTGGGTAATTGGCCTTCCCATTGGTTATTATTGGGCTTTTAATAAAAATTTAGGCGTAAAAGGAATTTGGTTGGGGCTAGTGGTGGGGCTAACCGTTTCAGCAATTTTATTAAGTTGGCGGTTTTTCTTTAACCTAAAAAAACATAAAAAAAGCGACTCTCCAATTATTATTTTGGAAAATTGAATTAGCTTAGCTTAGAACTTATAAAAAAGAGGTTTAGAATTCTAAACCTCTTTTTTATAACATATTTGAACTAATTTATAACTCTATTAAATTACTACTTTTAGAATCAGAATTCTAAATCTCTTTTTTATATTGTATGTAATTAATTTACATCACTATTTCATCACAACTGACTTTTCTTTTACCAACTTTTTTGTGGGAAAAAGTGCGATATAATCAGCTAATATGTTTTGAGTTTCAATCATATATACATCAACTTCCTTTCCATCTTTCAAAACAGTTTTAGAAGCTTTTTTCTTGGTGTCATATTCATCCCTTTCCTTTTTTCTGATATCTTCTTTTAATGAAATCAAAGTTTTTTCTTTTAAACGCTTAAACTCCATCAACTCTTTTTCTAATTTAATTAGTTCAGCATCAGTTTTTAATCTTTTATCATAATTTCCTTTCAATCTAGCCAATATTGTTTGATTCAAATCAGGATAAATATTGAATTTTGTGCTATTTATTTGATCCCATGGCAAAGCATTTGGCATTGAACTTTCGCCATATTCCTTTGCCGAAAAACCTGAGGGAAATTCAATATCAGGCGTTACACCTTTGTGCTGTGTGCTACTGCCTGTAACTCTATAAAACTTTGCCATTGTCAATTTTAGCTGGCCTAATTTTTCAGTTTCTTTAGGTAAGAACTGATTTAAGTCAATCAAACTTTGAACGGTTCCTTTTCCAAACGATTGCTCACCTAAAACTATACCACGTTTATAATCTTGTATGGCACCTGCAAATATTTCAGATGCAGAGGCACTGAATCTATTGACTATAACCACCATTGGACCGATATAATTTTGAGTTGGGTCGGTGTCCTCATGGACTTGTATTTCGCCAGTTGCCTCTCTCTGTTGTACTACAGGCCCTTTTGTAATGAATAAGCCTGATAAATTAATGGCCTCAGTTAATGAACCACCACCGTTATTTCTCAAGTCAACCACTAGGCCATCAACTTTTTCAGTTTCAAATTTCTTTAGAAAATTATTCACATCACGGGTTGTGCTTTTATAATCATCTTCCCGTTTTTGGGCACCTTCAAAGTCACGATAAAATAAAGGAATTGTAATTATACCGATTTTATAATCCTTCCCATTTTGTTTAATGGGTATAATTTCACTTTTAGCTACTTGATCTTCCAATTTCACTTTTTCACGTACTAAGCGATACTCTTTTGCAGGTGCTGAAGCGGGTTCGGATGCTGCCAAAACTTGAAGCCTAACTATTGACCCTTTTGGTCCACGAATTAACTTTACAGCCTCTTCGGTAGTCCAGCCAATAATATCGGTAAAGGCATTACTATCGCCCTGGGCAACCCCAATTATTCTATCGTCTTTAGCAAGTTGTTTCCCTTTAAAAGCTGGGCCTCCAGGTATTACTTCTGCTATTTTTACGTAGTCATTTTCAAATGTTAAAAGTGCCCCAATTCCTTCTAAAGACTGTGCCATATCTATTTTAAAATTTTCGGCATTGGCTGGTGAAAAATAATTCGTATGTGGGTCTATTGACTCCGCAAAGGCATTCATATAAATTTGAAAAACTTGCTCGCTTTTTATTTTTGAAAAATATTTATCGATATTCTTATACCTATTTTTCAGCGTTTTGGCAATCGTTGAATCTGCTTTTCCACTCAATTTAAGGTCAAGCGCTTGACTTTTAATCAATTTTTGCCAGTTTTCATCCAATTCATTTTCAGACTTGGCCCAAGTTATTTTATCAGCATCTGTTTCAAAGCTCTCATCTTTCGAAAAATCAAAAGGCTTTTCCAAAATTGAGCTAATAGCTTCACCTCGTTTTTTGTATTTTTTCAAAAACATATTAAAAACATCATAAGGAGCTGTCAAATCGCCATCTAGCAGATTGTCATCAACTTTGTATCGATATTTTTCAAAAGATTTTATTTCACTTTCTATAAAATACAAATGGCCATAATCAACATCTTTTAAAAATGCATCCCAAATTTTTGAAGAAAGTTCATCGTTTAGGTCAACCCTTTTATAGGCATAATTAGTAAGGATTTTGGTAACTGCCTCATCCACCTTTTTGTGTGTTGCAGTAGGCTGAAGTCCATCAGATGCATCTGCTGGGCTTAACTTAGTGGTTCCAAAATTAGAATACAATAAATAAAGTGGCAATATTGCCAATAAAAGAATTTTCATTATATGTTTTTTAATAAAATCCATTTATAATTTTAACTAGAAATAAAACTATAGTTGAAACTCAAACGAGTCAATATAGTTTGAAATAATTATTTAGCTTCTTCTGCGGCTGGCTTTTCAATAGAAAGTAACTCAACTTCAAATATTAACGTTGAAAATGGTGGAATATTCTCACCTGCACCACGCTCGCCGTAGGCTAGGGCTGATGGAATAAATAATTTCCATTTTGAGCCTACTGGCATTAATTGAAGTGCTTCAACCCAACCTGCGATTACTTGCGTAACCCCAAAACTTGCAGGCGAGCCTCTATCAACCGAACTATCAAATACATTTCCATTTAATAATGTGCCATGGTAATGCACATTTACTTTGTCGGATGCTTTTGGCAACTCGCCTTCACCTTTTTTCATTATCGTATACTGTAAACCTGACGGAAGTGATGTTACACCCTCTTTTTTGCCATTTTCAGTCATAAACTTTTCACCTTCTGCTTTTACAGGCGCAAATTTTCTCTCTTGTACTTTTTTCATACTAGCCATAATAACTGGCATACATTGTTCCGCACTTATCTTAAGGGCATTACCTTTCAATATATCATTCATAGCAGTCTTTAACAAGTTCAAATCTATACCTTCAAGGCCTTGTTGCTTAAGGCTTTGTCCAATATTTACCCCTATTGCATAGCTTAAAGAGTCATTATCTGTTTTTATGGAAATTGCCCCTGAATTAGTTGTGCCAACAGTAATTACTTTTGATTTGGCTGTTGTGGAGGCTTGTTTAGGCATTGGTTTTTTAGGGCCTTTGGTTTGAGCCGTAACTCCAAAGCTAATAAAGCTAAAAAATACAATTGTGAAAGTTGACTTTAAATTCATTATTAAAAGTTAAATTATTTGAAAAAATTATTGAAAAACTTTGTAAAATTGTTAAAAATAGATTGATTAACCAAATCTTTAATCAAACGCTATGATTTGAGTTAAATTGCAAAAATTTTGTTTGATTAGTATCAATCAAAAAGTGGCCAATTTACCCCAAAACTAACCCCACCTTTTAAACCTCTAAAATTTGGACTAACAAAATAATCGCCAAATATCAAGTTGTTCAATTGGGCGTATTTTACCATTAACCTCACCCGATTCAATTTCATATTGAGAAATATGTCCGCAGTAAGTCCAGGAGCTACTTTTATCTTATCTTGCAAATAGAATTGTTGTGTTACTGGCATATAGGCATCTGCAAAATACGCTGATTTATAGTGCATTTCGAGACCCAATTTCAAATCTAATATTTTGGCATATTTGAAATCATACACCACTCGGCTATTAATAAAAACTGTTGGAATTCTTATCAAATTAGCACCAGTTTTTGCATTTATAAAAATTTCATTTTGAAAATCGAATTTTTTCTTTGAAAACCCAAAACCGCTTCCAACTCTTAATACAGTAATAAGGTCTTTGGCCTGCTTAGGAGTAGCCAAAGTGTCAAAATAAATATGGTTTTTTATTAAAGAATAGCTCAAACTTGGATTCACTATAAACTTTTTAGCTTTATAAATTAAGCTACCATAAAAAGTATTGGAAAAGGCATTTTTAAAATAGGTTTCCCAGGCAGCCAAGTTGCTATAAAACCTTTGCTGCACTAAAGTTGGTGAGGAAAGCACGTTATAATAGCCTAATTTTAGGCGCTTCCGGTCATATTCAAACCGAAAATTAAAGTCTCTGGCTAATAAATACTCAGTTTCAACAAAAGCTTTTGTGCTATCTTTAAAGTAATAATTCAACCAACCTCCAACAAAATTTTCGTTTCTTTTCACTAAACTTTTAGGCACATATTTTGTATCCAACGAATCCGTCAATTTATAATCTCGCCTACGAAAATGCGCTCGATAATTAAAGCCTTTAATAAAACCTTTTATTCCAATTTTATTTTCAATTAATCGATATTTTCTAAAAAGTGAGTCTACATCTAAAGCCTCAGTAACACCCAAAGCTGTAATAGTTTTATATACTTTGGAGGAGAAGCCTGAAGCATAATTTTCGTCAATAAATGAATTGTCTTGCCTTGTTAAGTCCAAAATATGGTACAATTGAAAGCCATTGGCTAATGCATATTGTTGGTATATGTGTATTGCCTTGCTCTTTTGCTCTGTATCTGCAGAAGTTAAAAAGGGATCTTCGCTGGTTAGTCCTCCACCAGTACTGGAAACAATATTTACACCACCGTCGTCGGCACTGGTATGCTTAAAATAGTTGAAATTAGCCAAAACGGTATAATTACTATCTTTTGAAAAATAACTATTATGAAATATTACGTTCCAACTTCGTATAGAATTTTGTCCTCGGCCATTGGCTCCATATTGCTTTGCACCTACAAATGTTTGTAAATGTAGCCCCGCATTCCAATTTGGTTTTATATTTCTATTAAAGTCAAACCGTAACATTTGATCGCCATTGCCACCTGTTGAATATTGCATATCGGTATATGGCGATTTTGTATCATAATATTTTATATCACTATTTTTTTGATAATAAATATTGTATGCATTGTAACCTGTTTGTGCGCCAATTTGCTCAATTGGTGTGTAAAATACTGTCCTTGAGGCTGTTCCCATATTCCCTAAATCTTGAAATCTATTTTGATTCAACTGCAGAAAATTAAAAAGATGGATTTTCGTAATCAAAGTATCAATATCGTAAAGTATTTTTCTATTATTGAAAATATCCTCTTCCAAGAAAAATTTCACCGTTTTTGGGCCGTAAATTAACTTTGTGGAATCGTCCAAAAGTTTACCTTTTTTGGGTTTTTCTTCATTTTCGGGTGTTTCACCATTACTATTTCCCGTGGGATTCTGCGTCGGATTACCAAAACCACCAGGTCTTCCACCGCCCGAATTAGGCCTTCTGCCTTGCCCGGGAAATTGGCCAAACACCTGAGCACTAGTTATTAGTAATAGAAAAAATGATAATATTTTAAATGAATTCACGCCTAAAATTACGAAATTATGCTTAATTATTTTGATAAAATTTATGGTAGGATGCTAGCATGAGGTCATTAAACCTATTTTCTTCTTCAAATAAAAAACTCGTCTTTATAGGTAAATAATAGGCTTTTGTGGAAGGCGAAAGTCTGCCTATTAACTTACCATAATCCTTTTCAGTTGTTAATAAAGCTGTATTTTCATCTAAATTAGATTCAATATTTTTCAAATCAGAATTAGAATAGTCATGATGATCAGCAAAAGTAATTTTTTTGATAACATTCAAATTTTGAGTGCAATATTGGTCAAAAGTTGATGGATTGGCCAATGCAGAAACTATTATCACTTTACTACCAATATTTGAAACTTCACCATTAAATTGAACTGGATTATGATAGGATATCTTTGTAAAAAAAAACTGTATTTCTTGTTTACAAAAGGGTAACATTTTTCCAGAAATAATAATGGCTTCTTTTAATGCTATTTCAGGTTTGCATTTTGAAACTATTACAATATCAGCTCGCTTCAAGCCTGAAATTGGTTCACGTAGCCTGCCGAAAGGAATTAATAAGTCATTAACAATCAAATCATTATAGTCAGTTAAAACAATATTCAAACTTGGTTTTATGTAACGATGTTGAAAAGCATCATCCAAAAGTATCAAATTGGTTTCTGGCTTTTTTTCAACAATTTCTTTATAAGCTTCAACCCTCTTTTCACCCACATAAATATCAATTTTATTACCATATTTCAGAAAATATTGATAGGGCTCATCGCCAATAATTGTTGCGTCAGAATCGATACTTGCTTTTAAAAAACCCTTTGTTTTTCTGCCATATCCCCTGCTTAATATGGCTGTTTTGGCTTGAACTTTAAATAAATGAACAAGATATTCAATCATGGGTGTTTTGCCAGTGCCACCTACTGCCAAATTGCCAACAGATATTGAAAACTTTTCAGTTATATACGACTTAATTATTTGAAAATCAAATAGTTTGTTTCTTAGCCAAACAGCCAACCCAAAAATTAAATAGATTGGAAGGATGAAAATTCTTAAAATATAATTTTTAATCATTAGGTATTCAACAGAAAATAGGCTTAAATATGCTAATTTGCTTTAGTAATTTAGGTTTTTTTAACATTTTTTACTGTTCATTCATCATAACACTAGATAATTGATAATCATAAAACAGCATAATAGTGGTAAATATAAGTTATAAAAAACATATTTTAAATTTCAAATTTGAAGCGGGCACTTCTCGTGGAATTTTAAATACGCACACAGTTTATTATATTAAAATTAAAAGTCAAAATAACAATAATATTATTGGAATTGGTGAATGCGCTCCATTAGAAGGTCTTTCCATAGACTATTTGCCTGATTTTGAGCAAAAGTTAGATAGAATTTGTAAAGAACTTTCAACTTTGACAAATTTTAATTTTACGGATATTTATAAATTTGTGCCAATTTCACTTCCAAGCGTAAGATTTGGGCTCGAAACCGCCCTTTTGGATTATAAATATGGTGGGATCAGAAAAATATTTTCAAATGACTTTTCAGAAAAAAATACACCAATCACTATTAATGGATTAATTTGGATGGGCGATAAACACTTGATGTTGAGCCGAATAAATGAAAAAATTAAAGAAGGCTACAAAACGCTAAAGCTTAAAATTGGGTCACTTAAATTTACGGATGAGATTGAACTCCTAGAGATCATTCGCAGTACTTTTCCAGGAAAAGCGCTCACTTTAAGAGTAGATGCAAATGGAGCATTTACAATTGAAGAAGTAATGAATAAACTGGAAATTTTGGCTAAATATGACCTTCATTCCATCGAGCAACCAATAGCAGCTGGTCAAAAATTTGCTATGAAAGAGGTTATAAAAAATAGTCCAATTCCAATAGCAATAGACGAAGAATTAATTGGTGTATTTGGAGAGGAGAAATTTAAACTTTTAGCCAGGCTAAAACCCCAATATATTGTATTAAAACCAACTTTATTAGGTGGCTTTAAGGCTACAAGAGAATGGATTCAATACGCTGACAATCATGATATTGCATGGTGGATTACCTCAGCTTTAGAGTCAAATATTGGCCTAAATGCAATTGCACAATTTACGGCTGAATTTGAAAACGCTTTACCACAAGGATTGGGCACGGGCCAATTGTATAACAACAATGTACAAAGCCCATTAAAAATAGAAAATGGAAAATTATTTTATGATCAAAAATTAATATGGGATTTGGCTTTAACAACCTGATGTTGTTAATTTGTATTGTATTTCTAATAAAAATAACAATAAAACTTTTTTTAATAAATAAAAAATGAACAAGCAAGAACTTAATAGTGCCTTAGTTGACCTACTTGAAAAAAGAACTGAATTAAGTAAATTACAATATAGCGACGAAACTTATGACCAAATAGAAGAAGAATTGCATGATTTGGAAGACGAGTTCACCGAAACTTATGGCGATTTCATGGAAAAAGTGATAACTAAAGTACATCGAGAATTTTGCACAGAATCAGATGTGCTTTTAGCTACTTCTTATTTACCGAAAGTAGTAAATAAAGTGGGTGATGATTATGAATTTACTTCCAATGAAGGTGTATTGGTTGAAATGGATGACTTACCAGCTTTGGAGGCCCGCTTACTTTTATTGCCAAGCCCTCCTCGATTGTTATTATTAACGCCTGGTGAGACATTGGAAGCATGGAAGCTAGAAATTTAAAGACATCCAATTGAATAAAATTTAAAAAAGGCGAATTTAATATTTCGTCTTTTTTTATATCCAATTTATTCCTTTTACCAACATTTTATGGCTTTTATATTCTTCTGAATCAATTTCAGGCTTAAAATCATATTTCCAATTGGCAATTGGCGGCATACTCATTAATATTGATTCAATTCGACCATTAGTTTCCAACCCAAATTTTGTACCTCTATCATGCACTAAATTAAATTCTACATATCGTCCTCTTCTAATATTTTGCCAATATTTGTGGTTTTCGGAGAATAACTTACCTGAATTTTTCTTCATAAAATATGTATAAATAGGAGCCAGAGACTCACCTATCGATTTCACAAAATCAAATAATTGTTGTTTATCAACCCCTTCGGTTGGTTTTAGATAATCAAAAAAGATACCCCCAATACCCCTTGTTTCGTTACGATGGAGATTGAAAAAATAGTCATCAGCCCAAGTTTTAAATTTATTGTAATAACCTTCATTGTGGAGGTCGCATGCAGCCTTTAATTGCTTATGAAACCATTTAGCATCCTCATTATCAACATAATGAGGAGTTAAATCAATACCACCACCGAACCAAAAATCGCCATTTTCCATTTCAAAATACCGCACATTCATATGAATTATTGGCACAAATGGGTTATTTGGATGGATTACTATGGATACTCCAGTTGCATAAAAATCATTTTGCTCATTAATTCCCATTGACTGTAACATTTTTTCATGTAAGGGGCCATATACCGCTGAAAACGCTACCCCGCCTTTTTCGATAATTACCCCATTTTCCATGATTCTTGTACGACCTCCCCCTCCCTCTGGTCTTTCCCAAAGGTCTTCTTTGAATTTGGCTTGGCCATCAGCATTTTCCAATTCAAAACATATTGAATCTTGAAGATTTTTGAAATAATCGGTGATTTGTTGTTTATTGGGCATTTGAAAAGGAATTAGAGCTTAGAGATTAGAAATTAGAAATTAGGTTTACAAAAAAACTAAAATCCAAAATCTAAAATCTAAAATCGGAATTGTGGAGATGGTGGGAGTCGAACCCACGTCCAGGCAAGGGAATCCATAGCTTTCTACATGTTTATTTGCTTTTAATTTTCGGGAATAAGAAAGGTAAGCAAACAACCAAACCTATTCCTTACACTCTTTGTACTAGTTTATGCTTAAAGTGATCACTAAAACCGACTCTGCATGTCGACGCCCCTAAGCCCCCATCGGCAGAGTTTAGACAGGGAGGAACGATGGCAATTGGTTAATCCTCTGGATTAAGCAGCCATAGCAAAACGAGTTTCGCCATCTATTGTTTTGAATGTTTTATTTAAAGGAAATACAAACAACTCCTTACATGCTTACCACAAACCCGCACAGGCTGTCAAAACCGGTCATCCCCAAATGTTAACGCAAAGTTATACTTTTATTAGGTGGTATTAAATAACTCAATACAATTTAAATTTCAATTTTAAAAAAATTATTTTAAAAAACTATACAATGTCAATTTCAAAATTTAATTATCATGAATATGTATTTTTTTAAGTTCGCTAATATTTTTTTACTTTAAGCTCAATTTAATAATCCAATAATTAGCAAACGGTTATTAATTAGAGTGAGGATATTCAAATAAATGCCTAAATTTGAAGTATAATTTTATTGAATTAATTAATATTATTTCCGAAAAATAAAATTATATTGTAAAAACATATTATTGCTATTGGATTGAAAAATTGAATATTTCCAATATTGGTTTGACGTTTTTAATAAATTTATTAACTTTATTTGGTATTCTTGATTCGAATTTGTTAAATTCGATTAAAATTACAATTGTAAACAGCGTATTTGTAACATTTACAACCTAAGTTTCAGTATTGAACAAAAAGCATTCATTAAATCCTTTCAAAAACATGAATTTGAAAACAATTACACCAAAATTATCAATTGCATTATTCTTTATCCTAATAGGGTTTAAATCGATGGCTCAACAGCCGGGTTGCTTTATGATACCTGACCTTGATGGTTACAAAAGAGCTTACAAAATGAATTACGGAGGTGCTCAAGGCTATAAGGAATTCTTTAAATCCTACAAGGATTCTTATTTAGATACAGCTTATTATGTAGCCAATTCACTTAAACAAATGGCCAAAACTAGTTCAGGATGGAGGTTAACAAATCAGATTGGCCCTGCATTTCCTTATTGTGGAGGTATTTCTAACAAATCAGCCAATGGCCAAAATGCAGATGAAAATATGTTTTTGAAAACAGGTGCCTACAATAATTTGGAGGTTGATAGGCTTTTTGGAAAAAAAGGTAATATTGGTTTGGGTTTATTGGGTGGTTATGCTTTTTATGGGGTTGATCAAGATGCTTATAAATCTAAATATAATAGTTATTGGTACCCCGCTACAAATACTTCAGCAAGTTCTGCAACACTTTTAAAATCAAAACCTTACGAAATATTTTACCTATTGGCTGGTCCAGTGGCAACTTTTGGTCTTGGCAAAAAACTAACCCTAGACCTAACAGCAAAAGCAGGCCCTGCTCACAACGATGTAGCCTATGTTGGAGCAAATAATAACTTAACTGGTGAAATATTGCACCGTACTCAACCGAATCAAAAAAGATGGGCTATTGGTGGAAATGCAGGAATAAGATTAATGTATAAAATTGCTGCAAAATGGGGAATTGGACTAAATGCAAATGCGTTTAATTCCAATACTGAGTATGAAGTATTGGATCAGGCTCGAAACAACGTCGGTGAAATTTTTAAGACTTTCAAAAGAAAGCAGTCAAACTTTAACTTTGGACTTGCTGTTCAACGAATTTGGCCACAGCAAAAGCTTGTGTATGTTCCTCTTAATCGTTTGGATCCACCAATACCAGCACTTGTTGCTGTAACACCATCAATAGTAAGCCCTTGCGATCAAGTATTTACAAATTCATCTTTCTCAAATGAATTCAAGTGGAATAGCAACGATAATTTACCTGATAAAGCTAACGAAATGTTTACATTCAAGCTTTATAAAGTACCTTCTAAAGAGCCTATTTTGGTGAAAACACAAAAAGAGAGTAGCCTTAAATTAGACAATGCAATTGGTTCACCTGCCGATACTTGTTCAACAGACGAGTATTATTACACAGTTCATTCCACAAAAGGCGCATCATTCAGTGAAATTGCTACTTGTAGCTTCAAAATCAAAAATGCTGCTGCTGAAGGTGTTAATTGTGGTGTTGTACCAACTATCACAATTGGTCCAAAAGCTGTTTATTTAACCAGAATTTTGGGTGACGAAAGCTTCACTCGTCAAATAGTTAAGTACGACGAAGGAAAAGGCTGCAAGTGTCCAATTGATACGCTTACGAAAACGGGAAATAGACATGTTGAGTACTTCAAGCAATATTCAACTGGACGTGAAATAAGCGAATGGCCTGCTGGCTTGCCAATACCACGTAAAGGTTATAACTTTATTTATGAAGTTCGTCAGGTATTTGATGGTGCCAATGGTGCACAACGCCCTGGTCCAGCAGAAAGATATAGATTGGATGTAAACAGAAAAACTAGAGAGGTTACTGTAACTCCAATTATTGCTCCATCAAAACGAAGGAGACCCTAAGTAAATAATAAAACTAAAAAAAAGGAGAACTATGAAAATGGCTCTCCTTTTTTTATCTTTAAAAGGAAATGAAAGGTTAACTTAATCACCTTTTTTGTATCTTTAATAAAATCGAAAAGCTTCCATTTTATGCAAAAAAAAATCACTTATTTCAATCCTAAATCAGAAAAAAGTTTGCTTAAAACTGCGGCAATTTTTAGAGAATATCAAGCTTATTTAGGCATTGATTTATGCTTTCAAAGCTTTGAAAATGAGCTTATTAATTTAACAACAATTTATAAAAAACCCCTAGGCACTATACTGCTGGCTAAACATGAAAATGAAATTGTTGCTTGTATTGCATTAAAACCAATTGAAGCAGGGAATTGTGAAATGAAACGACTCTACGTAAAACCAAAATACAGGGGCTTAGGAATAGGCAAAATATTAGTTGAAAAACTTATAAAATATGCGAAAAAACAAAACTATCATTTTATGAAACTTGACACTTTAACTAGCTTAAAAGAAGCAATCAAACTCTATGAATCTTATGGCTTTATTTCCACCAAACCATATGTATATAATCCATTGGAAGAAGTGCTTTATTTTGAAAAAAACTTGAAAGATGATTAATAAAATTGTAAGTATCTATCTTGTATTTTTAATGCTTTTATTGAGTTCCTGGGGCTTTTTGGTTCATAGAACTATTACTCAAACGGCCGTTTATTCCCTTCCTGATAGTTTGCAATTATTTTATTTCAAAAATATGAAAGAATTGGTAAAAATGTCGGTCGACCCTGACTTACGCCAAAAGGATGATCCCACAGAAAAAACAAAACACTTTATTGATTTAGATGCCCCTCTTTTTAATAAAAAGGCCATTCCTGATAAATGGGAAATCGCAGTAAAAAATTATGGCGAAGCAAAATTGAGAAAAGAAGGTACCTTGCCTTGGGAAATTGTAAAAACAAAGCTAAAGCTAACTCAGGCATTCAAAAATAAAGATAAAAATTTGATATTATTGCTCTCAGCCGATTTGGCACATTACGTTTCAGATGCATTTGTTCCCTTGCATTCAACTATAAATTATGATGGGCAACTAACCAATCAGATTGGCCTTCATGGCCTTTGGGAAACTGAATGCCCACAATTGTTTTTAGAAAAGTATAATTTAACACAAAGTAATAAAGCCAAATACATAAAAAATATTGATAGAGAGGTTTGGAAAACATTGAGGGAATCTGAAAAATTGGTTGTTAGTGTAATCAATGTTGAAAAAAACGTAAGTATTGATTTTATTCCAACAGATAAATATAAAATTCAATTAAAAAATGGAGTGGAAGAAAGAAAGTATTCAGCAAAGTTTATTACTGCTTACAACGAAAAAATGGCAAATCAGATCAATACACGATTGCTTAAATCAACAGAAATGATAGCCAACTTTTGGTATACCGCATGGATAGATGCTAAAAAACCATCGTTAGCTGAACTCGACATAATTTCTGACTCAGATCTGAAAAATTTGAAAAATGAAATTGACGCTTGGGAGAATAATAAACTTATTGAAAAGAAAATGCTTCGATCTAAAAATGGCAATAATTAGTGATTCGAATTATAGGCTAATTCAAGATTTAATGATTAATAAAATTAGAGGCGAAATAAAATTGGAAATAAGCCATTTGAGTTATATATTGCTATCAGAAAAATAGATGTTCAAAACGTAATTCAAATTTTTATTTTTATCTATTTTTTTAAAATATAAAATAAGGCAAATAAATTATTAATAAATGCAATGAATTTCAGTTTCGATAAATACAATTTAGATAACTTTCATGACGAAATGTTCAAATCAACTGGCAAACCTCGAGATAGTTATAAAATATTTCAAGAAGAAACAGAAAAATTGACATACAAAGACATGCTTAGTAGGCAATACGCTGCGGAGCGATCATTAATGGCCATGGGTATTACTTTTAACGTTTATACCGAAGACCAAGGTACTGAGCGCATTATGCCAGTGGATATAATTCCTCGAATTGTTGAGAAAAAAGAATGGGCAAATCTTGAAAAAGGCCTAATACAAAGAATCCATGCTCTTAATTTGTTTCTGGATGATATATATAATGAGCAAAAAATATTAAAAGATGGTATAATTCCTAGAGAAACGATTGAGTCGTCAAAATGCTTTTTGCCACCTTGCATGGGATTAAAGCCACCAAAAGGTATATGGATACATATTACAGGAACTGACCTTATAAAAGGAGACGACGGCAACTTTATGGTGCTTGAGGATAACCTGCGTTGCCCATCTGGGGTATCCTATATGCTTGAAAATCGGGAACTTATAAAAAGGACTTTCCCCGAAATATTTAATAAAAATAACGTTAGGCCTATATCTGATTACCCAACGAAGCTGTTGGAAATGCTTCATTTTATTGCCAAAAGAGAAAACCCAAGTATATGCGTACTCTCGCCAGGCATTTATAATTCTGCCTATTTTGAGCATTCTTATTTGGCTCAACAAATGGGTGTAGAGCTCGTTGACTCCCGTGACTTAATAGTTGATGATGGCTTCGTAAAACTTCGTACTACTAAAGGCTTTCAAAGAGTTGATGTGATTTATCGTAGAATTGATGATACTTTTATGGACCCACGTGCATTTAACCCACATTCGTTAATTGGCATTCCTGGCATTTTTGATGTTTATAAAAAAGGAAACGTTGCATTGGCCAACGCACCCGGCACTGGCATTGCCGACGATAAAGTTATTTATGCTTATGTACCAAGAATAATCAAGTACTATTTAGGTGAAGATGCCATATTGCCAAATGTACCTACCTACATTTGCGGTGAGGATGACGACCGAAAATATGTGCTTGAAAATATAGAAAAATTAGTGGTGAAAGAAGCCAATGAAGCCGGTGGGTATGGTATGCTCATTGGGCCAAAAGCCACCAAAGAGGAGCATGATTTGTTTAGAGCAAAAATAAAACACAACCCTCGTAATTATATAGCCCAGCCTACTATTTCACTTTCAAGAGTTCCTTGCCTTTTTGATCATAAAGTAGAAGGCCGCCATGTAGACCTACGCCCCTACATTTTATACGGTAACGGTATTCAGGTAATTCCAGGTGGGCTTACACGGGTAGCACTCACTAAAGGTTCATTAGTTGTAAATAGCTCACAAGGTGGTGGTAGTAAGGATACTTGGGTGTTGGATTAAACCTCCACCTCTACCTGTCCACCCAATATATCAGCCATGGTTTCTCTTTGGCGGATTAGTTTTGCTTCACCATTTACAACCAAAACCTCGGCAGGACGGAAGCGGGAATTATAGTTGCTGGCCATAGTATAGCCATAGGCACCTCCGTTTTTGAAAGCCAAAATATCACCTTCTGAAACGCTATTGAGCTCTCGGTTTTCGCCAAAAGTATCCGTTTCACAAATATAACCCACAATATTATAGGTTTCTTTTACCGACTCATCTATGTTTGAAACGTTTATAATATCATGGTAAGCATCGTACATCATCGGGCGAATGAGGTGATTTAGACCCGAATTAACCCCCACGAAATTAATTTTAGGGTCAATTTTCACCACATTTGTCTTTACTAAAAATGTGCCTGCCTCACTTACCAAAAACTTGCCTGGCTCAAACCAAAGCTGTAATTCACGACCATATTTTTTGCAAAAAGTTTGAAAAGAGGCTGTTATCTCTTCTCCCAATTTTTTCATATCTGTCAAATGATCGCCTTTTTTATAGGGCACCTTAAAGCCTCCGCCAAAGTCAAGTATTTGCAAATCAGGGAATTCCGTTGCTAATTCAAACATTTTGTCGGCTACTTCCAAAAAGGCCGATGCTTCTTTTATATCTGAGCCTGTATGTTGGTGCAGGCCTATTACTTTTATATCATATTTTTTTACAATAGCTAGTATTTCAGCCTTTTGCAAAATAGAAATCCCAAATTTTGAACCCTCATGTGCTGTCATTATCTTTTGATTGCCTCCAGCTGCTACATTGGGTTTTACACGAATCATGCATGATTTTGTATTACCATATCTTTTACCAAATTTTTCAAGTACATCCAAATTATCCAAATTCACTTTTGCGCCTATCTCAACTGCTTTTTCTATTTCATCAAATGAAACGCCTGAAGGTGTAAATGTAATTTGGTCACCCGTATAGCCAGCCAATAAGCCCAATTCCAGTTCTTGCGGTGAAACAACATCCAATTCCACACCATACTTTCGCATTAATTTTAAGATAGAAATATTTGTCAATGCTTTACAAGCATATTTTATTTTTAGGTTAACATTTGAAAAAGATTGCTTTAAAATCCCGATTTTTTCGATAATTTTGTCTGCATCATAAACGTAAAGCGGGGTGTCGAATTTTTCACAAATATCAATTACTGAAAGTCCTTGAATCTGGTATTGGTTGTCTGATAATTGCATTAGAAAAAGTATAGTTAATGCCTCTAATTCTATAAAAATAGAGGTTTCATATTAGAAATTTAATATTTTAACAAATTTACTAAATCAAATTTCAACCATGCCTAAAAAAGTCCTTTTTCTATTGTTTTTTGTTTTTATATCCTTCAAAAATTATGGTCAAATCAAGTCTGGGCCAATGGTTGGGTATGCCGATTACCGTGAAGTTATGCTATGGGTGCAAACTGATAAAGCTGCAAAAGCAAAAATAAATTATTGGGAGCAAGGAAAACCCACATTTAAGAAAAGTACTGATGAAATAACCACGTCAAAAGAAAATGCCTTTGTTGCAAAGCTTTTGGCCGATGATGCTTATCCTGGTAAAATATATGATTATGAGGTAGTTATAAATGGGAAAATAGTAAAAAGAACCTATCCGTTAAACTTCAAAACACAAACTTTATGGCAGTATAGAACTGACCCTCCGACTTTCAAATTTGCCTTTGGAAGCTGTACCTATGTGGCCGAACCAGAGTTTGACAGACCCGGCAATTCATATGGTGGAAATTATGAAATATTTAATAGTATTGCCGACAAAAAACCAGACTTCATGCTTTGGACTGGCGACAACGCCTACTATAGAGAAGTTGACTATGGTTCAAAAGGTGGCATGAATAAGCGCATGACGCATACAAGGAGCCTTCCAGAAATGCAAAGATTATTAGGTGCAGCATCTAATTATGCAGTATGGGACGATCACGATTATGGCCCAAATAATACTGACAGAAGCAATGTTTTAAAAAAAAGCGCCTTAGATGTATTTAAAAACTTTTGGGCAAACCCTAATTATACTTTTGAAAATGAAGGCATTACAGGGTCTTTTGAATGGGCTGATGTGCAATTTTTTATGCTTGACGACTTTTGGTGGAAGGCGCCAACAGAACTTTATAATAAAAATGATAGAGGCGATTATTTGGGAGAAAAGCAATTGCAATGGCTTATTGATGCCCTTTCTTTTAGCAAAGCACCTTTTAAAATTATTGTAGTCGGTGGCCAAGTGCTAAATCCTATTCGAGTATTCGAGAATATGTCAATGTTTGACAAGGAAAGAGAAAAATTATTGAATGCTATATCAGCTGCAAAAATACAAGGTGTTTTATTTATTTCTGGGGATAGGCATCATACAATTATCCATAAAGTAGAGCGGCCTGGCACTTACCCATTGCATGATATTACCGTATCACCACTTACTTCAGGGCCAGGCAAACCGCTAAATGAGGAGTTAAGTAGCCCAACAGTAGTGGAAGGCACTATGGTTTCAGAGCGAAATTTTGGTATGGTGGAAGTTTCGGGCCCACGACTTAATAGAGTATTAAAACTTACTGTGCATAACGTCAAAGGTGATCAACTTTGGAATAAAGAGTTCAAAGCCAGTGAGTTGAAGTAAAAAAGAAAAGAATATGATTTATAAAAGAATGCCCATTGAAATTGAGTCACCTGAAGAAATGGGCTATGGAAATATTCAATTCAATTTGGCTGAAAGTTCTGTTAAAGATATAAATATTAATGAGTTAGAAGCTAATTTGAATGGTTTAGTGCTAAATTATGGCGATCATAGAGGCGACCAAAAATTAAGAAAGTTAATTTGTGAAAATAGTGAAAAAATACAAATTGAGAATGTTTTAGTTTGTCAGGCTGCTGCAATGGCACTTTTTATTGTGAATACAAGCTTACTCACAGTGGCCGACCACCTCATTGTAATAAGACCCAACTATGCTACAAATATTGAAACTCCAAAGGCAATAAATTGCGAAATAAGTTATGTCGACTTGCAATTTGAAAATGGATTTCAACCCAACATTGCTCAAATTGAACGTAAGATTCAGCCTAATACAAAATTAATAAGCATAACCACACCTCACAACCCCACAGGAATAGTATTAAACTCGACCTTTATAAATGAATTAATTAATTTAGCAAAAGCTAAAAATATTTATTTACTATTTGATGAAACTTATCGTGAGTTAAATTTCCAATCAGAATTAAAGCCTTATTTTGCTGAAAAAAGTAGTCAAGTTATTTCAATATGCTCATTATCAAAGGCTTATGGATTGCCTGGGATAAGGATTGGTTGGATAATTACTCAAGACAAAACACTTTATTATAAATTTCTGGCGGCCAAAGAGCAAATAATTATCTGCAATTCGGTCGTTGATGAATATTTGGCTTATAGTGCGTTGAAATTGAGAGATAAATTATTATCAAAACATCATTTAACATTAAAAACTAACTTTTCAATTACCAAAAAATGGATAGAAAACCATCCCTATCTAGAATGGATTGAGCCTGAAGTTGGGGCTGTTTGTTTTGTCAAATTTAAAGAAAACCTAAAAATAAATATTGATGGTTTTTACACAAAATTATTCGAAGAATTTGGCACTATTGTGGGACCAGGGCATTGGTTTGAGGAAACTGATAAGTATTTTAGGTTAGGCTTTGGCTATCCACTTGAGTTTGAACTTACAAATGGCCTAAAAGCGATTGACGCTTGTATTCAATTGAATAGTAAGGATTTACAATAATTTATAATCCTCTCTCACAGGTGTAAACACATCTAAAGCCACACAATCGGTTATGGCAATTCCTGAATGCACTACATTTGAGGGTATAACGGCAACGATTCCAGGTTCAATAACCTTTATTTCTTGGCCAATTTTTAACTCTAGTTTTCCTGATAAAATATGAGTTATTTGCTCATGTATATGTGAATGTGGGGGTAAAACGCTACCCTTTTTAATATCCCAATATGCAATAGTTAAGTTTTCAGCATGAACAAAACGGCCTTCAAATCCTGGAAATAAGGTTTTTATATTTTCAGATAGTAGATCAATGAAGGGCATATTTATTTTATTTTTCTATTTTTATTAAAGCCAACAAATAAACGTTAAAAAAGCAAAATTTTAAGAATGAGATTCAATGTGAAACTAAATTACTCTTAAAAATATATTTTATACAACGTTCTAATGCTCAATGAAATAACTAAAACTCCTACCAGCACCATTAATGGTTTCCGAGGTAATTTACCTAATAAAAACGCTCCAAAAGGTGCAGCAATTACGCCACCCAAAATAAGACCAGACGCTACTTGCCAACTGTTAAAGCCTTGAAAAAACAAAAATGTTATACCTGAAGAAAAAGCCACAGCAAATTCGGCAGCGTTTACAGAGCCGATGGTATAACGTGGGTCTCGGCCCCGGCCCAACAGCGTTGAGGTTACAATTGGTCCCCAGCCCCCGCCGCCAACTGCATCCATAAAGCCACCAAAAGTCGCTAATACACCCAATCTTTTAGTCTTCTTTTTTACAACATTAGTTTTTAAAGCTTTTTGAATAATTACTAATCCTAATGCAATCATATAAACTGCAATAAATGGTGCGATTGTTTTACCATCTATTACATCTGAAAGAAGATAAGCGCCAATTACTGAGCCAATTACACCTGGTAATAGTAAAAATTTGAATAGTTTTTTGTTGATATTTCCAAATCGATGATGAGAAATTGCGGAGGCACCTGTAGTAAACATTTCAGATAAATGTACACTTGAACTACTAATGGCAGGTGGTATACCCATTGTCAATAAAAAGGAAGTTGAAGTAGCTCCATAACCCATTCCCAAGGTACCATCAACCAATTGGGCTATAATACCCACGCCGAGGAAAATAAAAAAATCACGATTAATCCCATTAACTATTTCATGAAAAGAAAAAATCACTTTTCCTGACAAAAAAAGGTAAACAATACATATTACCAATAAAACAATTGGAATAAGATACCAAG
Source organism: Cytophagaceae bacterium (assembly GCA_031383555.1). Lineage (GTDB taxonomy): Bacteria > Bacteroidota > Bacteroidia > Cytophagales > Spirosomataceae > JANMZR01. The sequence goes on along the minus strand of JANMZR010000060.1, from coordinate 19,614 downwards.
TTTTCTCAATAGAATTCTTTTTGGCTATAATAGGGACTGGCTTTTTGGGCTCAACATTTATATGCATCTAAAGTATAAGTATAGTTATTCTGTTTAGTCTATCAAATTTATAGACTTTTATTTTACTTTGCAAGCATTTTTATTAATTTGTTATTACATTTTTCAAATAAGCTCTTGATTTCATTTTTGGAGAATAGCAATAAACATAGTATCAGCTCCTTCATTATAGCCTTTAATGTATTGTTGTTCAAGGAGTTTCAGAGAAAACGTTCTTTCAAAATTCTCTATTTGTTTTTCATTTTCCTCCATAAAAACTGAACAACTGATGTATATAAGGTATCCATTTTTGAGCAAATTTTTAACTGCATTTTTCACAATATCAAACTGAAGTTTTTTGTAATATTCAATTGAAGTATCCTTAAAAAAATGTTTCTCTTCTGGAGTACGAGCCCAAGTACCTGACCCTGAGCAGGGTACATCGGCAATAATCAGGTCAAATTCTTTTTCTATAATCGTATTTTCGTTGGTTAAATCGGCAATAAAACTTTCATATTTTTGAATCCCTGCACTGGCAAACCTTTCACTCAAATTTTCAATTATACTTTCTCTAATGTCGGAAACAGTTAAATTTATACGGCTATTTATATCATACATCATTATACTTTTGCCACCTGATGCAGCACAGCAATCCCAGATATTTAGAGTTTTTGATGTATCTGAAATGTACCTTTCGATAAATCCTCCAACTTTTTGTGAGGAAAAATCTTGAATAATTACCTCTTTTCCAACCTCTAAAAATTCGTCGATTTTTACGCCACTTTCAAATGATAAACAATTATCAGATTTATGTTGAAAATTGATATTATTTTCCTTTAATTTACTTATTACCAGATCATAATATCCAGGTCGAATTCTAATAAAAAGTTTTGGTTGTTGTAAAAAAGAAATATTAAAAGCTACACTATCAATTTCATCTGAAAGCGAATTACAAAAAGGAAAAATAGTATTTAAATCGATAGTTTCGTCTAATTTTAATAGTTTTTCCTGTGCTGGAATTCCTATAAATTCATTCAATTCAGGCCTAAGTGTTTCAAGTATTTTTGATTCTTTTTGTCTACATAAATAATTAGCTATCAATATTTTATCTTCAATATTTTCATTTACTAAAACATTGGCAACTCTATAAAAGTTATATGCCAATTCTGATATTTCTCTCCTATCTCTCGAGCCATATTTACTTGAACTTTTAAAAAACTTCTTCAAATAAATAGATAGTGGAGTATTTCCATTAAAATTTTCAATAATGAGTTTTGTTGTATTTAAATAAGAATAATATTTTGACATAAATTAATGTTCAATTGAAATTGATATTTTACTGCTTGAAATCAAGTTTTTGAAAGGGATAATTTTTGTTATTTCAGATTTTAATTCATTTAATAGTTTAATTCTGGGGAAATTATTTGAAACTACTAAACTTATCTGTCTTACTGGCTTTGGCGATGCAAATTCTCTCAATTTGCTCTTTTGTTCGTCTTTTAAATTTAATGCTGCTAAATGAGGGATAATTGTGAGGCTACTTTGCTTATCCACCAAGTTAATTAAGGTTTCAATACTACCAGCCTCATAGTGCAAATTAGACATTTTATGCTGACTTGATTTTAATTCGCAAAGGTTAAATACCTGATTTCTAAGGCAATGCCCCTCTTCCAGTAGCCATAATTTGCTCAAATCTAAATCAGAAGGCAATAAATATTTCTTTGTAATTGGAAGGAAATTTTGAGAGGTATATACAAAAAATTCTTCCTCAAATAATGGGAGTTCTGTAAGAAATTTTTGATTAACTGGTGTTGCTAAAATGCCAATATCAAGCTCACCAGCTTTAATTTTAGCTATTATGTCATCGGTAACAATTTCTTTGATGAAAATATTCACTAATGGATATTTATCAATAAAATTATTCAAAAAAAGTGGCAATAAATAGGGTGCCAAAGTAGGAATTATCCCGACTCGAAGATCTCCAGAAACTTCCCCTTTTACTTCCTTTGTAAATGTAACGAGGCTTTCCGATTCTGCTAAAATCCGCTTGGCTCTTTTTATAATTTCTTGACCTGCAAAAGTGGGCTCGACTGGCTTTTTGGAGCGGTCAAATATTTTTATACCTAACTCATCTTCAAGTTTTTGCACCATCATACTTAAGGTTGGCTGGGTAATATTGCAATACTCGGAAGCCTTTACAAAATGTCTATGCAAATCAATTGCCACTATATACTCTAACTGTTGTAAGTTCATCTTTTGTAAATTCATCAGTACTATCTATGCAAATATAATTGTTATCGTCAAAATTGATTTTTGAATTAATGTAATATTATATTTTTTTTCACAAAAAATGCCTCCTTGATTTTCTTCAAGAAGGCTTCCTAAATAATTAAATAATCGAAAAATTTAATAGTAAAACATCAATTCGGACCCGTTGTATCAGGCGAAATATCAGGAATGGTTATAGGTGTTTGTAGTGGCGGTAAAGAATCACTGCTATATTCCCCTTCATAGACAGACGTATCAGCATCACTAGGTTGATTTCCATTAAATTTACTACAATCATCATAAGGTTTTTGAATAGTAAAGCTTGCTTTTTGGAATGGCCCTGGCTTATATCCCAATTTTTTATCTTTAAATACTAATTCCATATACCTTCCAAAAATAGGTAGCGCCATTCTACTACCTTCCCCCGCTGACCCTCTAAAATGTATGCTTCTATCATCTCCACCCACCCAAACTCCAGTTACAAGGTCCCTAGATAAACCCATGTACCAAGCATCTGAATAATTGGAAGTTGTTCCTGTTTTACCAGCCATTTGAGCTTTATAATTCGGAAAAAGATCGTAATTAAACAATCCCTTTGAAGTTCCTCCGCTTTCCTCCACCCCGCCTCTTAACATATATATCATAATGTAGGCTGATTCACGACTAATTACTTGCTTTGAAGTTGTATTAAACTCAAAAAGCACTTTCCCTTTTCTGTCTTCAATTCTTGTAATTATTAATGGTTTAGTATGCATTCCATTATTCAAAAAAGTAGAATACGCAGCTACCATTTCATAAAGAGAAACATCAAACGACCCTAAGCCAATTGAAGGTACGGGTTCCAAATGGCTAGTTATTCCCAATTTTTTTGCATAATCTACAACCATTTGCGCACCTTGCTCCATGTCATATTGCCTTTGATCCCAGTCTTTATTCAACCTTTTATTGGGCTCATCTTCTTTTAGCTCGCCAATTTTGAAAGTTAATGCAGCGGCTATTGAGTTGATAGACATGGCCATAGCCTTTCTGAGTGTAAAAGTATTCAACGAAAACCTCCCACTTGAATTTTTGGGCTCCCAAATTTTATCTTCTTTATTTTCTCGATATTTTAGTGAAAAGGGTCTGTCTTGCATTTTTTCACAAGGTGATAAGTTAGCTCCATCAATAGCGGCTGTATATAAAATGGGCTTAAAAGTTGAGCCTGGTTGCCTTTTTCCTTGTCTTACATGATCATATTTAAAATAGTCATAATCGAGCCCTCCTACCCAGGCTTTTACATGGCCTGTAAACGGATCCATGGACATCATTCCTGCTTGTAACAATTTTTTGTAATATCTTATAGAATCCATTGAGCTCATAACCATTACTTTCTCCCCTTTGTCCCAAGCAAAAACTTTCATTCTATGGGGCTTATTCATGTAAAATTTTATTGAATCTAAATTATTAGAATATTTCTTTGATAATTTTTTATAATAATCAGTTCTTTTGGCCACCGTATCAATAAAACCACGTAGCTCATTTCCATCCACATCCGTCCAAGGGTTTTTATTGCCCCAATGGTTTTCAAATTGCTTTTGAAGGGTTTTCATTTTTTCATGAATTGACCTCTCAGCATAGCCTTGTAGCCTCGAATCTATGGTTGTATATATTTTCAATCCGTCAGAATAAAGATCGATTTCTTCACCATTTTCCTTGGCCCAAGCCCGAATAAAATTAACTACTGCATTTTTAAAATAATTCCCAGTGCCAGTGTAAGGTGTTTCAACATTGTAATTATCTATATTAATTGGCAATTTAGAAAGAGAGTCAAACTCAGATTGGCTCAAATACCTGTATTTCACCATTTGGTTCATTACTATATTGCGCCTTTCAAAAGAAGCTTTTGGGTGCAATTTTGGGTTATAAGTAGTCGTTGCCTTCTGAATACCCACCAAAACGGCTCCATCTTGGATACTTAGGCTATCAGGTGAGGTATTAAAATAGGTTTTTGCTGCTACTCTAATGCCATATGCATTACTACCAAAGTCGACAGTATTGAGGTACCATGTAATTATTTCCTCTTTGGAATAAGTTCGTTCCAATTTTACTGCAGTTACCCATTCTTTTGTTTTATAATTTAATTTTCGTAAAAAAGGAATATAACCCAATAGACCACGAGACTCTTTTGCACGTGTACGAAACAAATTTTTTGCCAATTGCTGGGAAATTGTACTTCCACCTCCCCTCTCGTCACGACCAGTAATAATGCCCCAAAACACACCTCCCAAAGCTCGCAAGTCAATCCCTGAATGTTTATAAAAACGGGAGTCTTCTGTGGCGATTAATGCATTTACCAAATTAGGAGATAATTCTTTGAAGTCCTTAACGGAAGTACGATTTTGAGCGAAAAACTTTCCAAACATCACACCGTCAGAGGTATAGAGTTCTGAAGCCTGCGAAAGTTTAGGATCTTGAAGGTCGTCAACCGAAGGTAACTCACCTGTTAGATACAGAAAATTGGTGATAATTAAAAAGAAATAAATAGCTCCGCCAATTGCTATTCTGTAGCTATATTTCCAAATACTTGAAATAAGTTTATAATATTTACTTTCTCTATCTACAGAAGCCTCATACCATAACGACGATCGCTGCTTGGCTTCTAATAGTTTTGCTTGAAAAGGTTCAGTTTTTTCTAATAATTGCTCTGATTTTTCCTTTAATAAAATTGTTTTTTCCTTTAATTTCTCTGTTTTTTCCTCACCAATTGTTTTGTTGAGCAAGGTTTTGGTACCTTTTTTCGATTGGGTAAATAAATACTGATAAGCCGAGGTGATGTAAGGCTTTAAAAATTGTATGATAACTGATATATAATTACTTAAGGCTAATTTACCTTTGTTAAAAAAAACAGAAAGCTTCTTTAATATTTCTAATATTTGATCCATAAATAAAATAAACGGTAGGAGTACATACCAAAGTTCCGAAAAAAACTCCCAATCCGCAAACCTTATGAGCAATCGGGCATAATAAAAAAAGGAAAGGCTTTTGAAAGCACTTTCCTAATTTAATAATTTTTCTAAAATTAATGCTATTATTTGATGGTTTTAAGGATCAAATAATAATTATTTATTTCCCTTTTTGAAACTTCAAAGCAGCCGAATTTAAGCAATATCTCAATCCTGTTGGCTTAGGACCATCGTCAAAAACATGGCCTAAGTGTGCTCCACATTGTGCGCAATTTACTTCAGTGCGAGTCATTCCTAAGGAGTTGTCAACCAATTCCTCTACATTACTAGCAACTGAAGGCTTCCAAAAGGAAGGCCAGCCCGTTCCTGATTCAAATTTAGTATCTGAACCAAAAAGTTCTGATTGGCAGCAAACACAAAAATATTTACCAGTATCATGGTTATCAACATATTCACCTGAGAAAGCTCGCTCAGTGCCCTTTTTACGGGTCACATAATATTGCTCTTTTGAAAGTGTTTTTTTATAAAAGGAATCTTCCTTTTTTAAAGGATAATTTCCTTCCTTTTGCGGTTTCTCTTTTTGAGCGCAGGCTGTAAATACAATAACTTGAAATGCCAAAAGGCAGAATTGAATTATTTTAGTTTTCATTTTTAATTTTATTTATTTATACTATAAACGTAAAATTAAAAGAAATGGATTTTTATTTTCGAAAATAGTTAATAAAATGGTCGGTTAGTTTGCCAATTTAAGCTTTTAAGGTTAAAAAGATGAGTAAATATTGAAAAAAGCCTAATTTTGTAATCTAAAATTTAAATAAAATAACTTGCATTCAACCGAGGAAGAGAAAGAAAAGGCGATATTAGTTGCCGTTACTTCACAAAAGCAATCAGCAACACAAACTAAGGAATATCTTGACGAATTAGAATTTTTGGCCGAAACAGCTGGAATCGTAACCTTGCATCGTTTTACGCAAAAACTTGAAAAGCCAGATTTGGGTACTTATGTAGGCAAAGGCCGATTTGAGGATATTATTGCCTACGTAAAAGACAAAGCCATTGATATCATTTTATATGACGACGACCTTTCGCCACGCCAAGTAAAAAACATTGAAGGGGAATTTGAAAAAAGAGAGATGGAGGTAAAAGTGATTGACCGCAGCTTGATGATTTTGAATATTTTTGCGCAAAGGGCCCAAACCCAACAGGCAAAAACACAGGTTGAATTGGCACAATACCAGTATATGTTACCCCGCCTTACCCGTATGTGGACGCACTTGAGCCGCCAACGTGGAGGAGTAGGTATGCGTGGGCCAGGTGAAAAAGAGCTTGAAACGGATCGCCGTATTGCCAAAGACCGTATAACTTATTTGAAAGAAAAACTCGATATTATTGATAAACAGTCGCACACACAACGCAAAAACCGTGATCGTATGGTGCGAGTCTCGTTGGTAGGCTATACCAACGTGGGCAAAAGTACCTTGATGAGGCGATTGGCCAAGGCTGATGTTTTTGCTGAAAATAAATTGTTTGCCACGGTCGACTCAACTGTAAGAAAAGTAAGTATTGAAAGCATCCCTTTTTTACTAACTGATACAGTTGGTTTTATCAGGAAACTGCCAACCATGCTTATTGAATCGTTCAAAAGTACACTTGATGAGGTACGAGAGGCGGATATTTTACTCCATGTGGTTGATATTTCGCACTCCAATTTCGATGAACAAATTGAGATTGTTAATGGTATTTTAAACGAGATTGGTGCTGGAAATAAACCAACTATAATGGTTTTTAACAAAATTGACTTGATTCCTAAGCATGAAAAACCAGAAGAGCCCTATGATGAATTTGGCTTAGAAATAACTGATAATGAGAACATTATAGAAAAGCTAAAAAGAACTTACATGGATTCTGAAATGCCAAAGTCGGTCTTTATTTCAGCTGAAAACAAAGAAAATCTCGATGAATTACGAGCTGCGATGATGACGATTTTGAAAGTGAAGCATTTGAGCATTTTTCCTAATTGGTTGGGGTAGAGTGGGAAATTAGAAGTTAGAATTAAAAAATATGAAATTTAAATTCGCCAATTTTAAATTCCTTGCAAAATCGCCTTTTTTTTCAGACTTTTGCATTCCCAAAAACATGGCGTCGTAGTTCAACGGATAGAATAGATGTTTCCTAAACATTTGATGTGGGTTCGATTCCCGCCGAGGCCACAAAACAATTTTTTATCAAGTGTTTGGCAACAAATAGATGTTTCCTAAAAATTTGATTGGCGGTTCGGCGTACCGATTCGATTCCAGCAAAAGCCACAAATAAAAAGCGTAATTATCAAACATGAAGATAATTACGCTTTTTTTATTAAATTTATCTCAATAAATACAACTATTTCAATTTATTTCAACCTTTTTAAGCCCTTTATTTTATTATGAAAAAACTATTACTGATTTTATCATTTTTATTTATTAAAAATACAATTTTCTCACAAAAAACTATCCTCCATTGCGGTACATTATTTGACATGACATCCAATTACAGTCAAAAAGAAATGTCAATTATCATTGAGAAAAACAAGATAATCGATATTCAAAAAGGCTACCAAAAAGCTGCTGCAGGTGATAAAGTTGTTGATCTGAAATTGAAAACTGTTATGCCAGGCCTAATTGATATGCATGTGCATTTAGAAAGTCAAACCAGTAAAGATTCCTTCCAAAAAAGAATAGGTTACAACATGGCCGATAATGCTTTAGAAGCACAGAAATATGGCAAAATCACTTTAATGTCTGGCTTCACAACCGTTCGAGATATGGGCGGCTCTGGCGCAAATATTGCCTTGCGCAATGCAATTAATAGGGGTTCTGTTGATGGGCCACGTATCCTTACTTCAGGCAAAACTATAGCCACAACGGGTGGCCATGGCGACCCTTCCAATGGACTTAATGAGAACCTGCATGTAGATGAAAGTATGCTAACTGGCGTAATAAACGGCCCTGATGAGGCCCGCCAAGCCATACGGCAAAGGTATAAAGATGGCGCCGACTGGATAAAAATTACGTCAACAGGTGGGGTTTTAAGTGTGGCTAAAAACGGTAAAGGGCCTCAGTTCCAAGCAGATGAATTAGATGCAATTATTGCAACCGCCAAAGACTATGGCTTTAAAGTGGCGGCACATGCACACGGCCCAGAAGGAATGAAACGTGCTATCAGAGCTGGGGTAACCACTATTGAGCATGGCACCCTTGCCGACGACGAATGTATCAAACTTTTTATTGAAAAAGGAGCCTTTCTAATTCCAACTATTATCGCTGGTAAAACTGCCGCCGATTCAGCCAAAGTGCCTGGTTATTACCATCCTTTTGTAGCAGCAAAAGCCATTGAAATTGGGGGTTACAGCCAGAGTAATTTAGCGAAAGCCTATAAAGCTGGCGTAAAAATTGGCTTTGGAACAGACGCAGGCGTATTTATTCATGGCTATAATGCAAAAGAATTTCAATATATGGTGGAAGCTGGCATGCCAATGATGGAGTGCCTAAAAGCTGCTACAACTATAAATGCAGGTATCCTGGACATGGCTGACCAAATTGGTTCAATAGAAAAAGGTAAATTAGCAGACATAATTGCCGTTGATGGCGACCCAATAGCTGACCCTAAAGTTATGATGAAAGTTGCCTTTGTTATGAAAGATGGGGTCGTTTACAAACAGTAAAAATGAAAAAAATACTCACTTTATTACTTTTCTCATACGCTATTTTAGCCCAATCTGATGGGCCAAAAGTATTAGTTGTAACGGCTCACCCCGATGATGAAACACAGTTTCCTGTAACCCTATTCAAAATTACCCGTGAGCTAAAGGGCATGGTCGATTTGGCCTTAATTACCGATGGATCAGGCGGCTACAATGGTTTATTAGCTTCAACTTTTTATGATAAAAACTTAACAGATTCGACCACAGGCCGCAAATATTTGCCTTTGATTCGCAAAAAAGAAATACTTTGCTCTGGTGATGTTTTGGGCATTAGAAACTTCTATTTTTTCGATCAAATAGATGATTTTTATCAATTTGACCCCAAACCATTTTTAGAAGGGAAAAGATGGAATATCAATTATATCAATGAAAAACTGGATCAAATTTTGGCACAAAATAAGTATGATTATATATTTTGCTTAGTTCCAGATGTTGGCCAACATGCTCACCATAAATCCGCTACAATATTGGCATTAAAAGCGGCACAACGTGCTGTAAATAAGCCAATTGTATTAGGAGGAAGGTCATTAAATAAGGATTATACTTATAAATTTTCAGGATTAGAAGGCTTTCCAGAAACCAATATTTTGGTAAATTCACCTGTTAATTATTTTGATAGGTCATTTGGCTTTGGAGAAAGAAACCAGCATAGCTATATGATAGTTGCCGACTGGATAAAAGCTTGCCATAAATCTCAATCAGGTGATATGAACGCCTCAATGCATAAAGGTGAACTTGAAACATTCTGGTATTTTGCACAAAACGGAAAAGAAAATATTAATAAAGTAAATTTTCTTTTTGAAAAATTAAGAAAATCAGGATTTGAAACTAAGTAATAGAATAGTGAAAAATTAAATACCTAAAATATGAGAAAATTTCTAATTGGTATATTGCTTTTAGTTGCAATTATATTTGTATTTGTGCAATACAAAGTGTACCAAATCAACCATGCCCCGGAGGAATATAGTTACGAAATACTTTCCGCACAACCTACTGGTGATGAGCTATTTATAACTACAACAGATGGTACAAAAATTCGAACTTTATCCGCTGGAGTTGGCGATACAGTAGTATTGGCCCATGGTTTTGGTGGTTCAATTCATGACTGGAATTTGATAATGCCTAAGCTTACAAAAGCCGGTTACCATGTTATTGCATTTGAACAAAGAGGTCATAACAAAAGCACAATTGGTAAAAATGGTATTTCCTCGGCTGAAATGGCAAAAGATTATGTAGCTGTTTTAGAACACTTTGATATTAAAAATGCGGTACTCGTTGGACATTCAATGGGCGGTTTTTTGAGTATGAAATTTTTGTTGGATTATCCTGAAATTGCTCAAAAAAGAATTAAAGCATTACTTTTGATGGCCACCTTTGCTGGTGATGTAAATAAAGACAATCCACAAAACAAAATTCAAATACCATTGATTACCAATGGTTATATAGAATCGATTCTAGCCAACCAAACTTTAGCTACTCTATTTCAATCTTCATTTATTGGTAAACCGTATAAAGCAATAATTCAAACTGCACTAGACAATTCCAAAAACCAAAGCTATATGCCTTTAATACCAATTTTGAAGGCTTTTTATGAAGAAAATTATTACCCTCGATTGGGTGAAATACAAATTCCTGCAATGGTGGTGGTGGGTACAGCCGATAAAACTACACCAGCTTTTCATTCAATAGATTTAGCAACAAAAATACCCAATGCAAGCCTCGTTAAAATTGAAGGTAAAGGACATTTGCTGAACTGGGAGGCCCCCGATGAAATTGTTAAAAACATAATTGAGTTAGCAAAAAAATAAAATGGGTACTCGTAGAAATTTTTTCACAAAATCAGCCACATCATTGGCAGCAATATCACTGCCTTTTTCATCCAAAAGTGAGATTATAAAAAAGAAAGTCGTTTGCCTTGGTGGTCATCCTGACGACCCAGAAAGTGGCTGTGGGGGAAGTTTAGCCAAATTTGTAAAGGCTGGCCACGAAGTAACTGTTATTTATTTAACAACTGGAGAAGCAGGTATTGTTGGTAAATCACATTTAGAATCGGCAAAAATACGAAAGCAGGAGGCCTTAAATGCTTGCAAAATTTTGAATGCAAAGCCGATTTTTGCGGGGCAAATTGATGGTGATACTAGTATCAATAATGAATGGGTAAACAAAATTACTGAATTGATTAAAATAGAAAAACCTGATATTTTATTCACTCACTGGCCTATCGATAGCCATAAAGACCATCAAATTGCAAGCCTTTTGGGTATACAGGCTTGGGAAAGATTAGGTAAAATATTTGAATTATATTTCTTTGAAGTATGTGCAGGAGAGCAAACTTATTGCTTTCAACCGACTGATTATGTAGATATTACAGATACTCAAGAGCAAAAAAGAAAAGCCTGTTTTTGTCATGTAAGTCAAGATCCACCAAGTATTTATAGCTGTGGCCATGCCGACATGGAAGTATTTCGTGGCCGTGAATTTGGTGTAAAAGCAGCTGAAGGTTTTGTGAAAATGAAGTCAAAAGGAATTGGAATCATTTAAAAATAAGCTGGCAAAGCCAATATAGGAAAACACTTTAACATGACGCCTAGCAAATACGAAATAGACCAAATAACTAAAGAAGAAGCGGCTATTATTGCCAAACAATATTTTGGGATAAAGAGTAATGTATCAATATTGCCAGGTGAAATTGATTTTAACTTTAAAATAAGCACTCCAGAGGCTAAGAAATATATATTAAAAATTGGCAGAACCAACCAATTGGATGATTATATTGATTTTCAAGAAAAATTATTAATACATCTTCAGGAAAAAAAGTCAGATATCCCTTTTCCAAAAATTATACAAACTATTGACAACGAATATTTTGCGATTCATATTGATGCCAATAACAATAAACGAAAAGTAAGACTTTTGGAATGGATTGAAGGAAGGCTTTGGGACAATGTAAACCCAAAAAAAACCAATTTATTTACTAGTTTGGGTGAAATTTGTGGCCAAACCACACAATTATTGCAAGACTTTAATCACCCATTTGCTTCTCGAAAATTTGATTGGGATATCGCCAATGCCAAATGGATCTATGAGTATAAATATTTGTTTTCGAAAACCGAAAATGATATAATACATTATTTTACCGAAAAGTTTGAAAGCTTTAAAATAAAATATACTCAATTAAGAAAATCAGTAATTCATAATGATGCCAATGAAAATAATATATTGGTTAACAACGATTTAGGTGAAACTCAAGTAATAACCATCATTGATTTTGGCGATGCTGTTTATTCACAATCCATCAACGATTTGGCAGTGGCCATTTGTTATGCGGTGATGAATTTGCCAGATCCGCTTGCTGCAGCTTTACCAATAGTTACGGGGTATCATAAACAATTTCCACTTTTAGAAGAAGAGCTGGAATTGCTATATACTTTAGTGGCGATGCGACTAATTTTGAGTGTTACAAAATCGGCTATCAATAAAGAAAAAGAACCAGAAAATACTTATTTATTCATTAGTGAAAAGCCAGCTTGGGATCTGTTAACAAAATGGAAAAATATTCCTGAAAAATTAGCCACTTATGCTTTTAGAAATGCCTGTGGATTGGAAATTTTGCACAATAGAAATAGTTTTATGGATTGGGCAAAAAAAGAAACCTTTTCAGTGTATGAGCTATTACCAAGTTTAGTCTTTACGGCAATTTTACCTTTAGATTTAAGTATTGGAAGCCAATTTTTAGGCAATTTTGAAAACTATACAAATGATGTAAAAATTTACCAAAAAGTAATCCAATTTCAAGCGGAAAATAATGATAAATTGCCTGCCGGTGGTTATTTAGAAGCCCGCCCGTTTTATTCAACAAAGGCTTTTGAAATTGAAGGGAATAATGGAATTGAATACCGTTCTTATCACCTGGGCGTCGACTTTTGGCAAAAAGAAGGTACAGCTGTTCATGCTTTTTATGAAGGAGAGGTATTTGCTTTTGCCAACAATACAGCCAATAAAGACTATGGTCCTGTAATTATTTTAAAACATAATTTTGGCGTAAATCAATATTTTTACTCTTTGTATGGCCATTTGAGTACCGAAAGTCTCGAACACCTATTTATAGGAAAAACCATAAAAAAAGGAGAGAAAATTGGAAGTTTGGGACATATTTATGAAAATGGTGGTTGGCCTCCACATTTACATTTTCAATTGATGCTCGATTTATTGGAATTATCAACAGGGTTTCCAGGTGTTGGTTCGCCGAGGTTATTGCCAATTTGGGAAGCAGTTTGTCCAGATCCCAATTTACTTTTCAAAAATGATGCTTTAAATACGAATTTAGCGCCTAATTCTATTTTAGAAACACGAAAAAAGCACCTTGGCAAAAACCTGAGTTTATCCTATAGCGATCCAATAAATATGGTGCGTGGGGAATTGCAATATTTGATTGATAAAACAGGAAGGCGCTATTTGGATACCGTAAACAACGTTGCACATGTAGGCCACGAACACCCAAGAGTAGTTGAAGCGGGCCAAAAACAAATGGCTGTACTCAATACAAATACACGTTATTTGCATGAAAATATAACAAAATTCGCTAAAGCATTATCTGAAACATTACCCCAAGAACTCTCTGTTATATATTTGGTTAATTCTGGATCTGAAGCCAACGAATTGGCTTTGCGTATGGCCAAATCATTCACAAATCAAAAGGATATAATTGCATTGGAGGTTGGCTATCATGGCAATACACAGGCTTGTATTGATATAAGTTCGTATAAATTTAATGGAAAAGGGGGGAATGGCCAACCAGAAAATACCCATATTGTACCTTTACCTGATTCATTTAGAGGTATTTATCGAGGTGATAATACTGGTGAGCAATATGCCGAACATATTAAAGAAGCCATCAAAAATATTCAGAAAAAAGGAAGAGGTGTAGCGGCATTTATTGCGGAAAGTATTGTAAGCTGTGGTGGCCAAATTGTGTTGCCTCCAAATTATCTAAAACTGGCCTATGAATACACAAGAAAAGCGGGCGGACTTTGTATTGCCGACGAAGTACAAGTTGGCTTTGGCAGAGTGGGAAAAACGTTTTGGGGCTTTCAATTGCATGATGTTGTGCCAGATATAGTAACAATGGGCAAGCCAATTGGCAACGGGCATCCGTTGGCTGCAGTAGCGTGTACCCCAGAGGTGGCAAAATCCTTCGCAAATGGAATGGAATATTTCAATACTTTTGGCGGCAATCCGGTTTCAGCGGCTATTGGATATGAGGTTTTGCAGGTAATTAAAGATGAAAATTTGCAAGAGAATGCATTTAATATTGGCGAAATATTTAAAAAACGATCCAATGTCTTGCAAAATGAGTTCCCAATTATCGCTGATGTTCGTGGTCAAGGGCTTTTTCTGGGCATTGAGTTTTGCGATGAAAATAAAAAGCCAGCTACTGTACAGACAGCCTATTTATCGGAAAGAATGAAACAACATGGAATTCTGACAAGTGTTGATGGGCAAGATAATAATGTACTGAAAATAAAACCACCAATGTGTTTCAATGAAGAAAATGTTGATTTTTTTATGAAATATTTAGAGAAAATTTTGAAGGAAGATCGAATGAAATTATAATTTTATTATTATGATAAAAATCATCCAATTAGTACCGAAGTTATTATATGAGAACCAGCAACAGCCACATTCATTCTTTTCTTGCATGCCCAAAACATGAAATAGTGGATAATAATGAGAAAATGAATACAAAAACCACAGGGGTTATATAATTATTTCAAAATTGGCATTAACCTTTTTATGTCCTCAGTAGTAGGTTGGTTGCCGTACTCACATATTTCAAAAGCCTCAAAATATTTAATATTGGTTGCTTTTGCCACACCATACCACTTTTCCAATGATTTTTGAATTTCAGGATTGATTGTTTTTTTTCGCTGATTTGCAAGCCAAGCCAACCTTTCATTCTCACCTTTTGGCACTTCTGCAGCATAGCCACCGATCCAAGGCAACCATTCAAAAAACTGCGATTCATGGGCGGCTAGGGCATAAATTTTCTTTTGAAAAACGGAACTGATATCAATGGTAATATCTGGCCTAAAAACACTTGGCTTTTGAAAGCGATCTTGATAATAAAGGAAAAGAGGGTTCTTTTTTAGAGGTTTTGTTTCTGGTGCAATATTGGGTACAGCCACCATATAAGCAGCATCTTGCACCAATACACCTGTGTACCTGTGATCGGGATGGTAATCGTTTGGCCGTGGGGCCAATACTATATCGGCATTCCATTCTCTGATTTTTCGGATAATTTGCATCCTTATATCCAAGCTTGGCACTAGTTCTCCATCATGATTACTGAGCACATCATAAGTAACACCAAATCTCTTACCTGCTTCTTGGGCTTCCAAATATCGCCTATTTGCGAGGGCACCTCCTCCCATAGTTTGATGGCCGGCATCGCCATTTGTTACAGAAACAAATTTGACTTGATGGCCTAATTGTGACATCAATATGGCCAAACCACCAGCGCCTTGATCACAATCGTCAGGGTGAGCGCCAATCATAATTACTCTAATTGGTTCAGACTGAGCAATTATTTCAGTGATTGAAAATGAAAATAGGATTAGGAATGACAGAAATATTTTTCGCATGATATTAGAATTGTTTAGAGATTATTCAAATATAATATTTTGTTTTTCAAGTTTTATAAAAAAATAGCTTCGCTGTTAAAAAATTCTTCGCCAGCTTAGCGGTTCAAAATGAAAAAAGACCAACTTGTCCTTTTTCTATTTTCTACGCAACATTAATTTTTATTAAAAATATAATTTTAAATATCAACCAATCTTTACAGAAGTCATTGTAATTGAACCCATTACAGCTTTATCATTAAATATTTCTACTTGCTCATTTTTTTCTTGCATGCCCAAAATATACAAAAGCGGATAATAATGATCGGGGGATGGGATGGCCAATTGAGTCGCTTTTCCCAAATTAGGGAAATCAATCAAAGCTTTATGATTATTGTTGAGTATGTTTTTCTTAAAAATTTCATTCATTTCAATGGCCCAATCGAAGCCGAAATCTGGCTTATTTTCATCAAATTTTATCATTCGCAAATTGTGCACCATATTACCAGAACCGATTATCAAAACACCTTTTCTACGTAAAGCAGCCAATTCCTTAGCCAAATTATAATGAAATTGTGGTGGTTGATAATAGTCGATACTTAGTTGCAAAACTGGAATATTGGCTTTGGGATACATATTTTTCACTACCGACCAAGTGCCATGGTCAAGGCCCCAGTCATGATCAAAACCCACATTTGTTTTTGTAATAAGCGATTTGGTTTGATTTGCTAGCTCGATATTGCCAGCTGCCGGATATTCAACATCAAAAAGTGCACGAGGGAAGCCTCCAAAATCATGAATAGTTTTGGGCATATTCATGGCCGTTACAAAAGTGCCTTTGGTGAGCCAATGTGCTGATATACATATTACTGCCTTTGGAATTTCAAGTTCATTTCCCAGTTTTAACCACGATTGACTAAACTCATTTTGTTCAATTCCATTTATAGGTGAGCCATGCCCAATAAAAAGTAGCGGCATTTTCGACTCGGTTTTTCCTAATGAAGTAGAAAATGCTTTCAGCTTTGATAATACGTTCATAGCTATGAAACATGAAGTCAGGGCTAAAAAATTCCTTCTTTTCAAAATTATTGTTCAAGTAATTGTTTTTCTAAAAGGTTGGGATCTCTTCTATTGTCCCAAATGGTTAAAATGTGTAATTCAGATTTGAGATTTTTATAAAATATAGAATAATTGCCTGTGATTTTTACTTTTATATTTTCTCTATTGGTTGTTCTTCCTAAATTGGGAAATTTTGAAATTAATTTTATCACCGCATTAAATACTCTATTCAATTTTTTACTATAATCGGTAGATTGATTTCTTGTGTTATAGAAAGTAAAAATTTCAACTCTATCTTTTTGAGCTTTTTCAGACCAAATTATTATTTTAGCCATTTTTCAATTTGACTATTAGCTTCTTCATTTGTTAAAAACTTTCCAGTTTTTATTTGATCTTCAGCTTCTGAAATAGCATTATTTTGTGCTTCATTTATCAAATATACTTCGGCTTCAATTGATTCAATATCAAATAATTGACAAGCATCTTCTAGCAAATTTTTATTTGTTGTATTTTGAATTTTCTCAAAAAGCTGCTTTTTTAATTCTATGGTTGACATTTTCATTTTTGAATTATTTATATTCAAAATTAAAATTAATTACTCTAAAAACAAATTAATTATTTTAATTCGTTCCCTTGGCTGATTAGATTGTGAAAATACAAACACAAATCATTTATACAAATCAAAAATTCGTAAAGCAGCCTTTATCTTACTTTTAAAAGCCATTGGTTTATTGTAAATATATTTATGAATATGGAAATCCTCCTTTTTACCTAAGATAGGATCCTTACCCCGTTTTACCACAACAAAACCTTCAAATATTGTAACTGACTCAATAAGGCCCACATTACCAGCTGCTTGCACAAGTTCCAAAATCAATTTAGAAGGTTCTGAATCTGAGGGAAGACCTGTTTCAATATCTTTCCAATGGCCCCAAGCCCAATCTTCTATAATATAAATTCCTCCAACGGCCATATAAGGAAATATCGCATTGAACGAGGCAAGCGAGGGCTCATACATATGTGAAGCATCATCAAATACGACGTCAATTGGCTCATCACCAAAGTTTTCTGCTATTATTTCTCTTATTCGTTGTGTATCTGCCTGATTAGTAGCCCAATAAGGAATTACATTTTTGTTGGATTGGTTGTTTTTTTCCAAATATTTTTTAAAATAATCGTTGCCTCCATTTTCAATTAAATCAATTCCAACTATTTTTTGGGGCTTTAAAATTTCATTCCAAAAGGCTAGAGAGCCGCCGTCCCACATACCCAATTCTATTACGTTTTGGGGTTTGGAATTTTCAGGATAGTTTTTAAAAAAGGTTGCATATTGGTCAATAAGACCTTTTGCTTTATAAAAAATAAAGTGGTCGCTTCCTCCACCCCAATTATTATTTATTGTGTGTTGTAGCCTGAAATTAAGGCAGTTAAGGGTCATTTGGTCGGGTTTCCAGTTAAGTTTTTTGAACATTTTTTAGCAATATTCTTTTATTTGAAAATCTGTAAATTTTAAATCTATTTTCTCTTTTGATATTTGCCAAAGCGGTACCTTCCCATAAAATGAAGCCCACATACTAAATGTACTTAATGGACCCATTATATAATTACACTTAGCCAGTAAATACAAATCGACAATAAAATGGTTATGGTTATGGTAGACTTTATATTTTTTAAAATCATTTAACTCAATAGGTTCGTTTGAGCATAGTACAAATTTGATTTTTTTACCTTGCTCAGAAAGCAGGTTTTGAGCTTGTTCCATTCGTTCGGCATAGATTGTATTTTCTAAATAATGCAAACCGTCCATGAATTCCTTATAATCTCCTTTTCTTATATGAACTCCAACTAATAAAGTATTTTCTTCAAAAATTTCCTTATATATCTCTTCAATTTTATTTTGATATTTCTTTATTGGAGTAAAAAATCTTTTAATAAGATTAGCGTGTTTAATAAAATTAGAATAATCAAAATACCATGCACCGCCTAAAAAAATTAATTTACTTTTTACTATTTTTTGTAAACTGACATCATTCAAATCAAATCTTTCATTTTCGAAAAATAGGTGTTCTAAAATAAAATTTTTGGTAAAATTATTTTTTTTAAAAAAGTGTGAAAGCTTATTTATTGCATTAATACCAATTTTGTCAGTTTTGGAGTAGTCAGAAATTAATGTTGTTTTTATTTGAAATTCGTCAAATTTTGAGTTAGAGGTAGCTTCGAAGTATTCTGCATAATCATCAAAATTTAGATTTAAAACTTTATAATTGTTTTCAATTGCATTGGCAATTACAAATGAAAACTGAAAAATGCGATTGGCTAGTTGGCCAACTTTATCTGTGATTATTATCATTTTTTAGTTTACTAATTGGTATTTTTTTTCATTTATTTAAAAAAAAGGCAATAAAAATCCTGTTCAGAAATTTTAGTGTTTCTGATAAAAATTGAATTGCTTGATGGTTTTTACTTAATCTTTTATGATTTTTCTATGTATGATTTTTTGGTTCGAAAAAATATTTAATTGATAAAGTCCAGCAGGTAATTCACTGATATTTAACTGGTTGGTATTTTTAAACTTGTGTTCAAATTTTTGTTTTTTAACAATATTTCCTAAAATATCAACCAATTCAATGGTTGCGTTATCAATTGTATTTTTTGGAAATTCAATATTTATGGCATCGCTACTTGGGTTGGGAAATACATTGATGGCCGACTCTTTAATGGCAAGTTCATCGCCCAGTACAACAACTCTCACTACTGCATCGCCCGAAACTGCTCCCAATCCACAAATATTTTTAACTGAATTTAGGGTATATTTTGTGTCGTTTAATGGCCTGACGGTGAGCAGGTAAGGGCTTTTTTCTATAGTAAAATCTTCTCCTGTATTCAGTTTTATTTGCCATGGCGGGTTGGAGGTAAGTTCTATTTTCAGCTCGGCCGACTGGCCATAATTAAA